>CALGYB010000147.1 GCA_937935075.1 uncultured Roseiflexus sp. | reverse complement strand
AAGGAAATGCGCTTCATGTTTATTCACCTTCGTGCGCTTCGGGTCCTTGGTGGTTCAGTCTTCTATGACTTCACGGCAAAACGCATCCACGAAGGTCACCAAGGGACACGAAGGAAATGCGCTTCATGTTTATTCACCTTCGTGCGCTTCGGGTCCTTGGTGGTGAAGCCTTTTTGCGGTGGACTCAATACGAACTTGTGGTCGGTCAGACGACATGTTCGTGCGTTCGTTGGGCAAGGCGCAGCGGTCAACGAGCATCGGCAGGCGTGTCGTGGACCGCAGCTGGTATGAGCAACCTCGGTCTGTCCGGCGGCTGAAGCTGCGGGCTACGGTTGCGATGCGCGCCTGTGCGGGCTTGACCGGACGGCGCCGGATTGCGGTCTCAACCACATTATACTAATGCGCGGTCATTCATGAATACTGCCGGGGCGTGCAGCGAGACGCCAGGGCGCTGCGGGCTAAAGCCCTCGCCGAGGACGCAGTTCGACCATGCTCACTGCAGGCGGTTCGACCGTGCGCACCGCACGTGAACGCCCCGCCGGGGCTGCTGATGCCAATGCGCAGTCATACGTCCATGACTGCCAACGCATGTTGTGGATCGTTACGCCTTGCGAACCGAGCGCTCGAATATCTTGTCTGACTGACCGCACGTTAGTATTACAAACTCTGGAGATCGATTCCCAATTCGCGCAGTTTCACCCAGGCGGCTTCGCGTGCAGCCCTTTCAGCCTCCGCTTCGGTCGGCGCCATGCGTCCGTCAGGAAGCACGAGGCGCAGAAATGCCCCATCAGGCATAAGCCAGCATCCCAGTTCATCGCTCCAGATGCGTCCCTGACTATCAGCGTCGGCTTCGATTGCATCACCCTCAGTGCATCGCCAGACGCGCAGCCGCCCAAGCGCTGCGGGCCAATACGGCGGATCATTTGGATCGTAGGCGATGTATTCCTGCACGCCCAGTGCTGCATACCATGCCGGTTTCTCCTCGATGTCCGTCTTCCATGTCTCCTCGGAACTGAACTCGAACACCACCTGCGGCGGTGGTCGGTTTGGCTCGTACAACCGCCAACTGCGGAATTCGCGTGCTGCGGGATTGGGAATGGTCACCCCTTTGAACACAGCAATATCCGGCGCCAGCGGATATTCGTAGCGGCGACGGCGCTGATAAAGGTTCAAATTGCTAACAATGAAGCAAGTCGTGTTACGGAACAGATAGGTGAGCACGCTTAACAGATAGTGAATCAGGGTGGATTGGGCTACGCTCTCACCCATCAAATCCTCTTTCGTAGGATGCAGATCGTAGTAATGGACGAATGGTTGTTTCACAGGCGAGCGTACAACCGTCACCAGTGGTTTCTTCACCCTCATCGAGCATCCCCCTGCGCCAGTGCACATCAATCGGGCGTGGCGCGATCACGGCGGCTACGCGGCGCTGAGGGGCGCTTCATCCGCCCGCGGACATAGCCGCCACGAAATGCCAGCGCCACCAGAAACGCCACCAGGATGAGAATGATCAGCGCCTCGCTCCAGCCGATGGTCATGATACCTGCTTTCTGGAGGTTACGAGAACCAGGAACATGTGAGGGAGTAGGGAGTGGGGACGCACTTGCCGCCTTTCACCTTCCTCCTTCGCACTGTTGCACGGTCAGTATGCAACCCTTTGCATGCTCCGCGCATCGCATTCAAGGTGCAACGGTTCCACCTGCAACATTCGCGCCTGCCATCTTCCGCCTTCTCACCAGCCCACCGTCGCCTTCCCACGTAGAACGTTCAACGTGGACCGTTCCATGTTCAACTTTCCCGCCTGAAACCTCGCGCCTCTGGCCTCTCACCTACGACGGACGCACCGCGTACTGTTCCATCAACTCGATCGACTCAGGTGCGCGCCAACAGGCGACGAAATGGCCGTCGCCGTAGTCCTGGAAAGGAGGTTCTTCGAGTTTGCAACGGTCGATGGCGATCGGGCAGCGTGTGTGAAAATGGCAACCCGGCGGTGGATTGAGCGGACTCGGCACATCGCCTTCCAGAATGATGCGCTGCCGCTTCCGCTCGACGGTCGGGTCGGGGATGGGAGCGGCGGACAGCAACGCCTGAGTGTAGGGGTGCATTGGCATGGCGTACAGTTTCTTCCCCTCCGCCAGTTCGACGACCTTCCCCAGATACATCACCGCCACCCGGTCGCTGATGTGCTTTACCACTGCCAGACCGTGCGCGATGAACAGGTAGGTCAATCCCAGGCGATGCTGGAGGTCTTCGAGCAGATTGAGCACCTGCGCCTGGATCGACACATCAAGCGCCGACACCGGCTCGTCGCACACCACGAACTCTGGTTCGACCGCCAGCGCGCGCGCAATGCCGATGCGCTGCCGCTGTCCGCCGGAGAATTCGTGGGGGTAACGGTTGATGAAGTAGGGGTTGAGACCGACAAGTTCGAGCAGTTCCTGGACGCGCTCGCGGATGGCGGCCTTCCCCTGGCGCAGGTTGTGGACTGCGATCGGCTCACCGATGATGTCGCCAACCGTCATGCGCGGGTTGAGCGACGCATACGGGTCCTGGAAGATCATCTGCACCTTGCGCCGCATGCGCCGCAACTCTTCACCCCGAAGACGGGTCAGATCGGTTCCCTGGAAGAGCACTTCGCCGGCGGTTGGCTTGTAGAGTTGGAGAATGGCGCGTCCGGTGGTCGATTTGCCGCATCCGCTCTCGCCGACAAGCCCCAGCGTCTCACCGCGCTTGATCGAGAATGTCACCCCATCGACTGCTTTGATGTGACCAACGGTGCGCTTGATCACCGCGCCCTTCATCACCGGAAAATGCATCTTCAGGTTGCGCACCTGAATCAGATCGGTCGAAGCATCACTCATCACTCTCTCCCCTGATGTCATCGCTGGAACTATGCTGGCACTTCGTCGCCGGTGGTGGGAAGCGGCGTTTCGAGGGTGATATCGAACAGGCAGGCCGCCTTGTGTCCGGGCACAACCTCACGCAACGGCGGAACCTGCTGGTCGCACTTGCCGGGAATGAAATAATCGCAGCGTGGGCTGAACGGGCAGATCTGCGGCAAATTGATCAGGTCCGGCGGCAGACCGCGGATCGGCGTCAGTTTCCGCCCTTCTTCCTCGTCGAGGCGCGGGATCGAGCGCAGCAAACCGATGGTGTATGGCATGCGCGGGCGGGCAAAGATCTCTTCGGTGGGTCCCTCTTCCACAATCCGCCCGGCGTACATCACGATCACCCGATCGGCCATGCCGGCCACAACGCCCAGGTCGTGGGTGATGATGATGACCGCTGTGCCGAGTTCGTGTTGCAAGCGCTGAATGAGTTCCAGGATCTGCGCCTGGATCGTCACATCGAGCGCAGTCGTCGGCTCATCGGCAATCAGCAGTTCCGGGTTGCACGACAACGCCATTGCGATCATCACGCGCTGCCGCATCCCGCCGGAGAATTGGTGCGGATAATCATCGAGGCGGCGCGCGGCGCCGGGGATGCCGACCATCTCCAATAGTTCAATAGCGCGATTGCGCGCTTCCCTGGGGGTCAATTTCATGTGGAGTTCGAGCGACTCGGTGATCTGCCGTCCAATCGTGAGCACCGGATTGAGCGATGTCATTGGATCCTGGAAGATCATCGCAATCCGATTGCCGCGAATATGGCGCATCTCTTCTTCGGTATAGTCGAGCAGGTTCTCACCGTCGAAGATAATCTGCCCACCGACGATCTTTCCCGGCGGGTTAGGAATGAGACGCATAATCGACAGTGAGGTGACGCTCTTTCCCGATCCGCTCTCGCCGACGATGCCGAGAGTCTCGCCGCGATCAACGTGGAAAGAGACATTGCTGACGGCTCTGACGATGCCATCCTGGGTCTTGAACTGAGTCTCAAGGTTCTTGACGACGAGCAGCGGTTGTGACATGGGCATTCTCCATCAGGGTGAAACTTCGTGGGCGAAATGGCAAGCCGACCAGTGGCCAGGCATTTTTTCTTCGAATGCCGGTTCGACTTCGCGGCAGATCTCGCGCGCCATCCAGCAGCGCGGGTGGAAGCGGCATCCCTTTGGCGGATTGATCGGGCTGGGCACGTCTCCCTGTAGAATAATCCGCTCGCGCCGGATGTTGGGATTGGGGATCGGGATGGCGGAAATCAACGCTTTGGTATACGGATGGAGCGGACGACGGAAAAGTTCGGTGCGATCCGCCAGTTCAACCATCTTCCCCAGGTACATCACCCCCACGCGATTGCTGATATGCTCGACGACGCTGAGGTTATGCGCGATGAACAGGTAGGTCAGCCCGAATTCCTGTTGCAGATTGCGCAGCAGGTTGAGCACCTGCGACTGGATCGACACATCGAGCGCCGAGACCGGCTCATCGCACACGATCAGTTTGGGGTTCATCACCAGGGCGCGTGCAATGCCGATGCGCTGCCGCTGCCCGCCGGAGAACTCGTGCGGGAAGCGTTCCATATGGCTCGGATGCATACCGACTTTCGTCAGCACCTCGCGCACGCGCTCGATGCGCTCGGCTTTGCTGCCGATGCCGTGGATGGTCAACCCTTCCGCCACGCTCTCGCCAATCGTCATACGCGGATCGAGCGAGGCATACGGGTCTTGAAAGACGATCTGCATATCACGGCGGAGCGCCTTCAACTGACTGCCGGAGGCGGCGAGCACGTCCTTCCCGTCGAAGATCACCTCGCCATCGGTTGCCCGTTCGAGGCGCAGGATGGTGCGCCCGGTCGTGGTTTTGCCACACCCGCTCTCACCGACCAGCCCGAGTGTTTCGCCGCGTTTGAGCGTGAAACTGACGCCGTCGACCGCCTTGACGACCGCGACGGTGCGGCGCAGAACCCCGCCTTTGATCGGAAAATGCTTGACCAGGTTATTGACTTCGAGCAGCGTATCGCTCGACACGCTGCGCTGCATGACACTTGCCATAGAACTGCTTCCGTTCAATCAGGAGGATTGGGCGTCAGGCGCATACAGCCAGCAGCGCACCTGCCGCCCGCCGTTCAGTGTGAACATCGGCGGCGGCTCATCGCAACGCGCAAACCGTTTGGCGCAGCGGTCGGCGAAGCGGCAACCGGTCGGCGGATTGATCAGGCTCGGCACCGTACCGGGAATAGTCGCCAGTTCATCGACGATTTCGCCGAGGACCGGAATCGACGCCAGCAACCCCTGGGTATACGGATGCTTCGGCTCGGCGAAGATGCTGCGCACGTCGGCATACTCGACGATCTGACCCGCGTACATCACCGCGACCGTATCGACCATTTCGGCGACCACTCCCATATCGTGGGTGATCAGGATGATCGACGTATTGATCTTCTCGCGCAGTTCGCGCATGAGGTCGAGGATTTGCGCCTGAATCGTCACATCGAGCGCGGTTGTCGGCTCATCAGCGATCAGGAGTTCCGGGTTGCATGCCAGCGCCATGGCAATCATCACGCGCTGCGCCTGCCCGCCCGACAGTTCATGTGGATACTGATTGATGCGCCGTTCCGGGTCGGGCAGACCGACGAGCGAGAAGAGTTCGATGGCGCGTTTGCGCGCCTCACCGCCGCGCAACCCCTGGTGGATCTCGAGCGCCTCGATGATCTGATCGCCGACCTTGAACACCGGATTGAGGCACGTCGTCGGTTGCTGGAAGATCATCGAGACGCGGTTGCCGCGGATATGGCGCATCTCCTCATCGCTGAGCGAGCGAATGTTCACGCCATCGAAGATAATCTCACCCTCGACGATCCTTCCCGGCGGGTCCTGGATCAGGCGCATGATCGACAGCGAGGTGACGCTTTTACCGCAGCCGCTTTCGCCGACGATGCCGAGCGCCTCGCCGCGGCGCACTTTCAGGTCGATGCCATCGACTGCGCGCACCGTGCCAGCCTCAGTGTAAAAATAGGTCTTCAACCCTCGAACTTCGAGGAGCACATCGCCATTGGCAGCCTTGTCTTGCGGAGCGACTGCCGGCGCTGGAACAGATGAAGTCGTCACGTCGCGTTACATTCTCTTACAGTTTCAATCGCGGATCGAGCGCATCGCGCAACCCGTCGCCAATAAAGTTGAACGCCAGCGAACAGAGAAAGATCGGCAAGCCGGGAATGAGCGGCATCCACGGGTGATTGAACATATAACTGGTGGCGAAGCCCATCATATTGCCCCAGGTTGGCGTCGGGTCTTGCACGCCGAAGCCGAGGAAACTGATCGCCACCTCGCTCACCAGTGCGCCGTTGAGACCGAGGGTAAACGCCACGATCAGCGGCGGGAACGCATTCGGGAAGACGTGCTTGAGCAGGATCCAGGCATTCGAGCCGCCGAGCGCGCGCGCCGACTCGATATACTGCATTTCGCGCACCTGAAGCACCATACCGCGCATCAGGCGCGCCACGCCAACCCAGCCAAGCGACGAGAGCACCAGGATCAGCAGCGCCACCTGCGTCGCCTCGCGGTTGGGCACCGCCATAATCCAGGCGACCGGACCGATAATCCAGGATGGCAGCACGATCAGATCAGCATTCTGGATCATAATGGCGCTGAGGATCAACAGGATCGGCAGGTCTGGGATCGTCGCCACGAACTCCATAATGCGGCTGATCGTATTATCGACCCAACCGCCGAAGAACCCTGCCAGCAAGCCCAGGGTCGTGCCAATAATCGCCACCAGGGTCGTCACCGAAATGGCCACCATCAGCGACACCCGCGCCGCATAGATCACGCGGGTAAAGAAGTCGCGTCCCAGGTGATCGGTGCCGAGGATGTGGAGTTGCCCGGTGGCCGGATCGACGCTCATCGGCGGCATGCGGGTGCGGTTCAGCCCGATGTCGTCGCGTGGGAAGGGCGCAATCCAGGGCGCCAGGATTGACGCCGTAAAGATGATAATCAGAATGGCGAGGCTTGCCATTGCCAGGCGGTGGCGGCGAAACCGGCGAAAGACAACCGCCCACTGTCCTTCAGAGCGCGATTGCAATCGCTCGATGGCGCCTGGCGCCGCTGGCGTCGATGTCGTGGTTGCCATGCGTTACGCTCCTCACGCGAGCCGGATGCGCGGATCGACGACGGTGTACAGAATATCGGAGATGAGATACCCGATCAGCACCAGGACGGTACTGATGAACAGGATTGCCATCGCCACGGTATAATCGC
This sequence comes from uncultured Roseiflexus sp., assembly GCA_937935075.1. Taxonomy (GTDB): domain Bacteria; phylum Chloroflexota; class Chloroflexia; order Chloroflexales; family Roseiflexaceae; genus Roseiflexus. Next base: position 20,538 of record CALGYB010000147.1, on the reverse strand, counting down.
TGCGTCCCAGCGCATCGACCAGCAACCGCCCCATGCCGGGCCAGTTGAACACCGATTCGGTAATCGCTGCGCCCGCCACCAGCGTCGGCAACACACCCGCAAGCAGGGTCACGAACGGAATCAGCGCATTGCGCAGCGCATGCTTGGTAATCACGGCGCGCTCCCGCACACCCTTGGCGCGTGCCGTGCGCACATAATCCTGCCGCAGCACCTCGAGCATACTGGAGCGGATGAAGCGGCTCCAGGCGGCGATATTGAAGAACGTCAACACGGCGCACGGCATAATAAAGCGCAGCGTGCGATCCAGCGCCGAGCCGGCCTGCACCGTGCCGATCCAGGGGATGTCATAATTACGGATGCCCTGTGCGCCGCCCGACGGCAGATATGGCAGCCCGGCGTCTTTTGCCAGCACCGAGAAGATCAGGATCGCCATCACGCCCATGAAGAGGGTCGGCAGCGACGAGCCAACGAAGGTAATGCCGGTCATGGCATAGTCGAAGCGTGAATACTGACGCACTGCCGAATAGATGCCGATCGGCACGCCGATCAGAATCGCCAGCAGCGTCGAAACGCCCATCAACTGGATCGTATAGGGCAGTCGGGTCATCAACAGGTCGCTGATCGGGCGGTCGCGCGCGATCTGCTGCGATAGCCCGAAGTCGCCGAACAGGATGCCGCGGCTAGTGCGACGTTGCGCAAGATCCGCCAGCGTAACGTCGCGCACGCACCCCTCTTCGCGGATTTCAACCGTGCCGTCGGGATAGCGCAAGCGCACCTGACCGGGAATGGCGCATCCCACCACGGTATCGGGTGAGATGAGGTTCACGCCGCCAATCTGAATTGGACCGGCGGGGAAACCCGCCAGCCAGCGGGTAAAGCGAATCGGCAGATAGAGATCAAGTTCATACCGCGCTTTCAAGCGCGCAATATCTTCTTCCGTCACCCGGCGCTGCCCGGTATTCTGCATCTGCTGCAAAAACAACAACGGTCCGCCCGGCGCCAGGTACAACAACGAATAGCCGAGCATCGCCGAAAGAATGGTGACAATCACCATCTGGATTAAACGTCGAACAAGATACGCCGTCATGCCATCGTTCCTGAATGTACATCGTATAGCAATTTAATTATAACTTCACTGCAAAAAGCTAACCACGAAGGTCACAAAGGAGATGCGCTTATTTTTTAACCCTCGTGCGCTTCGTGTCCTTTGTGGTTAAGTGCAGTGGACTCATTATATACGAAATGCGCGTGCAGGGTTGGTTCCTGCACGCGCATCGTTTGCCAGACAGATCACCGGATAAACAGGTTGAAGTCCATGTGCTCCCAGGTTGGGCTGGCGTCGGTCTTGGCTTCGATCTTGCCTTCCGCCGCCGCCTTCAGCACCGTCTCCACCTCTGGCCCGGCGCCGAGCGTCGCCTTCTCCAGGATATCGACTTCGCCGGTCAGCAGCGCCGCCACAGCCGCGTTCGTGTCGGCGTAGAACTGAATGATGACATTCTTGACCTTTGGTGCGCCGAGGACGAAGTTCGGGTTCGCCTCAAACTTCATGTTCTGGCCCTTGTTCCATTCTTTCAGAATGTAGGGACCGTAGCCAAGCGGCAGCTCAGCGACTTCCGGCAGCGTTGCCCACTCCTTGGCCGGCACTTCCGCCAGTTTCCGCCCGTCCGACAGCGTCACATGCGACGGGTAGCCGCCGTAGGGAGCGGTAAAGTAGATCGGCCACTGCACGCCGGGCAGGTACTTGATCGTGTAGCTGGTGTCGCTGTTGAACGTCACACCATTGGCATTGTCGTGCGACTCGCAGAAGGTGAGGCTCACGTTGCCCGACTCCGGATCGCACACGATCTTCACTGCAAGCTCCAGGTCCGCCTTCTTCAGCGGCTCGCCATCCGACCACTTGATGCCTGAGATGAGGTCGTAGGTGACGGTCAACTGATTCATCTTCACCGAACCACTCTCATACTTGACCGTCTCGCCGTCGGAGTTGATGATCTCAACGCCCGGCTTGAGTTCCACCGCAGCGCCGGTCGCATCCCAGACCTTATCACCCTCCTTCACCTCAACCACTTCATTCTTCGCCTTGCCGCTCTCGATCGTCGAGAGACCGTCCTGCAGCACCGGCTGGAAGTCGTAGCTATACTGGGTCGTCAGCACGCCCTCGACGAGTTGCGCCGCCTGACGCTGCACGGCTGCGCTCTCGACCAGGGTGAACATCGAAGCTGGCTCCTGCGTGAAGCCCAGGATAATTGTATCGCCGTTGTCGGTGCGTCCCCACTCATAGGCATTGGCAGTGATGTACTCGGTCGGATCGGGCTTCAACCCGGTTAGCGCTTTATTCCAGGCATATGCTTCCAGGCGCTGGAACAGCGGCAGACTGACCATATCCTTGGTGAACTCAACCTGGAACGCCTTGTAGTTCTTGATGCGCTCCTCGCGGTTCAGCGTATTGTTGGCTGCGGTGATAGCCTTGCTGGCAGTCTCATTGCACCAGCCCATGTAGTTCTGCCCGTTCCAGTTGTTGTCCGGCAGCGGAATCTGGTCGCAAGCGTAGAGAGTACGCCCGCCCGGATCCGCCTCGCCGACCCACGCGAATGCGCCGATCTCGAAGTCGCGCCGGCGCAGACCGGAAGCGCCGCCGAACCACCAGGACGCCGGGGCATGCTTGCGGATGATCTGGATGCCACAGTTCTCGAGCAACTGCTTCTCGAGGACCGTCGCCCAGGTAATGCGGAACTGTGCGTTGGTCGTAGTGAACTCGAGCGACAGCGGCACGCCATCCTTGGTGCGCACCGAGGCGCCCTCCGCCAGTTTCCACCCTGCCTCATCGAGGAGCGCCTTGCCCTTCTCCGGGTCGAACGGATAGGTCACAATGCCGTCAGTCTCGCTGGCTGCCGCCCAGTGGGTCTTCGGCAGGTTGGTGTCCATCAGCAGCGCTTCCTGCTGCTCCGGCGTCAGGTAGCTGTACACCGACTGGATCAGTTCCGGTCGGTTGGTGCAGTAGGCAATCGCCTGGCGCACGCGCACATCGCCGAGGATTGGGTGCGGCGTGGTAAACGCACCGCTGGGGGCTGTGGTCGGCCCTTCTGCCACGACCGTCTCGCGGACCACGACGGTCTCGCGGATCGGTTCAGCAGTGACGACGACCGTTTCGCGCACTGGCGCCTGAGCAGCGCCGCCGCCACAGGCTGCCAGAACTGGCACGACGAGCGCGAGCAGCAGCGCAAGCGCGATTTTCTTGTCGAGAATCTTCATGGAAAAAATGCTCCTTTCTGTGGTCTTCCACGAACAGCGGAGTCGGGAGTCGGGAATCTGTGAGCAATCTGTCAAAAGCGGTTTAATTCGATAGACCACCTCCTTTACTGGCGACGGATCATTCCCGAAGAGAACGTCGGATCATCGACAGAGACGGTGCGCCTCGAGGCAGGAGCGCAGGTCTGCGGGCATGCTTCTTGCGAAAGCCCCCGCATGAAGGGTCACAACTCGCCGCACCTGGAGAACTGCTAGATGTGCGCCATCGCCGCACCTGCCCGGATGCGCCAGAGAGTTTTCCCGGTTCATGAACATAATGATTGCGCGGAATGGTAACACGCTGCTACGTTGATGTCAAGCCAAAAATCGCATGAAACGATTGACAATGCGCTTCAAAGCGCTACAATACAGGGGCAAAGGCATAACGATGTACGCGCTTACCCGCACAACTGCTGCTCTGCCTCTCGTTCTGAACGCTTCACGTCTGTTGGCTGGCGATCAGGCATTGACCGTGCGCCTGATCGGGTTGTTCGACGTGTTGCGTCAGGCGATCGCATTTCACGACGGTCGCATGACGTGGTGGCGACGCGAGCCGATTGCCGTGGCAACCGGCGAACAGTGGTATGCGTCCAACGGTTGGAGCGTTCCCTGGAGCGATGACATTCTGCGCGACGTTATTGAGCGCGGCGCACCGTGCCACAATACTGCGCGCGACGCGATTACCCATTATGGTGCGCCGATTGTCTGGAACGGCCGGTTGTGGGGCGTGCTCGAACTGCGCGGCAGTGACCGGATGGCAATCGGCGCCGAGGAACAGGCGTTGATCGATGCGCTGGCGCCGTTGCTGGCGGCGGCGATTGCGTCTGACCAGGGGACGACCGGAGCGTTGACGCTGACAGTGCGTCAGCAGCGTGTGATCGAGGCATTGCGCGCCGATCTCGAAGCGCCGCTCGACCTGAGCCATCTGCTCCAGTTCTTGCTGCGCTGGGCGCTCGATGCGACCGGCGCCGAAGCCGGCGCTATCGTCCTGGTCGACCGCGAGCGCGGGGAACTGGTGCTTCAGGTCTACGAAGGGTATAGCGGTGACCCGCTCAGCCGCGACGCTTTTGGTGAAGCGCGGCGGCGCTGGAGTTGGGAAATTGGCGTCGCCGGCAAGGTGGCGCGCACCGGTCGCGCCACGCTGCTGCGTGATGTGTCGCGCGACCCGGATTACCGCGCGTTCGCTCCGGAGGTGCGCGCCGAATTGGCTGTGCCGATCGGCGCCGATCCGCCGCTTGCCGTACTCCTCCTCGATAGCCCGCGCTCGGCAGCCTTTGGCGACAGTGAGGTGGCGTTCGTCGATGCACTGTGCGATCTGGCGGTCAATCCGCTGCGTCGCGCGCTCCATTACCAGCAGTTGCTCGAAACCAGCGCGCATCTGGGGCAGGTCTTCGCCAGTATGCCGAATGGACTGGTCTTGATGGACCCGCAGGGGCGTGTGTTGCGCCACAACCCGGCGTGGCTGACCATCTGGGGACTCCCGCCTGACTCAATGCGTGATCCCTTTTATATCCCTCTCGACCTTGTGCCGCTGTTGCTGCCCCGCCTGCGCGATCCGCTGGCGCTGACCGAACTGTGCGCCGAGGGGCAACGTTCGCCGGCGGAGGTTCAGTCGCTGCTGGTGCGGCTGAACAATCCACACCAGGAGTTGATGCTCCTCTCGGCGCCAACGCGCGATAGTTTCGGGTCGCTGACCGGCAGGCTCTGGATTGTCAGCGATGTGACGCGCGAACGTGAGGCGGATCGCCTGAAGAGTGAGTTCCTGTCGATCGTGTCGCACGAGCTGCGCACGCCGCTGACCTCAATCATGGGGTACACCGAACTGCTCCTGGCGCGCGAATTCTCTCCTGACGAACGGAGCGAATTCATCAAAACAGTGTACAATGAGGCGAATCATCTCTATCAGATCGTCGAAGACCTGTTGGGCGTCACGCGCCTGGAAGCCGGAAATGTGCGTCTCGACCGGTGGGCGGTGTCGCTGCGCCAGATCATCAGCGACCTGGCGGCGCATCTCAACAATCAGATTGGCGGCAAACACACGATGCTGATCGACATCCCGCCTCACCTGCCGCCGATCTACGCCGACCGCGACAAGGTCCGGCAGGTGCTGGTCAATCTGATTACGAATGCGGTGAAATACTCGCCAAACGGCGGCGAAATCCGGCTGACGGTCGTCGAGGGCGCTGATCTTCCGCCCGACCATCCAAAGGGTCAGTTTGTGCGGATTGCGATCAGCGACCAGGGGATCGGGATTGCGCCGGAGGACCTGCCGCGCATCTGGGAGCGTTTCTACCGCGTTGATAACGGCAACACCCGTCGCATCGGCGGCACAGGGCTTGGTCTCTCCATCGCCAAAGCGCTCGTCGAACTGCATGGCGGGCGTATCTGGGCGGAGAGTAAACTCAACAAGGGGAGCACCTTCTTCTTTACCCTTCCAGTGGCGACCGACCTGGTGCGAAGATAGGGGGGTAAGGGTTAGGGGTGAGAAGGTGGTCGTTGCACGTTGAACGTGGGAGCATCGCGTGGGCGCGTCGGTGGCGCGCCCGGCGGTAGGAGCAGGTCTGAGACCTGCTCCTACTTCTGCAACGAATATTGACGACTGATTCGGTTTTATCACCATCGTATCGTAGGGAGGAGAAATATCGTGAGCGACGAAACTGCGACAAACGGCAATGGAACATGCCCGGTGACCGGTCATGCCGTGCGCCGAACGATTCAGGACTGGTGGCCAAATCTACTGAACCTGAGGATCCTTCACCAGAATCCGCCTGCGGGCAACCCTCTGGGGCAGGATTTCGACTATGCCGAGGCGTTCTCGACCCTCGACCTGGCGGCTGTGAAGAAGGATATCGAGCGGGTGCTGACGACCTCTCAGGACTGGTGGCCAGCCGACTATGGCCACTACGGACCGCTCATCATCCGCATGGCCTGGCACAGTGCCGGCACCTACCGCGTGAGCGACGGCCGGGGCGGCGCTTCCGATGGCGCTCAGCGCTTTGCACCGCTCGATAGCTGGCCCGACAATGTGAACCTGGACAAAGCCCGCCGTATTCTCTGGCCCGTGAAGAAGAAATACGGCCGCAAACTCTCCTGGGCTGACCTGATGATCCTGGCCGGCAACGTGGCGCTGGAGTCGATGGGTTTCGAGACCTTTGGCTTTGCCGGTGGCCGCGAGGACGTCTGGGAGCCGGATGAATCCGTTGACTGGGGTCCTGAAGGCGAGTGGCTTGGCGATGAACGGCACGATGAAGCCGGCATTCTGCGGGAAGACCTGGCGGCTGACCATATGGGGCTGATCTATGTGAACCCGGAAGGTCCAGGCGGACGACCAGACCCGAAGGAGTCTGCCCGCTACATTCGTCAGTCGTTTGCCCGCATGGCGATGAATGATGAGGAGACGGTCGCACTGATCGTTGGCGGGCACACCTTCGGCAAAGCCCATGGCGCTGCTCCTTCCAGCTACCTGGGACCAGACCCGGAGGCAGCGCCGGTCGAAGCGCAGGGACTCGGCTGGCATAGCCGCTACGGAACCGGGAAAGGGAGCGACACGATCACCAGCGGTCTGGAAGGCGCCTGGACTGCCACGCCGACAATGTGGGACAACAGCTTCCTGGACAATCTGTTCAACTATGAATGGGAACTGGTGAAGAGTCCGGCTGGCGCCTGGCAGTGGCGACCCAAAGACCCGTCCGCCTGGGAGAGTGTGCCGGACGCTCACGACCCATCCCGGCGCCATCCGCCCATGATGCTCACGACAGACCTTGCGCTGAAGGAGGACCCGATCTACCGCGAGATTGCCAAACGCTTCCACGAAAACCCGGAAGATCTCAAGAACGCCTTTGCCAGGGCATGGTACAAACTGACCCATCGTGATATGGGACCGCGCGCCCGGTGCCTGGGACCGGAAGTGCCGGATGAAGAACTGCTGTGGCAGGACCCTGTCCCGGCAGTGAACCATAAGCTAATCGGTCCTGCTGAGATTGCTGAACTGAAGCAGCGTCTGCTGGCTTCCGGTCTGACGATCCCGCAGTTGGTGCGTACTGCGTGGGCTTCGGCATCGACCTACCGCCACAGCGACAAGCGCGGCGGCGCCAACGGCGCCCGCATTCGCCTGGCCCCTCAGAAGGACTGGCCTGTCAACAACCCCGCTGAACTGGCACACGTCCTTGGCGTCTTGGAACAGATTCAGCAGGACTTCAACCGCTCACGCGTGGACGACATCCGGGTTTCGCTGGCCGACCTGATCGTGCTGGGCGGGTGCGCCGCCGTGGAAAAGGCGGCGCAGGACGCTGGCTACAAGGTCGTTGTTCCTTTTGAGCCGGGGCGCACCGACGCTTCCCAGGAACAGACCGATGTGGAGTCGTTTCAGTGGCTCGAGCCAAAGGCGGACGGCTTCCGCAACTATGTCGGCGGGAAGGCGCATCGTTCGGCTGAAGAACTGCTGGTAGACAAGGCGCAACTCCTGACCCTCACGGCGCCTGAGATGACGGTGCTGGTCGGCGGCATGCGCGCCCTGGGCGCCAACTACGACGGATCCGATCTGGGTGTTCTGACCGCTCGCCCCGGACTGTTGACCAATGACTTCTTCGTGAACCTGCTCGATATGGGGACGGAGTGGAAGGCGCTCTCTGAGGATAACCAGGTGTTCGAGGGGCGGGATCGCGCTACGGGTGAGCGCAAATGGACTGCGAGCCGCGTCGATCTCGTCTTTGGCGCCAACGCGCAACTCCGGGCTATTGCCGAGGTCTATGCCTGCGACGATGCCGGGGAGCAGTTTGTCCGCGACTTCGTGGCCGCCTGGCACAAGGTGATGAGCCTGGATCGCTTCGACCTGGCCCGACAGCGTCTGGAAGCGAAGCTGCGGTCGCGCACCGTCCAGCCGCAGACTGCGTGAGTGGTGTTGCTTCAGAAACGTCTCGATACTCGTGCATTGCCGTTTCATGGCGGACGCCATGGGACGGCAATTTGATTTCTGATACCCAAGGCGCGGGCTAGAGCGGATGTCTTTCTCGATGTTCATCAGCCCGCAGCGTCATCGCACACCGGATGTCATCCGGCGCCTTTGCGCCTTTGTGTGAGTTTTCGACGAATGCGCAGTCATTTGGACTGGCATCCGACATGACGACGCCAGCAGGCGACGCGCGCGACCCCGTTTGAAAAAAATGGTCTTACCCCGCTATAATGTTTCTGGCTCACAATTGGGAACCCAGCCAGATTGACGAGGCGGCATGCGCCGACACTGAGCCGTTGACGCGGGCGCCAATGTCAAAGGAAGATGGGAAATGACGTACCTCGAAGCTGCCTATACCATTCTCAAGGCTGCCGGTCAGCCGCTTCACTACGAAGAGATCACCCGGCTTGCGCTTGAACAGCAACTGATTACGCCTCAGGGCCAGACACCGGCTGCAACCATGGGTTCCCGCCTCTACACCGATACGCTGCAGGAAGGCTCGCGCTTTGTGCGCGTCGGCAAAGGGAACTTCCTTCAACGTTCAACCACCACCACCCCCAGATCAATCGGTCCCGCATCGTTGATCGGCGTCATGGTTGCGGCGTCGTACATGCCCGTCAGCAGGCGGTAGGCGCCCGGCGCAACGGTTTCGGGAACGAAGAGGTCCTGATCATCGCGCACCAGGTCGCCGGGCGCCCACCGGCTGGTGGGACGGCGGTCTTCGAGCGGCGGCACGTCGCGCTGCGCAACTTTGTTGCCCGCTTCATCGACCAGGTGCACATACACGGTATAATCCAGCGGCAGCGGGCGTGTCGCCTGCCAGAAGAGCGCCAGCGGCAACACGCCGCCTGCCTGCACGCGCCCCGGATGGCGGTACCCCTCCAGCACGATCGCGCCTGCGCCAAGGGTTGCGCCCGACGGCATGCGCGGTTCGGCGACGGCATCCAGTGCGCCGGTGTCGAAGATCGCCAGGTCGGGTCCATGCTGCTCACCCGCCCGCAGAAACCGTGCTGCCGGCTCACCGAAGGTCGCCGGCGCCGCCGCGCCCGTCTCACGGTCGAGATGCACCACCACAAAGCGAATGCCCTGCTCACGGTACCAGGCAAGGTCGTGACGCACCGCCGGTTCGCCGCCAATCGCGCGCAAACGCGGTGAAAGGATGAGTGTGTTATCCTCCAGCCAGACGCGCTCACCATCCAGCGCGCGCGCCTCCAGCCACTCCCCCGCCAGAATGCGCGTCGTCGGGCGGGAACGCAGCAGTTCGTCGTGGACCGCCTGCGCCAGCGGTTCTGCCGTCAGCACAACCGTCGCCGCCAGCAGCAGCGCCGTGCGGTTGCCCGCCAGCCGTCGCATGAACGCAACAGACGACTGCCCGCCCGCCCGTCGATCCGCCGCGTCTCCAAATCGCGCAGTCACCCATTCAACTGCGGCGACGACCAGCGCCGCCGCCAGAATGCAGAGAAACGGCAGCAGCGGCATGGCATTGCGAAAGAACACCACCTTCACGCCGGTCAGTTGCAGCATCGCAGGAATCACGACGGCGAGAACGTGCAGATCGGCGGGTTTGCGCCGCAAGAATGCCAGCGCCACGCCACCCAGGCATGCCCATGCCAGCAGCGTCCCTTCACGGGTCAACGCCCACCAATAGAACAGCGCCGGCTGATCCGACTCCGCGCCGGGATGTCCCTCGAAGCGGTAATGCGCAACAATCCCGGCAAGATCGGTCAGAATGCGCGGCAGATCGCGCAACCAGAATGGCACGCCAAGGGTGAAACCCAATAGAATGCCGAGAAGAGCGGCAGGGATGAGGTGAAAGGTTGAAGGTCCCTTAGAGAGACGTTGCAATGCAACGTCTGCCGCAGGTTGTGCTGCAACGTCGTCGTCCAGAGCAACAGCATGTCCATCGCGCGTTGAACGTCGCGCCGCAAAAACGATAGCAACCAGCAGGGCAATGACGAGCGAACCGGCATTCCATTTGGTCGCCGTCGCCAGACCGACGCCGAAGCCTGCCAGGAACGCCAGCGCGGGGATGTTCCAGGGAACGGCAGCGGAGGGCGCCTCCCTCAACGTCGCGCGATCTGGCGCAATGTCACCGAGTCGGGCAATGGCAAGGAACGCCAGCAACGTAACAAACATCGCTGGCGTATCGGTCGTCACATAGTGCGAATCGCCGGTGACTGCGGGCATCACAGCGATCAGGGCGGCTGCCAGCAGACCGGCGGCGTTGCCGTAGAGCATCCGCCCCGCCAGGAACGTCAACGCCACAGCGCCCACGCCGAGCATCGCCGTCAGCGCGCGTGCCCAGACATAGAACTGTACCGGGTCGATGTCGGCGGGAGTGCGGTAGAGACCGACGCCTGCACCCCACATGAAGTGCACGGCAGCCACACCGACCTGCATGTAGGTATAGAGCGTCGGGTACGTATACGAAAAGGGGGTATAGTCGCCGGTGCGCAGCATACGCAACGCGTCCTCGGCGACCGCCCATTCATCGGGGTGCTCGAAGTACGGCAACCCGAAGCGCAATCCCCAGACGCGCAGAAGCAGCGCGACGGTCAGGATGCCCGCCAGTGCCGCAGCGGTTTGCGTGACGCGCATACGCGCCAGCACCCCCGGCTGTGCAATGATCGACGCCAGCAACGCCAGCGCCAGCGCACTCTGCAACGGCGCCGCAGCCGCACCGAGCACGCCGCGCCCCAGCGTCAGCGCCAGAAACAACGCCAGCGCCAGCGCCCCTGGCGCGAGCCGCAGCCCGTGTGTCCTCATTCGCCGCGGTTGAGCGGCAGCGCGCGGTTCGACCGGAACATTCGCCATGCCCGGCATTATACCATTGTGCAGTCGTGGATCTGCACCAGCGCCATGATGCACCGCCTGGACAAAGGCGATGATCGCATGATAGCCGCGCCGCGCAGGGTGAGAGCGGCGCGCCTTGGGGTGCAGAGGACGGTCACGTGGCGGCGCATGACCATCAACCCCGCGCCCGCGTAGGGGCGCCTCTGGTGGGCGTCCCGTATGGTTGCCCGGAAGGGACCGTGGGCGCCTCTGGTGGGCGCCCCGTATGGTTGCCCGGAAGGGACGTGGGCGCCCGGATGTGACGTCACCTGGGCAGCGCGGCGAGGTCGGGCGCAACCGCCAGGAGCGCCGGATCAGGCGCGGCGGTCAAACGCATGCACACCGCCGGAGTCGCCAGGGCATGCGGGTCGAAGAGGAAGAGCGTCAACGGGTGATCCATTGCACATCTCCTGAATGAGTGTGGGAAGCGGCGGGCAGGCGCTGCAAGCGGACGACGGGGGGAACCGTGGACGTGGAGCGCTGGCGCGCGACGCCTCCTCACGCAGGCGCGCACAGCGCCAGCCGCAGCAGTTGCGGGCTGTGAGCCTGCGGGAGGGTCGTTCATCAGCGGGACGCGGTCCACCCGCAGCATGGCGGAACCCCGCTTTCCTGGGCAGACCGGAGAGCGGAAATATGCCCTCGTGATCGAGCACAGGGCGTACAGGCGGGTCGTTGCTGCGACAAAATGACAAATAACATAACACTCCGTGCAGCGTCTGTCATGATGTGGATTTCCACATCTTGACTCCCAATCCTGGCGCTGATAGACTCGAAATAACCTACCGACGCTCACAACGCTTTTGCGGCATAAGGCGGGTTATGTGCACGAAAGATGAGTAAGAGATGAGAATGTGCAATTAATTGCGATATTGCCCGCATTATCCAGAAAAGCGCCGTAATCGCAGCACTTTCCGTGCATCGCCTCTGCATTAATTCAGTGAGAGGAAGGCGATCAAGATGGAAATCATTATCGCCGGATGCCAGACTGTATTGAGCATCGTACTGCTATATGCTGCATACACGAAGACGCGCTGGCCCGCTGCTTTGGTTGCAGCGCTACGCGGCAGCAGTTTGCCTGCAGCAGTGATTCCTCCGCTGACGATCCTGCTTCCGGCGCTGGAGACCGGGCTGGCGCTGGCGCTACTGACGAGTCCGCCTGCGCTGCTGCCGTGGACTATGGGGAGCGTTACTGGCATGCTGCTGCTCTGTACAGCCCGGGTCGCGCGGGTGTATGCCCGACGATTGCCACTCGCATGCGGCTGTTTTGGCGCTGTTGAACCCAGGGTGAGCGGCATCACCCTGCTGCGCAGCGTCGGGCTGCTGTTGTTGAGCGGCGCGGGAACAATGCTGGCCATGCGGACGCCTGGGCTATCGCTGGGGTTACCAATATGGGGGATGGCGCTGGTCTCCGCAGGCGGCGCTGCACTCACGGCGCTGGCTGTGCGCCGTGCAATGGCGCAGCCGTCATTCTCTGTTCCTCCCACTCCGCCCCATACAGCACTCGTCCAGCGTCCGCGATCGCCTGTCCGACGACGACTCCTCTCTTTCCTCGGCGCCGCGAGCAGTGCGCTGACATTATCGCCGCTTCGCAACCACGCACTCGTCTCGGCTGTGGAGGAGGCGGATCCTTCACCACAACCCACACCTGCGCCTGCACCCGATCAGGTGCGTACACCTGAGAGTTGCACCTCTCAGCAGTCGGAAGATGGCACGATGTATGTTCGCTGCTCGATACAGGTCTGTTATTGTATGTCGTGCTTTGAAGTCTATGAGAGTATAGCCAAGTCATGGACCTCAATCGCTACGTTTGCATGCTATGATTCCTGTGATGGAACACTGTGCTCAACCCCCACCTGGTCATATGTCGGACGAGTGTGTCGTCAGCTCGGTTGCCCATAATTGGGCGCAGCAATCAAGGAGGTTGCTATGTACATTCCTCTGCTCTCACACTTTCCGTATCGGGATATCCCGGGGACCATCATTGCTGAACTGCGCGAAGTGCCGCCTCACATGCGCGGTCACGGTTTCAGTCTGGCAACGCTACGCGCGTGGCTTGGCGGTGATGAAGGGTATATCACGGATCCATACCGTGGCGAACGCCACCTGGTGTCGCTCAAGCCATGGCTGCAGACCAACCCGGATGTTGAACTGGTCCTGTTCTTCGATTTCATCTTCGATGAGGAGTATGTTCGTCAGCACCCGGAACAGTTTCCGCCGCCCCCCGCACGCGCGCCAGCATTCATCAGAGACACGCGCCGCAAGGAAGACGACTTCCCAGATCTGCGGCATTACGAGTGACGCAGGCCGCATGTGATGCCCAAACCACGCCCCTCCATCTGGGTGTGCACCGCCTCCTGACCTCACGCCCCCTCCGTCGCTGTACCGTCTGTCCCGGATAGCCACGGGCGCAGCAGCCACCAGCGCGCCAGATCGACCCGCGTGCGCGCTCCAGTCTTGCGGCAGAGCCGCTGGATCTGCGCTTCGACGCTGCGCACGGTCAGTCCCAGGGTTGCGGCAATCGTCGCGTTGGCGTGCCCGGCGGCGATCAGCGCCGCCACCTGCGCTTCGCGGTCGGTGAGGTGCGGACACCCGAACAGCCGTGCGTGCAACTGAGATGCAGTTGGCGCGCAGCACGCCGCGCCGCCGCGCTGCGCCACCCGCAGCACCGCCAGCAGGTCGGGCAACGGCGCCGCCACGTCCACATACCCGCCAGCGCCTGCGGTGAGCGCCGCGACCAGGCGCAGCGGATGCGACTGCGCGCTCCAGATCACCGGCGCGGGGCGTGGCCAGCGCGCGCGCAGGGCGGACGCAAGCGCCAGCGGCGCGCCGTCGCGCCAGTCGGTGAGCACGAGGAACGCATGGGCAGGCGGCTCGGCGGTGTGTGGCAGCGCGGCGAGGTCGGGCGCAACTGCCAGGAGTGCGAGATCCGGCGCAGTGGTCAAGCGCGCGCGCACCGCCGGAGTCGCCAGGGCATGCGGGTCGAAAAGGAAGAGCGTCAACGGGTGATCCATTGCACACCTCCTGAATGAGTGCGGGAAGCGGCGGTCAGGCGCTGCGAGCAGGCGATGGGGGGAACCGCGGACGTGGAGCGGCCGGCGCGCGGTGTCTCCTCACGCAGGCGCGCACAGCAGCAGCGGCAGCGGTTGCAGGCTGTGAGGCTGCGGCGGAGCGCTTGCCCGAGGGACGCGATCGTCCCTCTGCACGGCTGAAGCACGCTTCCCTGAGCCAATCGGGAAGCGGAAACGCGCCCGGAGGTTATTGCGATATCAATAACGGGCGCGCAGGCGAGACGTTGCTGCGACAAAGCGACAAATAATGTAACACACCGCGCAGCGTCCGTCAAGATGTGGAAATCCACATCTTGACGCCCAAACCTGGCGCTGATAGACTCGAAATAACCCTACCGACGCTCACAGCGCTTCTGCGGCATAAGGCGGGTTATACGCGCGAAAGATGAGAAATGATATTGCCTGCATTATCCAGAAAAGCGTCGTAATTGCAGCATATGCACCTTATGGCAAGAGGCGTCGCTATGAATACCAGAGATGTGCAACCATCCCCCACGAATCGACTGCTTTGGATGCTGATGGTCGTCGTGCTTCTGCTCTTACTCGTCACGATTGGGTTATTCTGGCGAATGAATCAGGTGCAGCGCGAGGTGACGGACGCGCTCGCGCCCCTGCGCCGTCCGACGCCCCTGGCTACGGGCGCGCCTGCGCCCGATTTTCGCCTCTCGACCGCCGAAGGGCGCACCTATACGCTGCAGGACAGCGCCGGGCGGCAGTTGCTGCTCGTCTTCTCTTCCGTCACCTGCCCGCCCTGTCAGCAAATGTATCCGGCGCTCGCGCAGCTGCACGCGCGCCATCCCGATGTGACCGTCCTGCTGATCTCGCATGGCTCAGCCGAAGAAAACCGTCACCTGGCGGCGACCCAGGGCTTCGCTTTTCCGGTGGTGCAATGGCAGGACCAGACGGCGCGCGACTACCATGTGCCCGGCACGCCCTTCTTTTATCTGATCGACGCGCGTGGCGTCATTGTCGGCAGCAGCTTCCTGATCAGCGATGTGGATCGGTGGATGCAGACCAGGACCTCGCAGTAGCGTCGCACCGACCCCCGGAAGCCGCAACTGCGGCGCGCAAGACACAGGAGGTGATCGTATGGTCATCGAAGACATTGTCCGTTCGTGGGCATCGCGAATGCTGGCGGTCATGCTGGCGGCGGCGCTGGCGCTCGTCCTGGCAGTCTTCCTCCTCCCCGCACCGGCCGTTTCCGCTCAGAGCCGTCGCTCGCCCGGCGCCGCTGAGGTGTCGCCGCAACCCAATGGGTGCTGGTGGTTTGAAGAATGCACGGCTGACTGTGGATCTTGCGGCGGCTGTGCGCCAAACTGGAAGATATGCGTGATTCGATGTCGACCAGTAGACCCGTGTGGAGGATATGTAGGTGATTGGACTAATCGCAGCCTTTATTGTGAATTCTGCGGGGGCAGCGTAACGTCCAATGGACACTAAGAGCCTATCCGAAAAATCGCTGACTGAAGTGCGACCGGGTAGGCGAAGGCATTGCCTTCACCTCCCCAACGATCTTTTCCGGATAGGCTCTAAGCGCTCATCAGACGCGTTTTCCGCGCCTGTCCAGGGTTGCGGGTCGGAAGGTTTGTGACCGTGTGACCATGTTCCATCGTCATTCGGACAGGCGCAGCCTCCAGAGGTGACGTGTATGTTCGGGAAACCCACGCTGACGCACCGGTTCGTGCTTCTGGTTATTGGGCTGGCAGTCGTCCACGCGGCGGTCTACCTCCTCGGCGCAACAACGCTGACCGCAGCGGTCACCGCCGATCAGGACCTCAGCCGCTACTGGCGCACCACCTACGACATTCTGGTGCGCCCGCCCGCCTCTCGCTCCCCGATCGAGACGGCGTTCGGACTGGTGCAGGCTAATCACCTCTCCGGGCTCTCCGGCGGGATCACCTTTGAGCAGTACGCGATGATCAAAGCGCTGCCCGGCGTGGAGATCGCCGCGCCAGTTGCGATGCTGGGCTTCATCCCGCCTGAGCGGATGGTGTTCGCCGAGTTCGATCGGCTCACGACCCCTGGCGCCTACAAAATCGTTGTCTCACTGCTCATCGATGACGGTGTGCAGGTTCGCCCGCAGGAGTACAGATTTCAATACTACTATGTGGGAGAGGATGCTGCATCTGAAGGATCGGCGGCATACGGACCCATTCTTCCTATCGCTCCTTCGTTTCCATTCCCACCGCTCGGCGAGGTGGAGATCCCGCTCCTGCTGGCAGCCATTGACCCGCCCCAGGAGCGCGCGCTTGTCGGATTAGACCAGGCGCTTATCCGAGGGCGGCTGCCGGGCAGCGGTCCGGTCCATACCTATACCGTCGATTTTCCGGAAGGGAATGAGGACGTGGCCGCTCTTCCGGTGCTGATCAACGCCACGCCGTATGTCCGGCTGCGCCTGCGCGCCGAACTCACGCGCCTCATCCTACCGCCCGACACGACGACCTATGATGCAATCACTGCGCGCGGCGGCGTAGCGTATCTGGATACCCTCCCAGCAGAGACCATCGCCGTTGTCGAACAGGACAGCGGTGCAGCCTATCAGCGCCTGCTCGACGAACTGGCGCCTGTGGATGCACGGGAGCAATTGCGCAACATCACCTATCGCAACCGTACCGGCGTGCTGGGTCCGATCACGTATCGGGAAACGACCGCGCCATTCCCGCACGCCGGGGTCGTGCTGGAGGCGGCGCCGCTGCCGCAGGCGTCTCATGTGGCAGACCCCGCCTATCGCCGCGCGATCCATCCCAATTCCCCAGAGGCGCCCAGAACCAGGATGCACTTTATGATCCAGGGCACAGGCGTCTTCGACATCGAGCGTCTGCCGGGGGTCGCCGACGTCAACCGCGTCCCGCTGGAGACCTACTATCCGCCGCGCGCCGTCCTGCGCTACGATGATGCGGGCCAGCCGGTCGCTCCGCGCCCCCTCTTCCCGACCCTCGCCCTCAGCGGGTATCTCCAGCCCCCGCCGCTGCTGCTCACGACGCTCGAAGCGGCGCGCACCCTGCGCGGCGATGCCTGCATCAGCGCCATCCGCGTGCGTGTGGCTGGCATCGACCGCCTCGATGCCGCCGCGCAGGCGAAGATCGAAGCAATCGCCTCGGAAATCCAGCGCCGCACCGGTCTGGAGGTGGATATTATGGTTGGCTCGTCGCCCCAGCGCATTCTGGTGCGCCTGCCGGGTCTTGGCTATGTGGAGGAGTACTGGGTGCGGAAGAACATCAATACCGCAATTGGCGTGACGATCAATCGCCTCGCGGCGGCGCTGCTGACCGTCGTCGGCGTGGTTGGGGTCCTCTTCACGCTCAACACGACGCTGATCACCGCCCTGGGGCGGCAGCGCGACCTCGGGCTGCTCCAGGCGCTCGGCTGGCGACAACGCACAATATGCTGGGGTCTGCTGCGCGATGTGCTGCTGGCGGGCGCGCTCGGCGGCGGTGCGGGCACTGGGCTGGCGCTGGTCATCGCCGCCGCCGTCCAGTTGCCCATTTCCTGGTCTATCGCGTTTCTCACGCTGGCGGTCGGGCTGAGCCTTGCGCTGCTGGGTGGGGCGTTGCCCGCCTGGCGCACGGCGCGCCGTCCGCCGCTCGCCGCACTGCACCTGGGGCAGGTGCGCGCCGTCAGCATCGGGAACGCGCGCCAGGCGGGCGGCTATGCGCTGTACAGCCTGCTGCGCCGTCCGGCGCGCACCGTGATGGTGCTGCTGACCCAGGGGTTGAGCAGCGGGTTGACGACGCTCATCCTGCTGGCGGTGGTCGAAACACAGGGCTACCTGACGGGTACGCTCACCCTGCTGGGGGAGTACATTCTGCACCGCATCGAAGTGCATCACGTGCTGATCGCCGCGCTGAGCGTCGCACTGAGCGCAGCGATGCTCGGCGATCAGGTCGCGCTGGCGCTGCGCGAGCAGGCGTGGGAGGTTGGCATGCTCAAAGCGCTGGGATGGCGAACGGCGGACGTGGCGTGGGCGTTTGTGCGCCAGGCGGTCTGGCTCGGCGCGCTCGGCGGCGGCGCTGGAGTGCTGCTGGCGGCTTCCGTCTTTGGCGCACTCAATGCGCGCCTGCCGCTGACGCTCATCTGGATTGCGCCGCTGGGGATCGGACTGAGCGTGGCGGTCAGCCTGCTGGCGGCGGCGGCGCCCGCGTGGCGAGCGGCGCGCCAGCCGCCGCTGGCGCTGCTGCAGTCGGTGGAGCGCGAACGATGATTGCGCTCGAGAACCTGGTGCGGGTCTACGGCGGGCGCGCGCCGGTGCAGGCGCTGCGCGGCGTGACGCTCCAGGTGCATGCGGGCGAATTCGTGGCGATCCAGGGACCGTCGGGGTCGGGCAAATCGACGCTGCTGCACCTGATCGGCGCGCTCGACCGCCCGACGGCGGGGCGGGTGACGGTGGACGGAGTGGATCTCAACCGCCTGAACGGGGACGCGCTGGCGGATTTCCGGCGCGAGACGATTGGGTTTGTATTTCAGATGTTCCATCTGCTGCCAGCGCTCACCGCGCTGGAGAATGTGATGCTGCCGTTGTGGCCCTATCGCCGCCAGTTGGCGTTCGACCTGAGAGCGCGGGCGCAGGAGATGCTGGCGGCGGTCGGATTGGGCGCGCGCGTCGATCACCTGCCGGGAGAGTTATCGGGCGGGGAGCAGCAGCGGGTGGCGATAGCGCGCGCATTGGTGAACCATCCGAAGTATCTGCTGGCAGACGAGCCGACCGGCAACCTGGACGTCGCCACGGCGCACGAGATCGTAGGCTTGCTTGAACAGGTGCGGTGCGACCACGGCGTGACAATCGTGCTGGTGACGCACGACGCGACAGTGGCGGCGCACGCCGACCGGGTGGTGCGCCTGCGCGACGGGTGCATCGTGGCGGACGCGGCGCAGGCGGCGTCGTGACGCTATGCATGCCATGAGTCCACTGCACAAAGGCTTAACCACACAAGGACACGAAGCGCACGAAGGTAAATAAACCATGAAGTGCATGTCCTTTGTGTCCCTTCGTGACCTTCGTGGTTGCTTTTTGCAGTGAAGTCTTATATTGAATATGAGTACTTTCAACGCGAAGGCATTCCGCCATACCCAAGCCCGTATCTCGCAATCGACAGCATTGATAGGAAGTGGATCGATATGAATGATCCCAATCGATCCCACTATGAACGTTACTATCGTGCGCGCGAAGCCGAACCGCACGAAGGCATCGAGTGGAGCCAGGTAGGAACAGGTTCTGAGGGTGTCATAGAAGAGTGTCAGCGCTACGAAGAGAAAATCGACCGTGCCAGGCAAGCCATAACCACCTTAACATACAACGAATGGCTTGAGCGCTTTACTCACTTGAGTCGCTCATTTCTCGGCAATGCTATTTCGCCTGCTGCAATCGGGGGATATGAATATAAAGGCATCCAGAACGATGACATGTGGGGTGAAATCCATTTCTTCGAACGATCCAGCACATTATCCGCCAGTGATCGCTATCCTGATTTTCCGACTGTTGAAACGCTGAAATTCGATCGCGCTCTTGGCGGAACTATTGAATGGCGGCGCACCGTGATCGACGGAGATACATCGGTTGTCCATGCCATGTCCCGGATGGTGAAATGGGAAGTGCTCGATGGCTCAGCAGTCCCTGCAGATATATTCTCACCTCAACCATGACCGCCGATTCGCCTCCCCGCCTGATACCCGCCGGTCCTGCGCGCATGGAGCTGCGCGTGGTCAATTCGCGCTTCATCGGTTCCGCCGCTCCCGCCGCGACCGTCGAAGACGCAAAGGCGTTCATTGCCGCGGTGCGCGCCGAGATGCCGGACGCCACGCACCATGTCTATGCGTATGTCATCGGTCACGGTTCGACCACCATCGAAGGAATGAGCGACGACGGCGAACCGGCCGGAACTGCCGGGCGTCCGGTGTTGAGCGTCGTGCGCGGCAGCGGGTTGGGGGATATTGTGGTGGTGGTGACGCGCTATTTTGGCGGGACGCTCCTGGGAACCGGCGGACTGGTGCGCGCCTATGGCGATGCGGCGAAAGCCGTGCTTGCGGCGTTGCCGCGCACGGAAAAGATCGCCCGCCGCCGGTTCCTGGTCACTATTCCCTATTCCGCATATGAGCAGACGCGACGACTGATTGCTGCACATCACGGCACAGTTGAGCACGAAGCGTTTGCAGCGGACGTGACGCTGGAAATCATCCTCCCGGAAGCGCATATCGCGGCGTTGTCCGAGGCGTTGCGGCAGTTGACGGCAGGCAGGGCATCCCTGAGGTGACGGTCATCGGTTGTGCCCCAGCAACGCCGCCACGCCTTCCTGCATGGTGGCAAACAGGCGCACGCCGTTCAGGTGCATGCGTTCGTGGACGATACTCTCGGCGATGTCGGGGCGCACGCCGCACAGCGCCATCTGCGCCCCCATCAGGCGC
>CALGYB010000146.1 GCA_937935075.1 uncultured Roseiflexus sp. | reverse complement strand
TGAGTGACGGTATGGCCAATCAGAGTCGAAGCCCGTTCAGGAACAAATCTCGTCAGCAAAGAACAGTCAGACTGACGGGTTCGCTTCTCATCGGTCTGATAGTCGTTGCAACAATCGTCCTGTTGAGCAGATCATCGCTATCGCCAACAGAGAGTCTGCCTGTACCGCACCCTTCTTCCGCCTCAGCTGCGCCTCATCCCATTACAGGCGACCTGCGCGTCCGGCAAGGGATCGCTCACTGCCTCAATCGAGCAGAGTTGATCCATGCGGTGTATCCCTGGCTCGAAGACACAAGTCCCTTTGAGATGACGTCGTTTGTTCCTGTGGGGTACCGGGCCTATCCCCACGATGCCTCAGGTCTGACAAGTTACACCTTCGACCCGGTAAGGGGCAGGGCTTTGTTCGAAGAGGCTGGTTGGAGGCTCATTGCGGGCGCTGCCTATCGCACCAACGCGAAGGGCCAAACAATGCGCCTCACCCTAACCGCCAGCGAAGCCGATTTTCGCACAGCCTGGATCGCCATCTTCAAGGAGCAAATGAAGAACTGCGGGCTGCTCATAGAGCACCGGCACATTCCAGGCGACTGGCGCTCTGAGGAGGCTCTCAAGCGCCGTGATTTCGAGTTGGTTGCGCATACCTGGCTCAGTCCAACCGATTCCAACAGGCTCACATTCTTCGAGTGCGACCAGATCCCTTCGCCAGAAAATAACTGGCAGGGCGACAACTTCACAGGCTGGTGCAACCTGCGGGTCAATGAGGCCATCCGCCTTGTCACCGGCGTCCGCAGCAGACGGGAAACCCGGCGAACCGCCTATCGCATCATGCAGAAAGAATACACCCGCGATCTCCCAAGCCTGCCGCTTTTCAGCCATGTCCTTGTGTATGCCAGTAACACTGCGCTGCAGAACTTTAATCCATCTCCAAATGAGATGTTGTATACATGGAACATAGCCCAGTGGGTCATTCCTGGAAAGGATACTATCGTGATCGCCCAGCGGTCGGAGCCGACTTCCCTTTCCGTATTGACAGACGACTCGTATATCACCCGGCTGATTGGCGCGCTGGCGTTCGGGGTCGATACCACCAGCCTGGGCTACGATACCCAGCCAATCACGCTCAAACAGATTCCCTCCATTGAGAATGGCATGATCCAGATCAATGTGGTACGAGTCGGCGAGGGGGAACACATTGTGGACGCGAACGGCAATGCGGTTGAACTCCAGGCGGGTGTTCGCATCATTGATGCTCAGGGAAATGAGATCACATATCGTGGCGGTATCGTGGATATGAGCCAACTGATTGTAAGGTATGAATTTGTGGAAGGGCTGAGGTGGTCGGATGGCGCCCCAGTGTCTCGATCTGACTATGCACTCTCCTATCGAATCCAGTGCAGTCTGGACACTGTTGCTGAGACTTTGCGGCTGCCCTGCGAGAAGATGCACGACGTGGACTTTGCGAGCGATACCGCGTATGTGGTAACCTGGAAACCGGGCTATCTTGGGCAAACAAAACCTGACTCTACGGAACATCCGTATTTCCTCCCACCGATTGGGCGTCAGCCATCCCATCAGACTCTCAGCAATGGACAACGACTGGCTGATGTGCCGCTTCCGTACTGGAACTGGCTTCCGGAAGTGCATCAGCAACCCCTCGGCATTGGTCCATATGTCGTCAGTTCTTGGGAGCCTGGCAGGGAGATTGTGTTTACTGCTAATCCATACTATTTCAAGGGATTTCCTGCGACCCCCAGGATCATTGTGCGATTTCTCGCCCCGAAGCAGGCGGTTGAAGCCTTGCGTAGAGGCGAGGTTGATGTGGTCGATGAGGACACACTACCACCGGACGAGATTGGTGATCTGGTGAAAGCCCAGGCAGATCTGCAGGTGCGTTTCCATTTCGTCCCATCACCCTCCGCTGAACTTCTTGCTTTTGTGCTCGACGCACAGTAGCTGGCTTGATGGTGATGCCTTCTGAGCCTCTTTACACTCCTCTCCCCATTTGTTATAATATGGATGCGCTTGGGGATGACTGGTCTCGACAGGGAAGGATGTCTCAGGTTGCAAGCCGAGCCGCCCAGTCTCGTTAAAGGGGCAACGGCATAACTGCCAACAACAACAAAGTCGTCGCCTTCAAGCCGGCGATGGCTCTGGCTGCCTAACAAAACAGCAGCCCGCTCCCTTGCTCTCACCCCGATGGAGTAAGTTCGAGCGTCAGCAAGTCGGGGCGCTCCCGGCGAACGCCTGCGGCGCCGGGCTAAGATAAGCGGGATGGCTCAAAAGTCGCTCTGTTCGTCGTGCGACTGCGAGCGACAGCAAACGACGGACTAAGCTTGTAGACGCCTGAGTCTAACTTTTCTGGACGGGGGTTCGACTCCCCCCATCTCCACCACTACGAAAGCCCGTCCTGTCTGCCGCCGCCAACGTCAGGGCGGGCTTCGTGTTTCCTTCGCAGGTCAACGCCCGCTCGAATCGGTCCATTTCCGCAGATATGGGCTGACCTTACGCAGTAAGGTGCGCAGATGCTTGTAACTCACAGTCCCGTCAAACATCAACTGCCCAAGAAGGATGCCCGGATGGATCTGCTGGTCAGCAGCGAAGCGCTCGATCGCCCTGCGTGAGAAGTAGGGCCTGGTGCGGGCAACCCAGGACTCGAACGCATTCTGGTCAATCAACCATGCTCGCGCCTGCCGGTTCGCTTCCTGCTCTTGCTCATCGCGGCGCTGTTCCTCATCCTCAAAGTTATCGAGATGCAGCGCGCAATGCCCCATCACCAGATGAGCCAGCTCGTGCATCAGGGTAAACCAGAACGAGTCAATCCGGTCATAGCGCAGGGTCAACCCGATGATCGGCGTACTGTCGGCGTCGCAGAGCACGCCATCGATGTAAGTCTTTGGCAGCGGCGGCACAATGATGAAGCGCACGCCAAGCGACTGGAGCAGCGGCGGAACCTCCTCCACCTGCTCTGGTGTTGTCGCAAGCTGGCGGATCTCCGGAATCGCCTTGATCAGGTCTGCGCGACTGAAAGGTGGAACCTTCTGTTCAAGTGCGAGCTGGCGCACCCGGCATACCCAGGCGACCTGAGCGCCGCGCTCAGGACCACGTGCAACGCTATGACGCAGGCTGACCGCCTCAATCATCGCTTCCGGGTTGCCACCCAGCAGGCGGCAAACATCGCGCTCCAGATCCTCAGCGACACCGGTCGCGCACAGCCAGCCCCGGCGGATCATGTCAGCGATCGGGAGCATGCTGTAGAGCCTGCTGCGCGTTGCAATCTCGGAACCGCCATTTCCACCACGCTGGCGGGCGAGATCAAGGCGGTAGCTCGCTTCCAGGTTCGTCCAGATCTCGGCTGAGGCGCCGAATGCCTGCGCCAGTTCCAGCGCCGTTTCCGGGGTAATCTGTTTAACACCGCGGATAATCTCGCTGATCGCCTGAGGCGGACGACCCATGATCTCGGCGAGGTCGCGCTGCGACCAACCCCGCTCCTCAAGCTCCATTTTGATGATCTCGCCTGGCGCTACTGCACAGGCTGGATATACGTTATCCATGCAGCGCCTCTTCCCGTGTTCTAATGGTAATCTACTATCTCGACGATGACAACTTCCGGATCTTCGTTACTGTGCTCGATCCGAACGATCAGGCGCCATTGCCTGTTGAGCCGAAACGAATGCTGACCAGCGCGATCGCCACTCAGTTTTTCGTAGTGCGGCGACTTTAAGCTGTAAAAATCGCGTGTATCGGGTGCATTCCGGATAACAGCCATGACGCGAAAGAAGCCCTTAACCACGCTCTGCTCGTACTGCTCAGCACCCCGTCCTATCAGTGGAGAGCGCCTGGAGCTTTCTATCGGCGAAACGGAAGCGCATAGAGCAGCCCTGAGCGGCGTGCAGATCGGCACTTGAGTATAGCAAACGGAATAATCATTTATGGGGTGATAAGGTGAAATCTTAATAAATGCAGTACATCTGTGGTATAATGACCTCCATCCCCGTCGATGTTGAACTGTTTGCGAGGCAACAATGCGGTTGCTGAAACGCATTCTCCTCTGGGTGGCGTCGGTCCTGGTCATTGTGCTGGCGCTCGGCGCCGGCGGCGGCTACCTCTGGCTGCGTCGCTCGCTGCCGCAGACAAGCGGCGAAATCCGGGTGAGCGGGATTAGCGGTCCGGTAACAATTGTGCGCGATAGCGATGGCGTGGCGCATATCACCGGCGCAACCGAAACGGACGTCGCCTTCGGGCTGGGGTTCGTCCATGCGCAGGAACGGCTCTGGCAGATGGAAGTACAGCGTCGCATCGGCCATGGCCGACTCTCCGAGATCTTCGGCGCAACCACGCTCAATACCGACCGCTTCCTGCGCACACTCGGCGTGACCCGCGCCGCGCGCAGCGCCTATGAGCGACTCGACGCCGATACTGTCGCCATGCTCGAAGCCTATGCAGCGGGTGTGAATGCCTTTCTTGCCACCAACCCGGTCCTGCCGCCGGAGTTCCTCATCCTTGGCGTGCAGCCCGAACCATGGCAGCCAATCGACTCACTCGTCTGGGCGAAGATGATGGCGTGGGACCTCGGCGGCAACTGGAACGACGAGATGATGCGTTCGCTGCTGATTGCCCGGATTGGCGCGGAAGACGCCGATTTTCTCATGCCAGCCTATACCGCCGACGGTCCGCTGATCCTGCCTGAAGGCGCGCTGAGCCAGCCTGCGACGTCGGCAGCCAGGCCAAACGTTACGATCCAATCCACCACGGCGCACGCGATGCTCGAACTCTGGGAGACGGCGCATCTGACGACCGGATTGGGCAACCGGCTGGCCGGCTCGAACAATTGGGTGATCGGCGGGGCGCGCACCGCGAGCGGCAAGCCGTTGCTGGTCAACGATCCGCACCTCGGCAACCGCATTCCCTCAATCTGGTATCTGGCACATATACAGGGCGGTGCGATCAATTCCATTGGCGCCACCTTTCCGGGCCTGCCGGCGGTCGTCATCGGCCATAATGAGCGCATCGCCTGGGGCGTGACCAATACCGGTCCTGATGTGCAGGACCTCTATATCGAACGGATCGACGCCCAGAATTATGTCGAGTATAACGGCAGGCGCGAACCGGTCACACTGATCAGCGAGACGATCAACGTCAAGGATGCCGAGCCGGTGACGTTGACGGTGCGCATCACCCGCCATGGTCCGATCATCAGCGATGTGACATCTGGCACTGGCGAGACGCTGGCATTCCGCTGGACGGCGCTCGATGAGGAGGACGCAACGATCCGCGCTTTTCTCAACATCAACCAGGCGCGCAATTGGGAGGAGTTTACCGCAGCGCTGCGCGATTACAAGGCGCCGATGCAGAACTTCGTCTACGCCGATGTCGAGGGCAATATCGGCTACTACGCACCAGGCGCGCTCCCGATCCGTCGCAACGGCGACGGGACGCTGCCTGTGCCGGGGTGGACCGATGAGTATGAATGGGTCGGGTATGTGCCGTTCGAAGACCTGCCTCATAGCTACAACCCTCCGCAGGGGTATATCGCCACCGCGAATAACCGGGTAGTCGGTGATGAGTACCCCTACCTGCTGGGAACATCATGGGCAGCGCCGTACCGGGCGCAGCGCATTGTCGAGATGATCGAGCAGGGAAACCGGCTGACCGTTGCTGACATGCGCGCGATGCTGGGTGATGTAGTCTCGGTGCAGGCGCGCGAACTTTTGCCCGCGCTGCTCGACGTTCAACCCGCCGGACCGCGCGAAACCGCCGCTCTCGAGTTGTTGCGCGGCTGGGACGGCGCCATGCGTGGCGACAGCGCCGCTGCAGCGGTTTATCAGGCATACTATTATGCTGTCATCGAGACGATTTTCGCCGATGAATTGCGCGACCTCTTCGCGGGTCAGTACCAGGGCGAGCGCGATTTTCCAGCGATGGCGCTGCGCACGGTGTTGCTCGACGGGCGGAGTGAGTGGTGCGATGATGTCACAACGCCGACGGTCATGGAAGATTGTGGAACCATACTGGCAAAGGCGCTGACACGCGGGCTGGAGGCGATGGCGGATGCGCAGGGGGAAAGCAATCCGGCACGCTGGCGCTGGGATCGCGTCCATCAGGCGGTCTTTCCGCACACTCCGTTCAGCCAGGTTGGGGCGCTGCGCGGCGTCTTCGAGCGGCGCATTCCCAACGGCGGCGACAATTTTACGGTCAACGTCGCGCCGGTGCGCATCACCGAACCATACCTTCAGTACAATGCGCCGTCATATCGCCAGATTATCGACCTTGGCGACCTGAATGCATCGCGGTTCATGCACACCACCGGGCAATCGGGCAATGTGCTGAGCAGCCGCTACAGCGACTATCTTGAGCGTTGGCAACGGGTGGAAGACGCACCCATGCGGTCGAGCGGCGCAATCGAGGGTGAGCGGCTGGTGCTGGTGGGGGAGTAAGAGGGCAAAAACGAGCGTCGCAATGCGAAGCGCATCTCGCACAATCTCCACCGGTGCATTCCGGTCGTGCCCACAGACCGGGCATAGCGTCAGTCACCGGGGCAAATAGCGCGATTGTGGATTAATTCTTGTCATCTCACCACACCGCCGCACAATCCTGAGCACGTAGCAGCCCCACCAGGGCGTGACCGACCTGAGCAAGGGCTTCAGCCCGCAGTGCCAGGATGCCGTCTGACCATATTCATCAGTCGGGTTGGGCACGCAACGAGGTGGGGCAAGATAAGAGGCGCCCTCATCAGGACGCCCCTCTATCAGAATATTGAACATGCCACGCGGATCAATGATGTTCTGCGGTCGCCTTGCCATGATGCCCATGCCCATGGCCGCCGGCCTCCTGGCGGCGCAGCAACGGCAGGCGATAATCGTTCGGCGCAAGCAACGGCGCGCGCTGCAGGTTCCAGGCGAACACCCCCAGCCACAACCCGCCGATGGCGATCAGCGTCACCAGATCGAGCCAGTGAATGTGGAACCCATCTGGATGGAACGCCGGCATAATCTTCCAGAAGTACCAGACGATCTCGACAATGTACAGATAGATCGCAATCGCCGTCAGATTTGCCAGCCGGCGCTTGGCGAAGCGGCTCAGCAACAGCATGAACGGCAGGAGGAAATGCCCGAAGATCATCACAATCCCGAGAATCTCCCAGCCGCCCGCCGAGCGATGCCCGTGCCACGGCGTCAATTCCGGCACATTCCCCGACCAGATGATCAGGTACTCGGAGAAATTGACATATGCCCAGACTGCCACGAATGCGAACAGGAACTTGCCCAGGTCGTGCAGCCGGTCGACGGGAATGCCAAACGGCAGCAGATTGCGCGACTTGAGCGCCGCCAGCGCGATGATGCCGCCGCCGAAGGTCAGGATCAGCATACTGGCGATGTAGGTCACCGGATACATCGAGGAGAACCACTCCGGCTCCAGTGACATGCCCCAGTCGGTGGCGGCGAACGTCCACGCCATCACCAGCACAACAATGCCAGGACCGCTCAGGCGCTGGAAGCGACCGCGCAGACTGTCACTGAACCCCTTTGCATCTTCTTCGAGCGACCACTGCCGCAGCAGGTAGGCCATGCCAATGAACAGCGCAAAATAGATCACTGCGCGCACCAGGAAGAAGGGCACATTCAGGTAAGGCGTCTTCAGCGCCACCACCTCATCGTTCGCCACCACTTCCGGGTTCGTCCAGGGAAAGAGGTAGTGCGTTCCCATCATTGTTTCTGCCGCAATCGGCAAAAACAGGATCGCCATCAGCGGCAGGGTAAGCGCCGCCGCCTCCAGCAGGCGCCGCAGCATCAATCCCCACACCCCCTGCGTGATGTGATTAATCATCAGCACCAGCAGTCCGCCGAGTGACAGAGCGATCCAGAAGAAGTAAGCAAAGATGTAGGAATGAAAGAACTGCGCCGCTCCCAAAAACGCCCCGGCAACTGCCAGCAGCATCGCGACGCCGCCAACGATCAGTGCCACTTGCTGAAGGCGCCCCAGCGCCGGACGAAGCGCAGCAGGCTCTTGTGCAATCATAGTCATCCCTTTCGGACGAGAGAACATTCCCGACAGCGGGCCAGGGTCCAATCTCCCAACCCCTCAGTTCTGCGGCGGCGGGTTCTTCTGCAACTCACGGATGTGCGCCACAATCGCCCAGCGGTCGCTGATATTCTGGATGCGATAGCCATAGGCATACATCGTACCCTTGCCGTACACGATGGTCTCGTAGTACTGACCGTCGGGCATATCGAGCAGGCGCTGGTCGTAGAACGACGGCGGGCGCGGATTGAGCAGCAGACCAACCTGACCGCGACCGTTGCCATTGGCGCCGTGACATACCGCACAATAGATGCGGTAGCGTTGTGCGCCGCGCTCCAGCAACTCCGGCGAGATCTGGATCGGGATCGTCGTGACATAGGCGCCATTCGGATCGCCATCGACGCGCCCGACACTGACGGCATCAATCCGCAACCGACCGCGCGCCACGGTGTTCTCCACCAGCGGGCGCGCCGATGCGCCATCGGCGAAGATCTCACTCGCCTGCTGCGGCTTGTATTTCGCCTGATCGTACATCTCCAGGTGGCACGCAGTCATCAGCAGTGCGACGGCAATCAGCCACCCTGCCCGAAGAACCCGTCCACGCAGCGATCCTGGACGGCGGCGTTGTCGCAGGTTCAGCATTGTCGCTCCCCTAGTTATCTACGGTAGAAACCGCCAGCGGCTCCAGGCTCTCCAGGAACTGGCGCGTCCGCTTCAGTTCGAACTTGGGATCGGCGGCTTCGATGCACAGGAAGAAGCGGTCGACCGACGCGCGCTCAAAGTTGGGCGCATTAAAGACCGGGTGGTACGGTCGTGGCAGACCACACGCGGCGATCATGCCAAAAACGGCGGCAAACGCCGACAGCAACACCATACCCTCGAACGTTGCCGGAATGAACGCAGGCCAGCTAAAGAGCGGACGACCGCCAATGTTCAGCGGATACGCTGCCAGGTTGACCCATGTCTGAAAGGAAAACATCCCGATGGCGCCGGTCAGTCCGGCGACAAGGATCGCCCATGGCAGGCGCGTGCCGCGATACCCGACGGCTTCATCCAGACCGTGGATCGGCATTGGCGTATACGCCTCGAACTTCTGGTACCCGGCGTCGCGCGTCT
This sequence comes from uncultured Roseiflexus sp., assembly GCA_937935075.1. Lineage (GTDB taxonomy): Bacteria > Chloroflexota > Chloroflexia > Chloroflexales > Roseiflexaceae > Roseiflexus. Next base: position 39,200 of record CALGYB010000146.1, on the reverse strand, counting down.
TCTCCGCCGCTGCCAGCAGCGCATCGGCATCATCGAACTCCGCCATCAACCCATACAGGGTTGGTTCGGTCGAAACCTTCGGCACTTTTGCCCGTGTTGCATTTCGCTTCAACATCACGACGCCTCCCCGGCATGGGCGGCGCTGCCGCCATGAGCCAGCGCTTTTTCGGTTTCCGTCTTATGCACCAGGTCACGCACCTCAAAGATCGAGATCGCCGGCAACAACCGGATGAACAGGAAGAACAGGAAGAAGAACCAGCCGAAGGAGCCGGCATAGAGCGAAATATCCCAGACGCTCGGCGTGTAGTATCCCCACGATGACGGCATAAAATCGCGGTGCAGGCTGAGCACGATGATCACCCAGCGCTCGAACCACATGCCGATGTTGATACAGATCGAGATGAAGAACAGCCACGGCAGGCTGGTGCGGAAACGCTTGAACCACAACAGTTGCGGAATGGCGACATTCAGCACGATCAGCGACCAGTAGCTCCAGGCATATGGTCCCATGGTGCGGTTCGTGATGAGAAAGTACTCATAGATATTCGCGCTATACCAGGCATAGAATATTTCGGCGAAATAGCCGTATGCCACCACAAGGCCCGATGCCAGCATCACCTTGCCCATCAGGTCGAAGTGCTTCATCGTGATCAGATCATGCAGTTTATACCACCGGCGCAGCGGAACCAGCAGCAGGATCACCATCGCAAAGCCACAGTAGACGGCGCCGGCCACGAAGTAGGGCGGGAAGACCGTCACATGCCAGCCCGGCAACTGCGAAATTGCAAAGTCGAGACTGATGATGCTATGCACCGACAGCACCAGTGGCGTCGAAAGACCGGCAAGAATGAGGGATGCAACCTCGTAGCGGTTCCAGTCGCGCGCGCCGCCGCGCCAGCCAAGCGCCAGGAAACCGTAGAACAGCTTCACCCACTTATTCGTCGCCCGGTCGCGCAGCGATGCCAGGTCTGGAATCAGACCGAGGTACCAGAACAGGATCGAAACGGTCGCATAGGTCGAGATGGCGAACACGTCCCATTCGAGCGCGCTGCGGAACTGTGGCCACATCCCCAGTGTGCCGGGGTAGGGGAGCATCCAGTAGTCGAGCCAGGGGCGACCGGTATGCACCAGCGGATAGATGCCGGCGCACGCCACCGCAAAGATCGTCATCGCCTCGGCGGCGCGGTTGATCGATGTGCGCCAGTCCTGCCGGAAGAGGAGCAGAATGGCGGAAATAAGCGTTCCGGCGTGCCCGATGCCGATCCACCACACAAAGTTGATAATGTCGAACCCCCAGGCGACCGGGATGTTGATGCCCCACACGCCGACGCCAACGGTGAACAGTACCGCCAGCGAGAAGAGATACACGAACAATCCCAGGGCGGCCACGACGAACCCAACGGGCCAGCCCCAGGGAGTCTTCCTGATCGGCGTCAGCACGATGTCGCCGATAGTCCGGGTCACCGACTCATACGTCTGCTTCGGTCCCAGGAGTTCTTCGAGCATCTTGCCATACGACGATTTTTGCGCGGGTTGTGAAGCCATGTGCTACTCCGTGTATCCAGGACGAGAGAACAGACGCTTCTGTTTCCCGCCGTTGGCTATTCGCCGTGATTACGCCTTTTTCGCTTCCGCCAGGTCAGGATTCAGGTTCTTGATCTTCGCCAGATAGCTCACCCGTGGTTTGGTGTTCAACTTATCGAGCGAAGTATACTTCAGCGGCTGCTCTTTCAGCGCCACAACCCGCGCCTGCGGATCGTTCAGATCGCCGAACACAATCGCCTGCGTCGGGCAGACCTGCTGGCATGCCGTCACAATCTCGCCGTCGGCGATGCGCCGGTTTTCCGTGCGCGCCTGAATACGCGCTTCGTTGATGCGCTGAACACAGAACGTGCACTTTTCCATCACGCCGCGCGCGCGCACCGTCACATCCGGGTTGCGCATCATCTTGAGCACCGGAATGCTGTCGTTCTCGGTCGAGGCATCGATCGGCGAGCGGTACGGCACGTCCTGATACTGCAGGAAGTTGAACCGGCGCACTTTGTACGGGCAGTTGTTCGAGCAGTACTTCGTTCCAACGCAGCGGTTGTACACCATATTGTTCAACCCTTCTGCGTCGTGCACCGTGGCAGCGACCGGGCAGACGATCTCGCATGGCGCGTGTTCGCACTGCTGGCAGAGCATCACCATGTTGTACACATTCGGGGTGTGCTCATCGCCGACGTAGTACTGGTCGATGCGGATCCAGTGCATCTCGCGTCCGATCCAGACCTCATCCTTGCCGACCACCGGGATGTTGTTCTCCGCCTGACATGCGACCACACAGGCGTTGCATGAGTTGCACACATTCAGGTCGATCGACATGCCCCACTTATAGCCGTTGTACTCATACTCGCCGATCAGCGAGATCGGCTCTTCCTTTTCGACCTGAAGGAACTTCTCGTCTTCCACATACTCAGCGAGCGTCCCATAGCGCACCAGGTCCTTTTTGCGTCCTTCCATCAGGAAGTGCCCCTGAGTACTTGCCAGTTTATAGTTCTCACCCACCTTCGCCACCTCCAGCCCAACACCGAACCACGGCGTCGTACTGGTGCGCAGGCGATAGGCGTTGAACCCGACATTATTGCCGACCCTCCCGGCAGCCGTGCGCCCAAAGCCAAGATGCACCGTCACCGAGTCATCGGCGTGCCCTGGCTGCACCCAGACCGGCGCATCCACCGAGCGCCCCTGGTAGGTCAGCCGTACCACATCGCCTTTCTTAACGCCCAGCGCATTGGCGGTGCGCACGCTCATAAGGGCGACGTTATCCCACGTCAGTTTGGTGAATGGTTTGGGAATTTCCTGCAACCAGGCGTTATTGGCAAACGTCCCGTCCCATAGCGACGGATCGGGGCGGAACACGATTTCCAGCCCCTGGGCGGGCGCCGGCGGCGCACTGCTGGCGAACCCTTGCTGGAGCGTCGGCTGGCGAGCGCTCGCCTGCGTGGCGGCAATCACGCCATCGTGCAGCGCCGTATTCCAGAAGACACGGAAATTGCCGCTCGCATCCCGCGTCTGCCAGTAGGCGGTCAACGTCTGATACCCGGTCTCATCGGGCTTGCCAAGGAGCACATTGAGCACTTCGATTGCCGACTTGCCGTTGTACAGCGGCGCAATCAGCGGCTGCACGATCGTCGTTGTGCCGTCGAAAGCGCGCACATCACCCCACGCTTCCAGGAAGTGCGTCCCGTTGACATGCCACGTGCTCTGTTGCGCCGTTTCATCGCGGTAGAGACCGACGTGGATGCTGAGCGGCACTTTCGCCAGCGCCTCCGCGAACGGAATATCGGCGGGCGCATTGTACACCGGGTTGCTATCGAGCATCAGCAGCATCTCGACCGTCCCGGCGTTCATTTCCTGGGTCAGCGCGCTGAGTGCTGCGATGCCGCTGTTCGGGTCACTCTCGATTGGTTCGGTGTACACCACTGTACTGCCGACATTGCCGAGTTGCGCGTTGATCGCATGACCGAGGGCGTGGACGATTGGCGGTTGACTTTCGCCGACGAGCACGACGCACGCACCGCGGTTCGCCTGCAGATCCTTCGCAAGCGTCTCGACCCATTTCTGCTCGGCGTCAGCGAGGGATGCGCCTGCCGCAACATCGGGCACGCCGACGAGGATCGCCAGGGCGCGCACCAGATGCTCGATCTGCGACGAGCGCACCGGCAGACGATGATCGGCGAGCAGACCAGTGATCGACGGCGTGCTTTCGGCGAGGTACAGCCGGTTGACCTCTTTTGTTCCTTTGCGAATGCGACGCCCGTCGGCGAGTTGGCGCGCCATACGCACCCCGGTCGGCGACGGAGCGGTGAAATCGGCATCGAACCCGACAATCACTTTCGCCGTATCGAGGCGATAGATCGTATGCACATCCTCGCCGAACGCCAGCCGTGCACCGGCGTTGGTATTCTCCCGTCCGACCGGCTCATACTGATACCACTTCGCCTGCGGGAACTGCGCGAGCAGTTGTTGCATCTGCGCCATCAGCGTCGGCGATGTGATCGCGCCGGAGAGAATGCGCAACCCGGCGCCCTGTTTGGCAGCCTGCGCCTGCACCGCCGCCGTCGCCGCAGCGACGAACGCCTCCCACGTCGATTCCTGACCCGCGTTAGTCGGCGCCTGCGAGCGATCCGGGTCGTACATCGTCAGGATCATCGCCTGGGTGAGCAGATCGGTCGAACCGAGCGACGCCGGATGATCCGGGTTCCCCTCGATTTTCGTCGGGCGGCCCTCGTGGCTTTCGACGAGCAGACCCGTGCCGAAGCCGGCGAACGTGACGGCTGTGGCGAAAAAGAGGGGCCGACCATGGATAATCTCCTCCGGTTGGCGTACATAGGGAACGATTTTCTCCTGCGGTTGCTTAAGCGCGAACTGACAACCCGACAGACCGGCAAGCGCCAGCGACGCGCCCATGAGTTTCAGGAAATTGCGCCGGCTTACCGGGTCGCGCCATTCAGCGGCGCCGCGCGGAAATTCGCGCTTCAGCAGTTCGTTGAACTCCGGCGTGTCAGCCAGTTCATCGAGGCTACGCCAGAATTCACGCCCTTCGGCATTTGCAAGACGCGCACGCAGCGCGTTCAAATCCTGGGAAGTGGTGCTCATAGTCACGCTCAATTCCTAGCGGTGGCAGATGGCGCAATTCGTCAATTCCCACGACGAGCGAATTTCGTATTCCTGAACCAGACGTCGCCCGACCTCGAGCTGGTTGGGGGGCGGCGTCCACGCCATGTTGAAGACTTCTTCGCGCGGACGGACATACTTCTCCGGGTTGCGGTGGCAATCCAGACACCACGACATAAACAACGGCTGCGTCTTGTACACGACGCGCATCTGATCGATGCGCCCGTGGCACGTCGAGCAGCCGACGCCTTTGGCGACATGGATGCTATGGTTGAAATAGACGAATTTGGGGAGATCGTGGACTTTATTCCACTGGATCGAGGTTCCGGTTTCCCAGCTTTGCCAGACGAAGGCGACTTTTTCGCTGCGACTGATAATCTGCGAATGACATCCCATACACGTCTCGGTCGGCGGGATGTTGGCGTGGGCTGAAACCTCGACTGCCGTATGGCAGTAGCGACAGTCCATTCCAAGCGCGACGTGCAGTTGATGGTTGAACCCGCCGCCAGGCTGCTCAATCGGAACACCTACGTCACGGTGCCAGTCTGACCAGCCGAACAGCCACCAGACTCCGCCGAGGATCGCCAGCACCAGTGGGATACCAGCAAAAATACTTACCCTGGCGATCGTATTGGCTCTCCGATCAAATACTTGAGCCATGTGGCGCCTTTCTAGCATCTAGCAGGTCGTTGACGAATGGAAGCGCATGGTGCGTATCAGCGGAACCTTACCGGCACGGATTACTCCAGGCGCCGTTCATCTCCTGTCCATCACACGATCATCTCACCACACTCCGGTCACTGTGAGACGCGGGCATGTCGAAGATTCCGTGCACAACACACGGCATACGGTCGCCACGGACCTGTGTTGAAGAGACGACCGGATGGTGTGAACCAACCAGAGCATGCCGCCATAAGCGACGGCATACATGACACGGGTTTCCGGGAGGAGCGAGATCGTCTGGTTGCACCCTCTCTAGTTCTCGCAGTGCGATTCCGGATCCGTGAGATGCAGCAGCGTGACGGCTTCCATGAGCGCGCCGGACACGTTGTCGGTAAATCTGAACAGCATCTTGCAACCTTGGTTAATAATATCACAGATGGTTACAACCACAGTCAAACATGCTCCGGTAAAACGGTGAAGGAATCTTAACCGAAACAAAGATTCTCTACATTCAATATACAAAAGTTACACAACCGATCAAAGTGCATTTTTTACACAAAAATGTCGTGAACACCGCTCAATAAATCCGTTTTCCCAATGCCGAAAGCGCAAACTCGACCGCCAGGAGCGCCGTTGCATTGCGTTGATCGAAAATGGGGTTGACCTCAACGAGATCGAGTCCGATCAGGCGCCCCGACGCCGCCACCAGTTCCATCGCCAGATGCGCCTCACGATAGGTAATGCCCCCCAGCGCCGGCGTCCCGACCCCTGGCGCTTCGTTTGGGTCGAGGGCGTCGAGATCGAAACTCAGGTGAAACCCGACGGTGTTGACGCTGACGTGCAGAATCGCTTCTTCCATCACCGACGCCATCCCGCGCCGGTCAATGTCGTGCATCGTGAAGACGTGCACCCCGGAGGTGCGCAACAACTCACGCTCGCCGTCATCGAGGCTGCGCACGCCAACCAGCGCGACATCCCCCGGACGCACCGCCGGCGTCTGTCCGAGAACCCCGGTCAGCATGGGATGACCGCGCCCGGTGAGCGCTGCCAAACCCATGCCGTGAATATTCCCCGATGGCGTCGTCTCAGGTGTATTATAATCGCCGTGCGCGTCGAGCCAGATCACGCCGATACGCCGGTTGTGCGCCACACCCGCAACCGAGCCGATCGACAGACTGTGGTCGCCGCCAAGGACGAGCGGCAGCGCGCCGGTAACGACGACATCGCGCACACGTTCTGCCAGGTCGCGGACGACAGCGGCGATTGGTTGGAGGTAGCGCAGCGGTTCATGCGGCGCCGGCGGTTCGATCTGTTCCATCAGCGGCACGCTGATATTGCCGAGGTCGCGCACCTGGCAGCCCAGTTCTGCAATCCGCTCGCGCAACCCGGCATACCGGATCGCGCTCGGGCCCATATCGACGCCGCGCCGCCCGGCGCCGAGATCGAGCGGCGCTCCGATGATGACCACATTGCGCATTATGTTCGAGGAGGAGAGCAATGGAACGCTTCTTTCAGTATCTGAACGTCTTCCCGATGCCGCTCTGGCTGGCGATGATGTTCGCGCCCGGGCATCCGCTCACCGAGCGAGCGAGCCGTCCAGGACCGATCTTTATCATTGCCGGTCTCAACTATAGTATCGCTCTGGCGCTGGCAGTACGGCGCGGGCAACGCGATGGCGCGGCAATAGATTTTACCTCACTGGAGGGAATTCGCAAGGGGCTGAGTTCGCCAGAAGGAGCCGCTGCCGCGTGGGCGCACATGCTGGCCCTCGATCTGTTCAGCGGCGCGTGGATCTATCGTGAGTGCCGCCGCCTGAACGCTCCATGGCAGGTGCGTATCCCCGCGCTCTTCGCCACATTGATGGCGGGTCCTGCCGGGTTGATGGGGTTTCTGCTCTGGCGTTTGTGGAAGAACGAAAACCCTAACCCCTGACCTGCGCCACCGACGCCGTGGGGCGCGTTTCGGCGGCAATCGCGCTTACCCGCAGCGCTGACGCCGCCAGCAGGATCAGCGCAATCCAGACGGCGTCCGCCAGGAACAGGTGCACCAGTTGCATCCACACCGGCGCTTGAAGCGCGACGTTGACGTACCCGGCGACGAGTTGCACGGCATACAGCGCAGTCAGCGCAATCGCCAGCCAGCGTGTCGTGGCGCCTGGACGCGCGGCACTCGCATACCACGCCGCGATGACCACGAACGCGCCGATGCCGATCGCCAGGGTGGGATGCATCATGCGGATCGAGACAATCGCCGACACGAGCGGCGCAAGGTCTTCCTCACTCCCGCCCGCGCGCGTATGGGCAAAGAAGAGGGTATCGCCGAGTGCGATGACCGCGCCGGACATCCCGACCAGGATCAATCCGACCATGCCGGTGATGAGCCAGGAGGCCACGGCGCCCTGACCACGCAGACGGATCGACTCGCCGCCCGACGCCCACCATCCGGTCAGGGTGATGCAGGCAAGCAGAATGAAGGTGTTCAGCAAATGCGCCGCCATAGAAACAGCACGGGTCAGCGACGCATTGTGCGCCACCAATTCAAACAGCACCAACCCGGCGCCCAGCAGCGCCTCGGTGATGATGAATACCATCGAGAGCACGGCGCCACGCCGCACAATGTGACCGCGGGGGTACGCGCGGTATGCCCATACCAGCATTCCTGCAACCATCAACAGCGCTACGCCGCTCGTTAGTCGGTGGGTAAACTCGACCATGGTTTCGACGGCTGGCGCACGCGGGATGACTTCACCATTGCAGAGCGGCCAATGACTGCCACACCCTGCGCCTGAACCGGTCGCCCGGACGAAGGCGCCCCACAGGATGACCAGCAGGTTGTAGACCAGCACTCCCCACGTATACACCGCGAAGCGATTGCGCGTCAGCATCGGTACTTCCTTCCCAGGCGCTCTGGAGGCGCATCATGTCGTGCCGTGCATTGTATACCTGAGTCTGGCGAATGGTCAAGCATCGTATGCGCCTCTCACTTTTTGCCACTGTGTCACGCTCCTCCTGGGAGCGCGGGCGTTGCGCCCGCGAGCGCTCCGTCGGCAGTGCGACGTGGTTGTGGCTTGCCGAAACTATCCCGTTAACTGGTTTTGGCGGGGAGGCGAAGGCAATGCCTTCGCCTCCCCGACGAGCTTTTCCAGTGTATCGAGGGGGAGGGGAAACAATGATCAACGCCAGCGCGAGCCGGCAACATTGTACTCAAACCTGGCTATTTTTGCCGATTGTTGATCTTCCTGATTCATGGTATACTAAGGCAGGCATTCCTCCCATACGCATTAACACAGCCGTTGCCGTGCGCGCATTGCTCGTTCAGGGTCAGCATTTGCCCCTGGCGTAGTGCTATTGAGAGGAGGACCGCCTGTGGTCAAGCGCTCCAAGGTTCCTGATTTCGAGCGGATGGCGCGTGAGGCTGGCTATCGTATCATTGGCATCGAGCAGCTGCGCAGCAATCGCTGGCTGATAACATTGAGCGACAGCGATCAACACACAGTTCTCGTGCTGGCGCAGGCGCGGTCGCTGATCGGCTCCGCCGATGTTCAGGACCTGTGGGAACTGGTGCGGCTGCGCAATCCGGCAACCGGCATCCTTCTGGCGCTCGACGGCAGTTTCACCCCTGCCGCACATCACACATGCGCCGAACTGCGCGATCGGCGGTTGCACCTCTGCACATCGTTGCCGCCGGCTGCACCCTCAACCGTTGAGGAGTCGTCAGCGTGCAATGTGCTGGCATCGTCTCGTTAGATCGGCGCTGGCTTCGACAGGCTCAGCCAACGCTCAGGGCGGGCATAGTGCAGAATCGTTCGCCCTCCAGGATGTTTGGTCAGTGCGATAGAATCTGGGAGAGGAACAGTTTCGTGCGCGCTTCACGCGGATCGCTAAACATCTGATCGGGTGTGCCGCTCTCCACAATCCGCCCCTGATCGAAGAAGTACATCGTATCGGCAACAGCGCGGGCAAACCCCATTTCGTGCGTCACGACGATCATGGTCATGCCGCTCTCCGCCAGTTCGACCATGACATCAAGCACTTCTTTGATCATTTCCGGGTCGAGCGCCGATGTTGGCTCATCGAAGAGCATAATCTTCGGTTGCATTGCCAGGGCGCGCGCAATCGCAACCCGCTGCTGCTGACCGCCGCTCAACTGCCCCGGATATTTGCGCGCCTGTTCGGGAATGCCGACCCGCTTCAGCAGTTGCATGGCGATCTCTTCCGCCTGTGCTTTAGTCCATCGCCGCACCCAGATCGGCGCCAGCGTGATATTGTCGATCACGGTCAGGTGGGGAAAGAGGTTGAACTGCTGGAAGACCATGCCGGTTTCCATGCGGATGCGCTCGATATTGCGCACGTCGTGGGTCAGTTCGATGCCATCCACGATGATCTGGCCACGCTGATGCTCTTCCAGGCGGTTAATCGTGCGGATGAAGGTCGATTTGCCCGATCCGGACGGACCAAAGACCACCACGACTTCGCCCCGGCGCACTTCCATAGTGATGCCGCGCAGCGCGTGGTAATTGCCGTACCACTTATGCACGTCACGGCAGATAATGATCGGATCGGTGGTTGACGGTATATTGGCGCTCATACCCGGATTAACGTCCTATATGCAGGTGCGCTTCCAATCGCTGGCTGAATGCCGACATCAGATAGCAAAAGACGCCGTAGACAAATGCGACGAAGGTATAGACCTCCGCCTGCAACCCCAGAAAGTCCGGCTGCGCGAGAACGGTTCTGGCGATGCCCATGAGGTCGAGCAAGCCGACGATCACCACAAGCGAAGTATCTTTGAACAAGGCGATGAACTGCCCGACCAGAATCGGAATCACGGCTCTGAGCGCCTGCGGCAGGACGATGAGCAGCGTCGTCTGCCAGGGACTCAGACCGAGGGCGCGTGCTGCTTCGTGCTGACCACGCGGGATCGACTGCAACCCGCCGCGCACATTTTCGGCGAGGTAGGCGGCGCTGAAAATAATCACCCCTGCCATCGCGCGCACCACCCGATCAATGGTGATGCCCGGCAGGAACAGCGGCAGCATCAGTTGCGCCATAAACAGCACACTGATGAACGGCACGCCGCGGATCAGCTCAATGTAGATCACACAGAGCCAGTTAATCACCGGCAATTTCGACTGCCGCCCCAGCGCCAGCAAGACGCCGAGCGGGAAGGAAAACACGATGCCCACCACCGTCAAAAGCAGCGTGAGCAGCAACCCGCCCCACAGGTTGGTCGGCACAGGCGGCAGCACGCTATCAGCGGCGTCCAACCCGCTGACCAGCACAAACAGGATTGGGAAGTAGAGAATCCAGCCAATGATGCTGACCCGTTGCACCACCGCGCCCCAGCGCCAGCTCAACGCATACCCGACAATGCCGGCGATGCCGGTGATCACCAGCGCAACACGCGATGGTTCGTCGGATGTGATGATCGCCAGGATGAAGGGAAGCGCGCCGAACGCCACTGCTCCGCCGCGTTGCATCCTGCCCCAGATGCCCCACGACATACCGATCAGGAACGCCAGGAGCGCCACGCATGCCCAGATGCGCCAGAGCGCCGTCACCGGGTACTGCCCAACCATAAACAGGCGCAGGTTGGCGCTGATGACCTCCCAGCGCGCCTGTGTGAGCGCCCATTCCAGCACGCCGCGCACCAGCAGCGCCGCCAGCGCCAGCATGACAACCGTGAGGAGCGCGTTGTACCAGGTGCTGAACAGGTTCTTATGGAGCCAGCGCACCACGCTATACCGTTCGGTCGGCGGCGGCAGCGGCTCTGCGGTTTTGGAGACGGTCGGCGTATTGGCGCTCATCGTCAGCGCTCCACCAGACGGACGCGGCGGTTGTACCAGTTCATGATCAACGACGTAAGCAGGCTCAAGATCAGGTACACCCCCATCACCACAGCAATCATCTCAACCGCGCGCCCGGTCTGATTGATAATCGTCCCGGAGATGGCGAACAGGTCGGGATACCCGATGGCGACGGCGAGCGTCGAGTTTTTGGTCAGGTTCAGATACTGATTGGTCATTGGCGGAATGATCAGGCGCAGCGCCTGCGGAAAGACGACCAGCCGCAGCGTGCGCAACGGCGTCAGCCCCAGGGCGCGCGCCGCTTCGACCTGCCCTTTGGGAACGGCCTGAATACCGGCGCGCACCACTTCGCCAATGAACCCGGCGGTGTAGATGACGAGTCCAATCAGCAGCGCCATGAATTCCGGCGACAATACCTTCCCACCCTGAAAGTTAAACCCGGCGATTTCGGGATACGAGATGGTCAACGGCGGTTGCGGCAGCACGACCCATCCGGCTATCGCAATGACTGCCATGGTCAGCAGCGGGGGCCAGACCAGCGGGCGCGGACGGCCGCTACGCTCCTGCCACCAGCGCATGGCGAACCCCGCCAGCACACCCGCGATCAGCGCACCGGCGAGGACGGAGAGGTAGAGCGACCAGGTATCGGTCGGTTCGCCCCAGGGCGCTGCCACACCGCGATTGCTCAAATAGACCGGACCGATGCTCACCGCCTGCCGCGCGCGCGGCAGTTTCAGGAAAAAGGCGGTATAGATGAAAACGAGGAGCACCAGCAGCGGCACATTGCGCATGATCTCCACAAACACCCACGCCATGCGATTGACGAGCCAGTTACTCGAGAGGCGCGCCACTCCCACCACGATGCCGAGCAGTGTGGAGAGCACAATACCAAGGAAGCTGACGAGGATCGTATTGATCAAGCCGACCTGTAGTGCGCGCGCAAACGTGTCACTGCTGCTATACGCGATCAGCGCGTCGCTAATATCGAACCCGGCGCCGCTGCGGAGGAAATCGAACCCCAGCGCCAACCCCTGCTGCTGGAGGGATGTAAACATATTGCGCAGCGCCACGGAGCCAATCCAGATCACCAGTGCCAGAAAGAGAACCTGGACGGCGATCTGGATGAACCGTTCGTCGCGCCAGAAGGCGCGGCTCAGTCGCAGCGGCGATGTTGGGCGCGGGGGCGCTTCCATGGCTGACCCTCAATCTGCCCGACTGCTTACCGGAACGGCGGCGCGTAGAGCAACCCGCCCTGGGTGTAGAGACTATTGGGACCGCGTGGAATAGCCGTCTTTGTATTCGGTCCAAGGTTGCGATCATAGATTTCGGCATAATTGCCGACCGCTTTGATAATGTTGGCAGCCCAATCCTTGCTCAACCCAAGTTTAGCGCCGAGGTCCACATTCGGATCAGCGCCGAGCAGGCGGCGCACCTCGGGGCGGGTGTCGGTTTCCTTGAGCTGATCCACATTTTGCGAGGTAATGCCAAACTCCTCAGCGGCAAAGGTGGCGAACACCGTCCACTGCACGATGTCGAACCACTGATCATCACCCTGGCGCACCATCGGACCAAGCGGCTCCTTCGACAGCGTTACATCAAGAATGACGTGATCATCGGGGTTGGGCAGCACCGACCGGCGCGACACAAGACCGGACTTGTCGGTGGTCACCGCATCACAGCGCTCTTCGGCGTAGGCGGCGAAGGTGCTGTTGGCATCCTCGAACACGGCAGGGGTGTACGCCAGATTGCGGGCTGCCATCTGATCCGCCAGGTTCAGCTCGGTCGTCGTGCCCTTTTGCACACAGATCGTTGCGCCGTTCAGGTCTTCGAGCTTCGTGATATTCGAGGCTTTCGGCGCCATGATGCCCTGACCGTCGTAGAACGTGGTCGCAACAAAATTGGCGCCGTTGTCAGTGTCGCGGGTGAGCGTCCACGTCGTATTGCGGATGAGCACATCAATCTCGCCGCTCTGCAACGCGGCAAAGCGCTGCTCGGCGGTCAGCGGCCGATACTCGACTTTGTTGACATCATTGAAGATCGCTGCTGCCAGCGCTTTGCAGTAATCAACGTCGAAACCGCTGAACGCGCCTGCCGGGTCAACGAACCCGAAGCCAGGCACCTGGCTGTTGACGCCGCAGATCAGTTTACCGCGCGCCTGGATCGCCTTCAGCGTCTCACCGAAACCGGCAGGAGCAGCGGGCGCCGGCGCTGGCGCGGGGGTCGCTGCCGGTTGAGCAGGCGCAGAACCGTCGGCAGGCGTCGCCTCAACGATGCGGGTTACCTCGACAATGCGGGTCACTTCCACCGGTTGTCCTGTCTGAGCGGCCTGCTGACCGCCGCATGCCGCCAGAAGAAGCGGAATAGCGATCAGCCATCCGAGCGCACGTTTCATAGCGCACTTCCTTTCTTATGGGGAGTCTGTACGATGATTTGCGTATTATATACCAACTTTTGCGTGCAAGAACTGAGAGCCGCGAACTGAGAACCTTCCCATCTTCATCTCTCACTCTTCTCTCTCGTGTAGTGTTTTTCAGGAGCGGGGGGATGTTGAGGCGAGGCGCTGTGCGGTGAAGGTACTGGCGTCTTCATGCCTGAAAGCGGGCGATATAATCGAAGGGCTTGCCCGAAAGCTACACTTGTGCGATCACTCTCCCACCGGCATTTTGGCGGCGCTCTGGCCGACGCGCGCCGAGCGTCGCCAGTTTTGCGCCGAGTTGTTCGAGGCTGACCAGGTTGTGCACCGGCAGGAAATCGTCGATGAACGGGAGCGCCGCCTGCATTCCCTGGGTAAGCGGCTGGTAGCGCGGGTTGCCGAGCAATGGGTTCAACCAGATCAGGCGGTGGCACGAGCGTTGCAGACGCGCCATTTCGCGCGCGAGCACCTGCGGGTCGCCGCGGTCCCAGCCGTCGCTGATCAGCAGCACCACCGGTCCGCGCCCCAACACCCGCCGCGACCACACATAGTTGAAGTGGCGCACCGCATCGCCGATGCGCGTCCCGCCCGACCAGTCAACCACCTGCTTACTGACAGCGGCGATAGCTTCGTCGATGTCGCGTTCGCGCAGCAGGCGCGTGATGCGGGTCAGGCGCGTACCGAACACGAACGCCTCGACATCGCGCAGGCCGTTCGAGATGGTGTGGACGAACTGAAGCAGAATGCGGCTATAGCGATCCATCGAGCCGCTGATGTCGCACAGCACCACCAGCGGGCGCTGTCGACAGCGCGGCTCACGGAAGGTCAGTTCAATCGGATCGCCGCCATGACGCAGGTTTCGACGCAGGAGACGGCGCATATCGATCACACCGGGGCGATTCGCCGGACGGCGGCGGCGCGTGCGGCGCGGCTCGATACGCCATTCCAGCGTGCGCAGCAATTCTTTGCACGCCTGCACTTCTTCGTAAGTGAAACTGCCGAAATCTTTGGTTCGGAGCGTTTCAGAAGCGGTAAATGTGAGGGTGAAGCCGACCTTCTCTTCCTGCTGTTCTTCGTGACGGTCCGAATCGTTGCGCCCATCGCCCTGGCGCTGCGGACGGCGCGGCAGGCGCAGCGGTTTTGGCGGCGTCTTGACCACCGGGATCGCCAGCATGAGCGGATCGAACCCCGACTGCGTGCGCCAGTAGAAGTCGAAAGCGGCATCGAACACCGGCAGGTCCTCACGCCGACAGACCAGCGTGCACCTGGCGGCGGCGCGAAAATCGTTGCGCGACACCATCGGAACGTGTTCCAGCGCCCGCACCAGGTCAATCGTCTGCTCGACGCTGACCTTCATGCCGGTGTTACGCAGCAGGTGGACGAATGCCACCACGTGCGTCATCAGGTTGCCCTGAGGGATAAGCGGTTCGGATTCGTCCATAGCAAAGGTATTGGCTCTACACGCCCACTTTCTCCAGCAGCGAGCGCACCCCCTGCCCGCGCACCTGTGTGATGTCGTCCTGGTATTTCAGAATGGCGCCAAGCGTATCCTCGACGAGATCGGCGGTGAGTTCGCGCGCATCGAGCGCGATGAGCGCCGACGTCCAGTCGAGCGTTTCGGCGACGCCGGGGAGTTTGAAGAGATCGAGTTTGCGCAGTTCGTGAACGAACGCCACCACCTGACGCGACAGGCGCTCAGAGGCGCCGGGCACTCTGGCATTGACGATCTGCAATTCTTTGTCGAGCGACGGATAATCGATCCAGTAAAAGAGGCAGCGCCGCTTCAACGCATCATGAATCTCGCGGGTGCGGTTGCTGGTGATGATGACCGTTGGCGGTTGACTGGCGCGGATGGTGCCGATTTCCGGAATGCTGATCTGCCAGTCGGAGAGAAGTTCGAGCAGGAACGCCTCAAACTCTTCGTCGGCGCGGTCGATCTCGTCGATCAGCAGCACTGGCGGGCGATCCCAACTCTCTTCGATAGCCTGTAGCAACGGGCGCTTGATCAGAAACTCGGGGCTGAAGATTTCATTGAGCGCCGTGTGCATATCGGCGGCGCCAAGCGCCTCGATCAGGCGGATCTGCACCATCTGCCGCGTATAGTTCCATTCATAGATCGTTGTGTTGACGTCGAGACCTTCGTAGCACTGGAGGCGGATCAGGTGGCGGTCCTGCATCCGTGCCAGCGTCTTGGCGATCTCGGTCTTGCCGACACCCGCTTCTCCTTCCAGCAGCAGCGGTTTTTGCAATTTCAGCGCCAGAAAAATCGCAGTCGCCAGCGGTCGGTCGGCAATGTAATCGTGCGCAGCAAGCGCCTGCTGTAACTCGTCGATTGTTGCGAAATTCATTGGCGGTTGATTCCTGTCGTCAGCGTGATAGTGCATCGGAATAATGCAGCAGGGTGCGCAACGGGAGGACCCGCACAACTTTTCTCCTGCTCCTTGCCGTTGCGTGAGAGAAACGGATAGAATAATTGTAGCATGGAAGGTCTATGCTATAATCGCCGGTGCGATGCATTTGCGTGAGTAACCACTTATGGCTCAAACCGACGAAGATGAGCGCCTGACGGCTGCAATGGCGCACGCCAGCATGGTAGCGAATGCCGCAGGTTTGACCGGTCTGGTGCTGACAGTCATTCTCTGGGCGACGCAGCGCCGCAGGTCGCGTTTTGTGCGCGCACACATCGTGCAGGCGCTGGTCTACCAGGCAGGCACGCTGCTGGGTGTGGTGCTGCTGATGCTCCTGTGGTCTGGATGCGTGCTGCTCTCGCTCTTGCCTGCCGCGCTGCGACCGGATCTCTACCGTGACGGCACACTGCCGGATACCTTCTGGGTGGCGTTGTTCGGTCTGATTCTGCCGATCGGGTATGGGATTGCCGCAACGCTGTACGCTCTCTACGGCGCCTACCAGGTCTACCGTGGCAACCGGTTCACTTACCCGCTCGCCGGGCGCCTGGTAGCACGCGATCTGGAGGAGGCGCGATCCGGCGCTGCCGCCGCAGCCGAGCCTCTGCCCGATGGACAGTCCAACCATGCCCCGACGCTCCTGCCGAAAACCACGCCTGCGCCGTCGTCGCCTCCACCTGTGGTTGCTGCGCAGCCACTCGCGTCGGTCGAGCGTTCGACGCCTCCTTCTGCGCCTCCGGTTGCGCCACAGGCTCGCGCAGCCGGAGAAGAGAGCACATCTGCGCCATCAGCGCCGTCACCGGGTACAGCGTCGGTTGCTGTACCGCCTGCCCTTCCAGAAACGCCGCTGGCGGCGAGCGAAGCCGAACCGCCAGCAGCCGCGAGCGACGAGAGCGCACCACCTCTCGCAGGCGGCACGCCGCCCATTCCTTCTGCGAGTGATGTGGCAGAGGTTGTGCCGGTGCAGGACGCGCTCGACCAGGGGTCCCGGTCCATCGACAGAGGCGTGGTGTTGCCTGCCAATGCCGCATCGACCAATCAGCCGCCGGAGGAACGGTAACGCTCTTTCAGCGCCACATAGCGCTGCGCCGTGCGGCGGATCCGTTCGAGCCGCCCTTCGCCGAGCGGGCGAATGACGCCGGGAATACCCATCACCAGCGACCCTGGCGGAACGACCATCCCTTCGGTCACCAGCGCGCGCGCTGCAATCAGGCTGCCGGCGCCGATCTGCGCGTGGTTCAGCACCACTGCACCAATGCCGATCAGCACATCATCTTCGACCGTGCAACCGTGAACGACCGCTGCATGCCCGATGCTCACCCCGTTGCCAATCGTCAGCCAGGCGTCCGGGTCGGCGTGGAGCACGCTGCCGTCCTGAATGTTGCACCGCTCGCCAATTCGGATGAACCCGTTGTCGCCACGAATGACAACCATGGGCCACACCGACGAATCGGCGCCAATGCTGACTGTACCGTGCACATACGCATATGGTGAAATATACGCGGTTGGATGGATGTCGAGCCGGTCGGTAATGTCGGGGAAGGTGAACGGTTCGGTCATGAGATTCTGCCCTGGAATGGATGATGATTGCGTTCGGATGCTGTAGGGGCGGATCTCGCGTTGCAGCCACCTTCCTCAGAGAGCGGGACTGATAGAGTGTGCAGACGCCTCCAACACAGCCTTGCGCTATCTGAGACTCAGGCGATCAGCGAAGGCATGTCTGCACACAAGCCCAACGAATGCGCCCGTTCATAAAATCTGTCAATGTCGCACTGCGATATATGAGTTTGCCCCACAAGTCGCTGAGACATTAGGGGGTTACACCACTCAAGTTAAACCGAAAGAGATCGACCGAAGCCGCCAGCGACGAAAGATACCAGAGCGGAGCATAGACGAATGCGAAGACCAGCATGCCCATCAGAACAACGCCAATCAGACTTTGAGTCCACTGCAAAAAGGCTTAACCACCAAGGACACGAAGCGCACGAAGGGGAAGAACCATGAAGCGCATGTCCTTCGTGTCCCTTGGTGACCTTCGTGGATACCTTCGTGGTTACCGCTTTTTGCAGTGAAGTCAGACTTTTGAGCGCATTCCGACCACTCAGAAGATCGCTCAGCACGATCACGATACCGGTCATAATTGCGCCGCCGATCAGGATTATCCTGATCGCGCTTGAGAGTAAGCCAGGCAGCAGAGCGGCCAGCATTGCCAGGCTGCCAATGCACCCAATAAAGGCGCTGAACAAATCACGTGCGCTGCGTTTTGCCATGGATTGTTCCTCCTCCTCACGATGCTTGATTGATTGCTGTGGAGCAGGCAAGGCTGCAATGAAACCGGATATGCCCGTCGTGAGATCGAGGACGATAGTATGTATCGGACATTGTACGCTCATATGCCTGGATCGGTCAATCTTGGTTTCTGGATGCTGATTTCGTGCCCTCCCGACAATCCGCCGCAGGCAACCCGCCGGGTTGCCCCTACGACGTTCAACCAATGTGCAATGCCATCCCCGCGCCGCCGGGGTCGGATGCGCCGCGCAACCCGCCGCGCGCCGGGTCGATGCTGATGACCTGCACGAGACCAAATGCGCCGTAACTCTGCGGCGCGCGCACCACCGGGTGACGTTTGCGCACTTCGGCGCAGATGTATTCGGGAATGCGGTTCTGCACGACAATCCGCTCCCCCTGGCAGTCGAACCGTGGCGCCTGTACCGCTTCCGCCGGACTCATTCCGAAGTCGATGATGTTTAGCAGCGCCTGAAGCACGCCGGTGATGATCCGGTTCGCCCCTGGCGCGCCGATGACCAGCACCGGACGGTTGTCGGCATACACGATAGTCGGCGCCATGCCGGTGGTGCGCCCTTTGCGCGGTGCAATCGAGTTACGGTGACCAGGAATCGGGTTGAAGTTGATCATCGAGTTGTTGTACATAAAACCGAGACCCGGCGTAATGACACCGGACGACATGCCGAGCGAGTGGGTCAGCGCGACGCAGTTGCCCGCCGCATCAACCACGCTGACGTGGGTGGTGTCGGGAGGACCGCCGGGCAGCGCCGCGACATCAATCGGTTGTCCAGCGTCGATCTGTGCGCGCCATTGTGCGGCACGCTCTTTGCTCGTGAGCCAGTTGATGGGGACGGCATCGAACGCCGGATCGCCAATATGACGATTACGATCCGCAAACGCAGCTTTCATCGCCATTGCCACGGTGAAGATGTAGTCAGCGCTGTTGTGCCCCAGTTCGCGCAGATCGCACCCTTCGAGAATGTTTAGCGCCTCGATCAGGGTGGGACCGCCGTGTGGCGCCTGTGAGGAGACGATGGTGTACCCGCGATATGTGCCGATTGTCGGCATCTCTTCACGCAGCGTATACTCCGCCAGGTCATCGGCAGTGACGAAGCCGTCGTTGGCGGCAATGTCTTCGGCGATGCGCTGCGCCAGTTCACCGTGGTAGAAATCGTCGGGACCGGCGTCGGCGAGACGGCGCAGGGTACGGGCGTAATCGGGGTTGCGCAGGATCATCCCCTCGTCGTAAGGGCGTCCATCGGCGGTCAGGTAGATGCGGCGCGCCTCGTCGTTTGCCAGAATATAGTCGAGGAGCGAACTTGCCTCCGGGTAGATCGCGCGGGTTTTCCAGCGGTTCGCCAGAACAGTATCGACCATGAACCCTTCTTCGGCGACGCGGATCGCCGGTTCGAGCGCCTGCGCCCAACCGATGCTCCCCCAGCGCTCCAGCATGGTTGCCAGTCCTTTCACCACACCCGGCGTGCAGATCGCGTGGTAGCCGACATCGTTGACTTTGCCGGTCAGAAAGTACCCCCAGCCGTCCGGGTTCATGCCAATAAAGCGATCCACCCACATATCGGGGCGCACCCGCGAACCGGCGAGCGCGGGTGCGTCGAGCAGGATCGTGCGCGCCGCCGGTTCGCCCGCCAGCCGCACTACTGCCAGCGCATATCCGCCCAATCCACACATCTGCGGGTTGACAATCATCTGGACAAAGGCGCAGGTCACAGCGGCATCAACGGCGTTGCCGCCCTCCATGAGCACCTGCGCGCCGGCCTCGACGGCCATCGGTTCTGGCGCTACAATCATTCCTGACATCGGAGTCTCTTTCGTTGTCAGCGGAGTAGAGTAGAATAGCAAAGCACAGTATACTACAGCAGTTCTCGAAAAGGTTGACGCGCAGACGCAAAGGTGAAAGTCGCGCAGCAAAGGCGTTTCTTTGTTCCTTCGCGCTTTGGGGTCGGCCTTTCTGACACTCATGCGCAGTCATTCATACACTACTACCAGGGCGCTGCGGGCGAACGCCCTCGCTGCACGCGGTTCGACTGCGCTCACCGCAAGTGCAAGCCCCCTTGGGGCTGCTGATGCCAGGGCGCAGTCATGCGTCCACGACTGCCAACGCACGCTATGGCTCGTTACGCCGTGCGAACCGGGCGCTCTCTTGTCTGACTG
Source organism: uncultured Roseiflexus sp. (assembly GCA_937935075.1). Lineage (GTDB taxonomy): Bacteria > Chloroflexota > Chloroflexia > Chloroflexales > Roseiflexaceae > Roseiflexus. Next base: position 18,796 of record CALGYB010000146.1, on the reverse strand, counting down.
ACCGCAAGTGAGTATGAGAAGTCCTTACGATCAGGAGACTGAACATGTCACGTTTCTGGCGGCTTGCGCCGTTCCTTGTCGGGTTGGGGGCTGGGGTGGCGGTCGGTCCGACGGCGTATCGCGCCACGGAGGCGCTGCGCCTGATGATCTTCAGTGCGCGCCAGCCGTTGTGGCGTTACCCTGCCGATCTGAACCTGCATGCCGGGGATGTTTCCTTTCCATCGCAGGACGGCGTGACGCTGCGGGGATGGTTCATCCACCGGGCAAATGACGACGGTTCGCCTGCGCCTGCGGTCGTGTTCGTTCACGGCTGGCCATGGAACCGCTGCGGCAACCGCGCCGGCGCGACGATACTCCCTGATCGCACGGTCGATTTTCTCGCACCGGCAGCCGCCTTTAGCCGCGCCGGGTTTCACGTGCTGCTCTTCGATCTGCGCAACCATGGTCTTAGCGACGCCAGCATACCGGTGACGTTCGGCGTCAACGAAGCGCGCGACGTGATCGGCGCGGTGGCGATGCTGCGCGCGCGGCAGGACGTGGACGGCGAGCGGATTGGGTTGATCGGGTATTCGATGGGAGCGAACGCTGCGTTGCGCGCCGCTCCTGATTGCGCCCCCATCCGCAGCATTGTGGCCGTACAACCGACAAGCGCGCAGGTGTTTGCGCCGAACACCGCGCGCGACGTGCTCGGTCCCGCCGGTCCGGCGCTGATCCAGATGGGAGGGTTGCTCCACCAGGCATTTGGTGCGCCGCCGTTTCGCGCGATCGCACCGGCGGCGTGGGTGCACCGCCTGCGCGACACTGACGTGCTCTACATCCAGGGCAAAGGCGACCGTTGGGGGTCGCTGGCGGATGTTGAGGCAATGGCGGCAAACACCCCGCGCGCGCGCCCGGTCGTTGCGGCGCCGTCGAACGAACGGTATGGCGGGTACCTGTATGTCACCGACCATGTGGACGAGATCATCGCGTTTTTCAGGGAGACGATGGGGATTGAACGTTGAACGTTGCGCGGTATCGCCACGGTGGGGGCAGGTCTGAGACCTGCCCCTACGGTGGCAACGACGACGATGATATGGCGACGGATTCGATGGGTTGCAAATCATTCCTTGCCACACCCCGCCCCACGCCCTATAATGCGCCCAAGACGATCGACCACCGAACCGCCTATGACCGGATGACATCTCCCGCCTCGAACAGGAAATCACCAGGTTGCGACAGGCGCTGGAACAGGGCGCCAGCACGCCAGCGGCGAAAGCGGCGCTGCGCGCGCACATTGAAGAGATGCAACGCCAGCTCGCGGCGCTCAAAGGCGCCAGCCACGCGCCCAGGGTCAGCGGTCCGACCGTCGGGAAGATTACGGCGCGCGCGGCGCATATTGCCACGGAGCAGACGATCCTCCACGGCGCGCCGGCTGCTGGCGCTCCCGCAGCAGCGGGCAGCGCCCCCGGCGCAGGCGCTGCGTCCAAGATCACCGGACCAAAGGTGGAGGAGATCGAGGCGGATGAGGCAAACATTGCCACAAGACAAACGATCGTTCGCGCCGCGCCTGCCGCGCCACTCGTGGTGCTGGCGGCATACGCCGCGCCGCGCGGCGCACCTACGCTCGCCTGGGATGTCGAGGAGCGGGTGCTGCGCGACTGCCTGGCGCCCTACCCGGATCGCTTCCGCTTCGAGCCACTGCCACGCGCCACGCCGGATAACCTCCACCAGGCGCTGCTGCGCCTCCAGCCATCCTACCTCCACATCCTCAGCCACGGCGACAATGGTACGCTCTTGTTTCAGGACTCGTCCGGCGATGCGCATCCGGTACCGCTTGCCGCGCTGCTCCAGACCTTCGCCAGTGTTCCGGCGCTACGCTGCGTCATCCTGAGCGCCTGTGAGTCGGCGGCGGGCCTGACCGCGCCGGGACCCGGCATGCCGCCGTTGATCGCCATGCGCGCAGCGATCAGCAGTGAGGCAGCGCGCGCATTCGCGCAGGGATTCTACGACGCCGTCGCTGCCGGGCGCGACCCGCGCACCGCCTGGGGCGCCGGGTGCGACCGGATGCGACTGACCGGCGCCAGGGACGCCAATGTGCCGGTATTTCTGGAGTAATACGGGCTTCTCACAAAGCCTGGTCCTGAAGAGTTGCCGGAGATGCGGTGGGCGTTGGCTTCGACAGGCTCAGCCAACGCAGCGCCTGCGCTGGCGGCGCGATCAGTTTGCAGCGGGCTTGGCTTCGACAGGCTCAGCCAACGTTCACTGCCAGGGTCGAGTGTCGTGAGAAAAAGAAACACACCCGATATTTTTACCGGGTGTGTACTGGCTCCCCGACCAGGATTCGAACCTGGAACCTACTGATTAACAGTCAGCCGCTCTACCGTTGAGCTATCGGGGATCGCTATTTCCAATAGGGGATTATACACTTTCGGAAACGGTCTGTCAAACTTGACTCGCGGGTTTGCTCTGTGCTACGATGCAATCTGTTCCGAATCCGGTTATCGTTCTCGCTCCGCCGGAGAGGTGTCCGTTGACCACACAAGACGTTACCACTGGCGTGCCGCCCATGATTGGGCGCTGTCTGACCATTCCACAATGGCTCGAATATGTCGCCCGCTACCGGTTCGGGCAGCTGACCCCGTCAAGAGTGGTGTTGCACCACACCTGGCGCCCAACAGTGCAGCAATGGCGCGGCCTGGCTTCGATGCAGGGCATGCAACGGTACTACGCCAGTAAAGGATGGTCGTCCGCCCCCCACATTTATGTCGCTCCCGACGGCATCTGGCTGTTTACGCCAATGAAAGATATCGGTATCCATGCCGGACCGGGCAACGGTAGCCTGAAGGCCGGCTGGTACTCGATAGGGGTCGAGATGGTTGGCGACTACGACCGCGAACGACCGTCGGGCGCGGTGTGGGAGGGGACGAAAGCGGTGCTCGGCGGCTTATCGCGGCGGTTAAGCATTCCACCTGCAACTCTGCTCGCCTTCCACCGTGACTACAGCAAGAAAAGCTGCCCGGGATGGGCTGTCACCAAAGAATGGGTGCTCGGCGAGGTCAATGCCTGGCTCAACAACGTCGCGCCGCCGCCACCGCCGCCGCCTGGTCCCATCGGCGCCATCCCGCCGGAGATCGAAGAACTTGCCGAAGCGCTGCTCGACCAGAGTTACGCCCGGCGCGCCGAGGGGTACAACAGCAGCTGGGCGTTCCACCAGTTCGCCGTCGAGAACAATCTGGGCTTTCCGACGGCGAAGAGCCAGCGGTTGCAGCACGGCGGAAAGACGTACAACTATCAGCCATTCGCACGCGACACCCTCTTCTGTGAAGTGCCGAACTGGGGCGATGTGCAACGCCTGTCGCAATTGCTTGCCGGTTCCATTCCGGCGCTGGGGACGCTTGGGCGCGCCCTGCTCGACGCCACCTACGCCACCGGCGGATCGCCGTTCCGCCCCGATTGGGCATTCCACCAGTACGCCGTCGCCGGTCAGACCCTCGGTCCGCCGCTGGAGCCGAGCAGAAAACTGGTGGTAGACGGCGTTCCCTACAGTTACCAGGTCTTTGCCACCGACACGATTTTCAATCGTGGCACAGAATGGCAGAACATCCAGCGTCTCAGCGCCCTTGCCAACACCACCAACCCGGCGCAGGCAAAGGTGCGCGACGAGTTGTTGAAAGCCACCTACGCCGCTGCCGGGCAACAGTACCGCCCCGACTGGGCATTCCATCAGCTTGCCCGACAATGGAATCTCGGCGCGCCGCTGGGAAAAACCGACCCGATCACCGTCGGCGGTAAACAATACAACTTCCAGGTCTATGCAACCGACACAATCTACAACATTGTGCCGAACTGGAGCGACGTGAAACGCCTCAGCGCACTTTTTGGACCACAACAGGCGCTGCTTGCCGCTCCTGCGCCGGTCGCCAGGCTCCTGTCGCCAGGCGCCGTGCTGGCGCCGGAGTGGGACGCCTTCCATATTCAGCGCTTTGCCATCGCCGGGCGTGCGCCGAGTGCGTATGGCAGTCGCAGCGGCTCGAAAATCCGCATGATCGTCCTGCACGGTGACGAGGGACCCGCGCTCCAGTCGCTCGAACGCATGGCCATGCCCGGTGCGCTCCGCATGCCACACTACTACGTCGCCGCCGATGGCGCGATCTACCAGTTGATCGACGATGAATTCGCCGCTTTCCATAGCGGTATGGCGCATTGGAACGGCGCACAGCGCAATATCAACCGCAGCAGCATCGGCATCATGCTGGAACGTCCTCAGACCGGCTACACCGAAGCATCACGCCGCGCTCTGTCCTGGCTGCTGGCTCGCCTGCGCACTCGCTACGGCATCCCGGCGTCTGCCGTCGTGCGCTGGGGCGACCTCTCACCCGACGCCGCCGGCGATCTCGCCGATCTGCCGGGGAATTGGTATCGGGAGGGGTGAGGCGAGAGGCGGGAGAGGCGGGAGAGGCGAGAGGCGGGAGAGGCGAGAGGCGAGAGGCGAGAGGCGAGAGGCGGGAGAGGCGAGAGGCGAGAGGCGAGAGGCGGGAGAGGCGGGAGAGGCGAGAGGCGAGAGGCGGGAGAGGCGAGAGGCGGGGAGCAGCGTTGCAGGTACGAAGGTTGAAATGGGACGGTTGAAGCATTTCCGCAGGCGACCAGCGCGTGGGCGTCGCTGAGTTGTAGGTGCAAAGGTTGCCCTCTGTGCCCTCTGTGGTTAGATTTTACCGACCGGAAGGACTGCCGCCGTATGCCTATCGACTTCGATAAACTCACTCTGATGCCGATCAGCGCTTGCCTGGTCGTCGAAGAGACGGCGTCGCTCTGGCAGATCCATGCCATGCTGCCGCCGGATCGCGATGACCGCCTGTACCGCTTCGTCATCGCGCCGCTTGCCGATGGGACGTTTCTTGTCGCGCGCTGGATCGAGGTTGAGGAGATTGTCCATCGCCTGATGCGCTACCAGGACATTCGCGGCTGGACGCTTCCCGAACTTGCTGCAACGCCTCTGCCGCCGGATTATGTGGAACCGGACGACTACGTCGCTGCCAAATTGAAAGGCGTTTCCCTGGCGACCCTGATGCAACGCATGTCCCCTGCGAAGGGGCTGGATCGCCAGGCGACGACGACGCACGAGGCGCGCACCATGCGCGACGGTCACCCCGGCAGGCGCGTCGTCGTGCTCGACGGCGGCGCGATCTACGGCATCTTGTTCGAGGAAATGCTCGCAGCCGGCGAGGTCGCCTTCGACCCGTTTCAGTATGACATGGCGTCGGCGATGCCGGAAATGGCTGGCGATGTCAGCGGGTACGATATGATCCGCGACGCCGAGCCTGACCCGCGGCGCTTTCCTGAACCGCTCCCTGATATTGAAGAACTTCGTGTCCACCCATCACCCGCCAGGAGTGCGGATGTCGAGCGCACGCCGGTGTCGGCGCTGCTCGACGAAGTCGCCGCTGCTCGAGACGACCGGGTGTTCAACCTCTGGATCGAGCAGCGGTTGCAGCAGGAAGCGGAGATCGTCGGCGGCGGCAGGACCCTGACGCGCATTGTGCCGCCGGGTGAAGCGCTGGCAATCGGCGGGATGTATGCTGTCAATGTGAATGTTGCGGCGCCGCTCGCCGGCGCTCGCGTGCGGGCTGGAGGCGTCGAGCAGGCGGAACAGATGACTGCTGCTGCGCAGATCGAGGTGGATGTGCGTCTGGTCGCCGACAGCGCCTTCTTCAAGGTATACGGCATTCCCCAGCAAAAGATCATCTTCCCGCGCGGCGGGGTTTCGAAGAATATCGCCAGTTTCATCATCGAGCCGATCAAGCAAGGGATTGGCGAAATCACGGCGATTCTCTCGCTCAACCAGAAGCCGTTTCAGAAAATCGTCGCGCAGGCGGCGATCGGCGACGCGGCGCTGGCGGACCTGCCAGCCGAACCGGTGCGCGCCAGCGGGCTGACCCTTGCCGCCGCCGCTGCGACGATGAGCAGCCCGCTCGCGTATCCCGCCGAAACCGACGCCAGCCTGATCATTGTGCGCGAAACGACTGGCTATACCTTCATTCTCTCGCTGGGGAGCGGCTACACCGTTGCGCGCCTGAACCTGGCGGAAAGAGAGATCATCGACGCCATCCGTCGGGCGCGCGCCGCGTTCCTGGAGAAAATCGTCAAGAAGCTCGACACATCGCGCAATGTCTATGCCTACCAACTGAAGGATACAACGATCCCGGAGGCGATCCACCAGGAAGCGCTGCGCGATCTCCGGCAGATCGGCGATCTGCTCTTCCGCTCGTTGTTCTTCGCTCCCGGCAGCGGCGACCAGGGGAAAGAAATGGGTCATCTGCTGCGCGCGACAACCGCCGAACGCGAATTGCGCATTAACGTGATTGCGGAACGCTTCGCCTTCCCCTGGTCGCTGGTCTACGCCCTGCCCTTCAAACCATCCGACCCGGTCGATCCGCTGGGATTCTGGGGCTACCGCCATATCATCGAATACACGCCGCAGTTCAGCGCGCGTCAGCCTTCCGCATTCGCACCGGAACTCAAAGCCAGGGAGCGGCTCCAGGTAGGGTTCGTGTTCGATCAGACCATCGATACACAATTCAACGCGCCGATCATCGCTGAGCAGCGCCAGGTGTTGCCCGGCATCGACGGGGTGGCGGTCACCGAGTACGACACCCGCGACAAGTTCCTCGATCTGCTCAGCCGTTCCCAGGATATTCCCCAGATCATCTATTTCTATGGGCACGCGGTCAGTCGCTCGCCGGGCGAAAAGGACGCGACAACCGGCATCGAATATGGGTTGGGCGACTCCTACCTGAGCGTCAATGGTGAAGCGCTCACGCTCGACGACATGAACCTGTACGCCGGGCTGGACCTCGACCAGTTCGACAGTGCGCCGCTGGTGGTGCTCAACGCCTGCGAGAGCGCCGAATTGTCGCCGGAACTGTACAACGGGCTGGTTCCTTACCTGATCGGGCGCGGCGCGCGCGGCGTCATCGGAACGGAAGTGTTGATGCCCGCCTTTTTCGCCGCCGAGTTTGCGCCGGCGCTCCTGCGCCGATTCGCTGCCGGCAACACGCGCCTCGGCGATCTGCTGCGCGACATGCGGCGCGAGTATCTGCACGAGAAACGCAATGTGCTGCCATTGATCTATGCGCTCTACAGCAATGCGGAACTGATCGTGAAGCGTGGCTAGACGCCTTGGCTCGTCTGCGAATCATAACAATGTAGAGCCTTCGCGCCTTTGCGCCTTTGTGTGAGCAAAATGGAGCAGCAACCGTTATGATAAACCTTTCAGGTATGGACGAGCAATAAGCAACGGTGAGTCCACTGCACAAAGGTAACCACCAAGGACACAAAGCGCACGAAGGTGGATAAAAAAGATGAAGAGCGTTTCTTTTGTGTCCCTTGGTGACCTTCGTGGTTACCGCTTTTTGTAGTGAATCAACGGTTGAATAAAGCAGAGCCTTTGTGCCTTTGTGTGAGCACAAGGAGTTATCACGTGAAGGGGGCGACATCCGAACTCGAACTCCCGCGCCTCACCAGCGCTGACCTGACAGAACGGTTTGGCAACGACGAAGCGGCGCTACGGCGATACCGCATGCTGGTTGCCCTGCTGCGCGAAGGGCGCTCGCCGGGGGAAGTGGCGCGCACATTTGGAGTCAGCCGCGAGAGTCTCCGGCGGCTGCGCGAAGCCTTTCGGCGCGGCGGTCTGGCAGCGCTCAAAAGTCGCAAGCGCGGCGGAGGGCACTTTGCGCGCAACAGCCCCCTGGCGCGTATTCTTCGTCAAGAACTTGCCGCTGAACCGGGTTTGTCCGCACATGTACTCTGGCGCAGGGTGCAGGCGCGATTGCGGGACGAAGGGGTTCTCGATGTGCCGCGCAGCACCTTCTACCGCTTGCTCGCACGACTGCGCGACGAGGAGAGCAGTGCAGGATCCCACAACGCCACGGTGCGTCTGTTGCGCGAGGCGCTTGGCGCACTTCCTGAAGATCCGCCGCTCACGCTGGGGCGCAGCGATCTGGCAAAACTGCTCCTGACCGATGAAACTGATGTTCAACAGCGCGGACGTCGCCTGCAAATGGCGCTGCGCACCGCCATTGAACAACTGCGTCCGTCGGACGATGCTGGTCCGGTGTTGAACGACCCGCGCTGGCGGCACTACCTGATCATCGCGGGCGAATACGAGGCGGGCGAGGCGCGCACCGATCTCCAGGAAGCGCTGGCGCTCAGCGCGAGCACCTACAGCCGCGCCAAACGCGAGGCATTGGAGCGCCTTGCATCTCTGTTGCCTGCCGCTATCGAAGCCTTGCCGCCGCCGGCGCCGCCGGCGCAGCTGTATGCGCCGCCATCTGCATCAACCACCGGCTACGAAGCCGAACTCGACCTGTACGTGTCATCGCTACGGCGCGATGGTCTGGCGCTCATTTGGGGCGACCCCGAAGCATCGTTCACGCTGGCCGCCGCGCTTGCCGCGCACCTCCACACCCGCGGACAGAAGGTCATCTGGCATGCCGCCGCACCGCCCGACATCGAACCGCGACCAGGTCTGCGTCTGCTGCAAACACTCGCTGCTGCGCTCGCCGCCGAAGGCGACGATGAACTGTGGCGACACCTGGCGTCGCCTGATGCCGTTCCACTGGTCTGGCACCTCGACCTGCTGGCGAACACGATCGGCGGGAGACGCTGGGCGGTGGTGGCGGCAAATACCCATTGGCTAACCGACAGCGACGCAGCGCAAGCGCTCGATGTGCTGACGGCGGCATATGAGCAGCGCGAGATTCGCCTGGCGCTCGCCGGGCGCGACCTGCCACTCTGGGCGGATGCCGACCGCTGGCCCCCGCTGCCAGGAGATCAGTCAACAGTACAGGAGTTCCTCCAGCGCCTGGCGCGGCGTACCGTATCCCCACAGACCCCACTCTCTGCCGATATTGTGCGCGAACGCGCGATCCAGTTGATCGAAGCGCTTCCAACCAGTCAGGTGGCATTTCTTCCGCTCGACGAGCGCGACCGCCTAATTGCAGCGCTGGCGCCTGTCGAGCAACTGCTAGCGGCGCTGCGTGAGCGCAGGTAACGGTCATCTGCCGCGCAGACGGCGCAGTTCCTCTTCGAGGGCGCGCAGCCGCTCTTCGGCTGCGGCGCGCGCCCGCGCTTCGGCTTCGCGCGCTTCCGCTTCGCGTTGCGCCCGTTCCGCCTCGCGCTGCGCCCGTTCCTCGGCTTTGAGGCGCGCGCGTGCTTCGGCTTCACGCGCTTCCGCCTCGCGCTGCGCCCGCTCCGCTTCGCGTTGCGCCCGCTCCGCTTCGCGCTGCGCCCGCTCCGCTTCCTGCGCCGCCTGCCACACGACGGTCGCGTAGTTACCGAACGGTACGCCGTGTTCGTCGTAGCAGACAACGTGATCCCGCTCGATGCCCAGCCACAGGTTGGCGATTGCCAGATGCACCCGCCCCGCAGCATCTGGCGGATGCAACCGGTATGCCCCTCCCTCCAGCCGGTAGTCGAGCAGGCGCAAGCGTCGCTCCCGACGACCGCGACTCAGATCGTCCACAATCACGTACTGCGCCACCCCCGCGCGCGCGTAATGCTCCACCTTGCGCTCCAGGTCATTCACGCGCGTCTCCGGCGAAGTAATTTCGATGATCAGCGCCGGACGCACGCCCTCGACCGACACGTCGAACGTGCTCCAGTTCTGCCGTTCCCCTACTCCGGGAATGACCGTCACATCCGGTCCGTGCGGACGCAGGTCGGGAATATCCCACGCAATGCGCACATCGGTCAACACAATCGCTGCGCCGGATTGCTCCAGGCGGGCGCGCAGCACTTCGGTGAGGTACATCCGGTCGGTCTCGTGGCGGTCGCTGTGCACGATGAAATCTCCCACTTCCGGGTGCAGGACATCCTCCAGCGTCAGCGGAACCTGTTCGAAGTGATGGGGATCGTCGGGGGTCGGACGCGGCACGTAGCGCCAGCCGTAGCGGAAGGGGTCGTCGGCTGGCGCAGCGTCCGGCGGCGCTGCGGGGATAGTCGTTTGTGTCATATACAGGTCCTCCCTGGTACGTTCAGTTGCCGGGCGGGGCGCGGCGGTTGTGCGACTCTGCCTGGCGTTATTGTACCACATCCGCACACTTGTGCGAGGCAAGAAGTGAGAGGGTTGCGGGGCGATGACAGGGCCGGGCGATCACGAAGGGCGCGCCGACGATGGCAATGCCCTGCAATCGTGGAGTAATCACAGGTAGGGGCGACCCGCCGCGTCGCCCCGATGACGGCGCGGGTCGCCCCTACGGGCAGGACAACGACGGGATGCAATGATGGGACACAGTTGGGCGCCCCTACCGCCACCGCACCCGCATTCGTCGGGGCAGGTCCCCGTGCCTGCCCACGACGGGCGCCCCCAAGGGGCGCCCCTACCGCCACCGCACCCGCATTCGTCGAGGCAGGTCCCCCGTGCCTGCCCCGCCACGCGCCGCCGGCGGGCAGGGACGGATGGGGCAACCCCCTGTGGTTGCCCCTACGTTGGCGATCCTGCGTGTCGCCGGGTCGCCCCGACGGTGGCGCGGTTCTCCGGGTGCGGGACGACCACTGGTACCGGCGACCGCTGCGTCGTCCTATAACGGCGTCAACATTCCTATGTTCAAATGCAACGATTCGGCGACGGTGCGGTGCACTGTCTCTCCTGCCTCCTCACCCTTAACCCTCGCACCTTCCTCACCTGCAACCTTCCTCACCTGCAACCTTCTTCTACCCCCGGATTGTTGCGCCGATGTCGTACTCCAGGCCGCGCACGATCTTCTGGCGGATTTTGGCGATCTCGGCATCGTTAAGGGTGCGGTCCGGCGCACGGAACACTAGGCGATAGGTGAGGCTGCGTTTGCCGGCGCCGACCTGCTCGCCTTCGTACACATCGAAAAGGGTGAGCGACTCGAGCAGCGCGCCAGCGTATTTGCGAATAGTCGCTGCAACCCGTTCCGCCGGAACCTCGACCGCCGCCACCAGCGACAGGTCCTGCGTGGTTGCCGGATAGCGCGAGATGGCGCGGTAGCGTGCCGACTCAACCAGCGCACCGATCAGTTCGAGATCGAGTTCGGCAGCCATCGCGCGCGGCGCGGCAATTGCCAGGCGCTCGCAGACATCGGGATGCAGTTCGCCGATGACGCCGAGCACGCTTCCATCCCGTTCGAGCCGCGCCGCGCGCCCAGGATGGAAACGCGGGTCGTCGGTGAGTGGGACATATTGCACACCAGCGATGTTCAGGCGTGTCAGCAACACCTCCACAATCCCTTTCAGATCGAAGAAATCCATCACCGTCTCGTCCGGCGTATGCCACGAGCGCTCATAACGCCGTCCTGCCAGCGCCAGCGCCAGCCGCTGCGGCTCTGCGGGACGTGGATCGTCGCTACCGGGGGCGCGTTTCAGGTAGACGCGACCGATCTCGAACAACAGCACCCGCTCGCGTTCGCGCAGGTTCTGCGCCAGCGCATCCAGCAGCGTCGGCAGCAGCGACCGGCGCAGGTACTCGCGCTCCGGGGTCAGCGGGTTTGCCAGCCGCAGGTAGAGCGAAGCGTCGGCATCCGCCGGATTGACCGCTGCAACTGCTGCCATGCTGGTCAGCGAGTAGGTGATTGCTTCGTCCAATCCCGCGCCTGCCAGCAGATCGCGCACCCGTAGTTCCAGTTCCAGCGATGGGTTGTTGCGCGGTTCGGGCAGCGCGTCCGCCATCAATGACAGAGGAATGCGGTCATACCCGTATATGCGCGCCACTTCTTCGCACAGATCGGCAAGCATCGTTATATCGCGCCGCACACTCGGCGCCGTGACCCGCACCGCTGCACCGTTGTCGATCAGATCGCAGGCGAACCCCAGCGGACGCAGCAGATCGGCGATCTCGGCAGCGCTGAGCGAAATGCCGACGATCCGGCGCACCTCGCGCGGCGTCAGATCGAGGATCACCGGTTGCCATGGGCGCGGATAGTTGTCCACCATACCCTGCGCCACACTGCCGCCCGCGATCCGTTGCAACAGCGACAGAGCGCGGCGCTGCACCAGCGGCGGCAGTTCATAATCCACGCCGCGCTCAAAGCGCTTCGACGCCTCCGAACGCGCCCGCAGCGCGGTCCCCATTCGTCGGATGATTGTCGGATCCCATACCGCGACTTCCAGTAACACGCGGGTCGTTGTAGCGCTTACTTCGCTCGATGCTCCGCCCATGACCCCCGCCAGGCTGAGCGGTCCGTGCGGATCGCACACCAGCAGCGGCAGCATCCCGCCGCCAAGCGAAGCATCCAGATTGTGCTCTTTGTTGTCGAGCGTCACCAGACGCTCGCCAGGGCGCGCCAGGCGAATGATCAGGTGCTGATCCGCCACCTGGTCGGCATCGAACATGTGGTTGGGTCCGCCAAGTTCGAGCATCACATAGTTGCTGATGTCCACGATGTTGTTAATCGGGCGCATGCCCGCCATCGTCAGGCGGCGCTGCATCCAGAGCGGCGACGGTCCGATTGTGACCCCTTCGATCAAGGTGGCCGTGAAACGCGGGCAGAGGTCCGGTTCCTCGATTGTCACCCGGACGCGCCCTTCGACCGGCGGACCATCCTCAACGACGGTCATCTCCGGCATGCGCAGCGGTGAGCCGGTCAGCGCCGCGATTTCGCGCGCCACACCGAGGATCGACAGGCAGCGCGCCATATTCGGCAATACATCGAACTTCAGCACCACATCGCCAAGGTAGTCGCGCAACGGCGCCCCGACCGGCGCATCATCCGGCAGGATCAGAATGCCTTCGTGGTCCTCAGACAGACCGAGTTCCTTTTCCGAGCAGAGCATGGCGTCGGACATGATGCCGCGCACCGGTCGCCCCTTCAGCCGCATTTTCACCCAACCCTCGGCGTGACCGTCGTACAATTCTGCGCCTTCGCGCGCAAAGACCCCCTTGAGCGGCTGCGGCAATCGCCCTTTGTCTTTGTAGGGGAAGAGATTGGGCGCGCCGGTGACGACCGTGTGCGGCGCGCCGGCGCCGTAGTCCACGTCCGCGAGCACCAGACGGTCGGCATTCGGATGCTGCCGCACTTCCAGGATGCTGCCGATCACGATCTTCTCCGGATCCCACGGCAGATCGGCGCCTTCGACGCCAATCCGCTCGATCCCCTCACACTCCAGCCCTGCGCGGGTCAGTCGCTCGGCAAGTTCTTCGACCGACAGGGTGATGTCAACGAACTCTTTCAGCCAGGATAGAGGAACGCGCATATGAACTCCTTATGGTCCGGTTATCATCAGGGTGGTCAGCACGACATGATCGCTCTCAGGATCAGACACATCGTCATCATCGAAGAACGCCGCGCGCCGTCCAGTCGCCGGGTCCCACAGCCCCACCCACAGCGCATATTCGCCAGGCGGAAGATTGGCAGGAATGGCGAGCGTATAACGCGCCTCGACCCAATCTCCTGCGACCCACTGCGACATGGGATACGCGCCATCGCGCGGCTCACGGTTGTCCTCCGTCACAATCCGTCGGTCGGCATCGACCAGGTGCACGAACGTCCACCAGTCGCGGTCCTGGCGCGACAATGCGTGCCAGAGCAGCGTGAGTTCAATTGTTGCGCCAGGACGCGGCGTTCCCTCGAGTCGCCAGCGACGGATCACCGCGCCGGGTTCGGTAGAACGCGCGAAACGCGCATACGTCTCATTCCCCTCCCAGGCGTGCGCCGCCGATGCAGCGAGGGTCTGAGGCGGATACGCCGGCTGAATGACGCTAACCGGCAGCCAGGCTGCAATGCCTGCCATCCCAACGATGAAGAGCCTCACCGACACACGCTGGCGGAGCCAGACGCTCAACCCGCGCGCCAGGAGCGCCGCAATCGCCGCGATTGACGGGAACAGGAGACGCCCCTGCCAGGCGACCAATCCGGCGGTAAAGGCGAAACTTATGACCCATGCCAGCGCCAGAAGGGGCGGCGCCGCCAGTTGCCAGGTCCACCGACACGCCACTGCATTCGAGCGAACCAGGGTCCACACCCATCCGACGACCGCTGCCGCCAGCAACGCAGCGTACACCACCATCGTCCATGGCGGCGCCGGAAGATTCATCCAGCCAAAGCGCGCCCAAAACGATTCGTACAGGGTCGTCAATGCGCCCATCCAGGCTGCCGGGTTTGTCCATTCAAACGCCTGCGTGGTAAATTCCGCCTGAAACGCCTGCAAACCGAGCGGATCGCCATATAATTGCCAATTCCGCAGGTACCACCAGCCACCGACGAGCGCCGCGCCAAACACCAGAACCGCGATCATCACCTGCGGGCGACCCGCCGGGTTGCCCCGACCTGCGGTTGCCCCGCGATCCGTCGCCGCGCCCACCCCCCCCGTCACACCCCATGTGAACACGAACGGCACAAAAATCAACGCGCTCTGTTTGGTGATCAACGCCAGCCCCAGCACCACTCCGATCAGCATGGCGCGCAGCAGCGACCGCGGACTGCTGACGACCAGCCAGAGCAGCGCTGCCCCGAGCGCCGCCAGCAGCGCGTCGTTGCTGATCAGCGACGAGATGAAAATGAACTGCGGGTTGAACGCGACCAGCGCCGCCGCCAGTAGCGCTGTTGCGTCGCGGTTCGCCGCGCTATCGGTGTGACGGTGCAACACGCGCACCGTCAGGTATGTCAAGATGACCGTTGCCGCACCCGCCAGGCTCGACGCGCCACGCGCCAGGCGCCATGCCCACACCTGCGCGTCCCAGGGCCACTGCTCACGACTCCCGTGCGCAGCAGCATTCACCTGATCGCCGCCTGCCCAGGTGAAACGCGAGTTGCCGGGCAGGTCGAACGTGCGCAACGACTGCGGCAGCCAGAGCACTGCCGGAGTCGCCAGCAGATAGGCGAGCGGCGGATGATGCCCCGATCCCGGCACGTCACTAACACATGGCGGCAGACACTGCACCGGCAGTCTTCCTTCGCGCGCCAGGAAGAACACATATGCCGCGTGCCCCGGTTCGTCCGGTCCCTCACCAGGCGGCGTCGCCAGATTGTACAGGACGCAGAGCGCCAGAAAGAGCGCAACCAGCACGATGAGCGGTGAGTGCGTTTTCATCAGAACTGTTGCAGGAAGCGCTCATCGCCGCTAAAGAACCAGCGAATGTCATCGATCCCGTAGCGCAGCATTGCCATCCGCTCCGGACCCATCCCAAACGCAAACCCGCTGACCTTCTCCGGGTCGTACCCGCCATTGCGCAGCACCGTCGGATGGATCATGCCCGCGCCCAGGATTTCGAGCCATCCCGAATGCTTGCACACCCGACATCCCGTACCGCCGCAGAGGAAGCATTCGATATCAAACTCGACGCTTGGCTCGGTGAAGGGGAAGTAACTGGGACGGAAACGGGTCTTGACCCCTTTGCCGTACAACCGTTCGGCGAACGCCACCAGCGTCCCTTTCAGATCGGCAAACGAAATCTGCTCCCCGACCGCAATCCCTTCAACCTGATAGAACTGCATCTCGTGACGGGCAGTGACCTGTTCGTAGCGATAGCACTTGCCGGGGAGAATGGCGCGCACCGGTTTGGGTGCATTGGCGCGCATCGCATAGATCTGCCCCGGCGACGTATGGGTGCGCAACAGAAGCGTCGCGTCGCCAGGCGTTGTCTCGACGTAGAACGTATCCCACATATCGCGCGCCGGATGGTCTGGCGGCATGTTGAGCAACTGGAAGTTGAACTCGTCAGTTTCGACTTCCGGGCTTTCCCAGACCTGAAACCCCATCTCTCCCAATATGGCATAAATCTGGCGCAGCATTTGAGTCGTGGGGTGCAACCGTCCGACGGCAGGCGCGCGTCCGGGGAGGGTGACATCGACCTGGTCGGCTTCAAAGGCGTGTTGCCGCGCCATGCGTTTCAACTGCGCTTCGGCGCGTTCAAGCGCCTGTTCGAGTGTGGCGCGCGCAGTGTTGAAGCGCGCCCCGGCAGCCGGACGTGCGTCTGCGGGCAGGGCGCCAAGCCCCCGACTCAGACGCGAAAGCGCCCCTTGCTTACCCAGGTAGGAGTTCTTCCACTCGGTGAGCGCCGTCAGATCGGTGATCTGCGCCAGCGCCGCCAGCGCCTCGTGCTCGAGTTGATTCAACTGATCGATCAGCGACATGCTCTTCTGCCTCCATTCAACAACAAAACCACGCACTCGCCAGGGACGAGGCGTGGCCCGTGGTACCACCCTGTTTCGGCGGAATCGCCCATGGCGACCCCGCCCTCATAGCCCCGATAGCGGAGGGCGACCGGCGACGACTACTCGGCGCCTGCGCAGACGACGATTGCGGTCTGCGCTTCCTTTCCCCGTCGCGGCTCGGAAGGGAACTTCAGCGGGGCGTCACGGCGACGGCTCACACCCTTCGACCATCGCTCTCTGTTCGTCGTCTCCCGCCTACTCGCTTCGTCACAGCCTGTTGAAAGAAATCTAACTGCGTCCCAGCGTGCGTTGCCGCAGCGCCTCGAAGAGGATCACGCTCGCCGCCACTGCAACATTGAGCGACTCGGCTTTGCCGCGCATGGGAATGGTAATCTGTTTGGTGGCAAGCCGACGTGCAGCATCGCTCAACCCGTGCGCTTCGTTCCCGACCAGCAGCGCCGACGGCTGGCGCCAATCGGCGGCGTAGTACGGCATGCGAGCATCTGGTTCGGCGGCGTAGACATGATCGACCTGCGCCAGGCGCTCGCCGATCTCGTCCCAGCGCACATCCTGCTCGATTGACAGGCGGAAGTGCGCTCCCATCGCGCTGCGCACCACCTTGGGCGCATACACATCGACCGTACCGGCGCTGCAGAGCGTCTGCGCCACTCCCACCGCCTCGGCGCTGCGCAAGAGCGTCCCCAGGTTGCCGGGGTCCTGCACGGCATCGATCACCAGCACCAGCCCTGGTTTTTCCGGCGGAATATGGGGCCATCGCGCAAGCGCCACCACCCCTTGCGGATGGACGGTGTCGGCAGCAGCCGCAATCACCTGTGGCGTCGCCTCATAACTGGCAGGCAGGCGTTGGAGCCGTTGCAGCAGATCCGATCCGGCTGATGTCTGCTGCAACTGTTCCGGCGCATACAGCACGAGCGTCAGTGTTGCGCCGCTCTCCAGCGCATCGGCGATCAGGCGAACCCCTTCAAGCACGAACATCCGCTCGCGGCGACGTTCCTGACGGTCGGCAGCCAGCGAGCGGATCCGTTTAACATGCTGATTCGCCGGGCTGGTAATCACATCGCCTGCTGCGCCTGTTCGACGACGCGCCCGAAAGCCGCCGGGTCGCGCACGGCCATATCGGCGAGCACCTTGCGATCCAGTGCGATACCGGCGCGCTTGAGACCGTTCATCAGGCGACTGTACGACAAGCCGTGCATGCGAGCAGCGGCATTGATACGTACAATCCAGAGACGGCGAAAATCGCGTTTGCGGTTGCGCCGGTCGCGGTAAGCATACCAGAGCGCCTTCATCACCGTTTCGCGCGCCACTTTGATGCGACGGCTGCGGCTGCCGCGATACCCTTTCGCCTGCTCGAGCAATTTCTTATGGCGCTTACGCACCATCACGCCACGTTTAACGCGGGCCATACCAAACACCTGATCCTTAATCTACAAACGCACTTCTAACGGCTATGCTTTGCGATATACGGCAATGCACGGCGCAGGCGGCGCTGAACCGTCTTATGCACTTCAAACGTCCGATCGAGATGCTGCAAAATACGCAGCGCCATCCGGCGGCGGAAGTGTCCGCGACGACCGGGGGAGCGCACCATTTTCCCGGTCCCCGTCAGGGTGAACCGTTTTGCCGCTCCTTTATGCGTCTTCATCTTGGGCATGCGTTTATTCCTCTTCGTCAGCCTGATCGGTAGGCGCTGCATCGGACGCGGGCACACTGACCTTTGGCGCCGGTTGGGTTGCGGGGCGAGGAGCCTGCTGTTGCCGTTCACGCTGCGCCTGCGTTCTGGCTTTCTGGTTCGGCGCCAGCAACAACGTCAAAACCCGCCCTTCCATCGTCGGCCGTTGCTCGACAACCGATATGTCGCGCAGTTCCTCTGCCATGCGTTCCAGCATTTCCAGCCCGATTTCCTGATGGAAGATCTCACGACCGCGGAACCGCAGATTGAACTTGACCTTGTCGCCGTCCAGCAAAAAGCGCCGCGCCTGCTTGGCTTTGACATCCAGATCGTGTTCGTCGGTTTTCGGTTCCAGCCGGATCTGCTTGACATCCACCTGCTTCTGGTTCTTCCGCGCCTCGCGCTCTTTCTTCGACTGCTCGTAGCGGAACTTGCCGTAGTCCAGAATGCGACAGACGGGCGGGACGGCGTTCGGCGCGACTTCAACCAGATCAAGCCCGCGCTCTTCCGCCATCAGCAAGGCTTCGCGGATCGGGACAATGCCGACCTGTGCGCCATTCTCGTCAATCAAGCGCACTTCGCGGGCGCGAATGCGATTGTTGATACGAAGCCGGTCTCTAATTGCAGCGCTCCTTTCGATACACGACGGTACAGAACAACAAACCGCGCCGGAATGACGCGATGTAAACGTAAGTATAGCATTGCTGCGCCATTTCGTCAATGAAGTGAATTGCCGCATTCTATGCTATCATGCCTGTGTCAGGAGGCGCCTATGGAACCGCCATTTCCCGGCATGGACCCCTATCTGGAGCGCTCGACCCTCTGGCCCGATGTGCACACCGGGCTGATTACGGCGATGCGCGACTACTTGCAGGCGCAGATTGCGCCGGGGTACATCGCGCAGATTGCGCCCTACGTCGCGCTGGAGCAGATCGAGATTGCGGCGCCGCGCCGCGCGCTGGTTCCCGACATCGGGGTGTATGAGCGGCAACCCGCCACTGCCGCCACCGCC
>CALGYB010000145.1 GCA_937935075.1 uncultured Roseiflexus sp. | reverse complement strand
GAGATGGTGATGCCGGGCGACAACATCGAGATGATTGTGGAGTTGATCGTGCCGGTGGCGATCGAGGAAGGGTTGCGCTTCGCCATCCGCGAAGGCGGACGCACCGTCGGCGCAGGCGTCGTCTCGGCGATTGTCGATTAGTACGGGTGATGGGTAATGGTTAGCGGGTAATGGGGTAGTGGGTGCAGGGTATGGATGAAGGGTCAACACATCAGAGTAACCCTAACCCTAACCGCTAACCCCTAACACCTAAACGAGGCGCATATGGCGAAACAAAAGGTTCGCATCCGGCTCAAGGCATATGACCATAAGATTCTCGACCAGTCGGCGCGACAGATCGTTGAAGCCGCAGAACGCACCGGGGCGCTGGTCGCTGGTCCGGTGCCGCTGCCGACCAAAATCGAAAAATATAGCGTCATTCGGTCGCCATTTATTGACAAAGACTCGCAGGAACAGTTTGAGATTCGCACCCACAAGCGCCTGATCGATGTGCTCGACCCGAGTCAGCAGACGATCAACGCGCTGATGAAACTCAATCTGCCGGCGGGTGTGGATATCGAGATCAAGCTGTAATTGCTGAGAACAAGCAGCCGCTGCGGTGGAAGTGAACACGCATGCTGCGGAGGTGCTATTGTGATCGAAGGGTTGCTTGGACGCAAAATCGGCATGACCCAGGTCTTCGACCAGACCGGTCAGGTTATTCCGGTGACCATCATTGAGGTTGGTCCCTGCGTCGTCACGCAGATCCGCACAAAAGAGCGGGATGGGTACGAAGCCGTGCAGATCGGGTATCAGGAAGTTCGAGCGAAAAGTCTGACGAAACCTGAGCAAGGGCATCTGCGCGGCGCGGGGAAACTGGTGCGCCACTTGCGTGAGTTCCGTGCCGACAATATCGCCGATCATAAGGTGGGCGACGTGTTGACCGTCGAGATGTTCAAGCCAGGTCAGCGTATCGATGTCATCGGCACATCGAAAGGCCGCGGGTTCCAGGGTGTGGTCAAGCGCCATGGCTTCGGCGGCGGGCCACGAACGCACGGTCAGAGCGACCGTCTGCGGGCGCCGGGTTCGATTGGCGCCGGCACCGATCCAGGTCATCTGTGGAAGAACACGCGGATGGCCGGGCGGATGGGGAATCAACGGGTGACGGTGCAAAACCTGACCGTCGTCGATGTCGTTCCAGAGCGCAATTTGCTGCTCGTGCGCGGCTCGATTCCAGGCGCCAACAACGGACTGGTGATGGTTCGCCGGGCAATCAAGGGCTCGTAGGCGCGCCGGCTCTGAGCGCAGATATATTGAGGAAATGCCATGGAAGCCAAGTTGTACAACCAGTCCGGCGAAGAAGTCGGCGTTATCCAGATATCGGATTATGTCTTCGGGATTGAGCCGAATGTGCCGGTCATGCATCAGGCGATGGAGCGCCAGCGCGCCAATGCGCGCCTCGGCACGCACAACACGCTTGGTCGCGGCGAGGTCGAGGGAAGCACGCGCAAACTCTACCGTCAGAAGGGCACCGGCCGCGCGCGCCAGGGGTCGATTCGCGCGCCGCATCGCAAGGGCGGCGGCGTTGCGCACGGTCCCCATCCGCGCACCTATACCAAAGACATGCCGCGCAAGATGCGACGCCTGGCAGTGCGCTCGGCGCTCTCAGCGCGGCGCCGCGACGACGCGATTATCTTTCTGGATCGGTTGACATTCGAGCAGCCGCGCACAAAAGACATGATTGCGGTGCTCAATGCACTGAACCTGACCGGAAAGACGTTGATCGTTCTTGACCAGAAGGATGAAAATGTGCGTCGCTCGGCGAATAACCTGCCGCACGTCAAAACCCTGCTGGCACACTACCTGAACGTGATCGACCTGCTCAGTTACGACCATGTGGTGATGCTGAAAGCCGCCGTCGATGTCGCTCAGGGGTATCTCGACCGGCCAGAGCGCGCGGTTGCAGCAGTGGATGTAAGCGAGGAGGGGGCGTGATGAATGCGCATCAGATCATCATACGGCCGCTGATCACCGAAAAGAATACCAACCTGATGCAGTTCAACAAGTATTCGTTCGAGGTTGATCGCAACGCCACCAAACCGCAGATTAAGCGAGCAATCGAGGAAATCTTCAACGTGCGGGTGACCGCCGTCCATACGATGAACGTGCGCGGGAAATTGCGCCGCCGGGGACGCCAGTACGGCTATACCGCCGATTGGAAAAAGGCGATCGTCACCCTGGCTGAAGGCGACCGCATCGACCTGTTTGAGGGAGCATAACCGATGCCTGTCAGAAAGTACAAACCAACCTCGGCAGGGCGCCGCAATATGTCGGTCTCGACCTTCGAGGAGATCACGAAAACGGAGCCGGAGCGATCGCTGCTCGAGCCGCTGCGCAAGAAGGCCGGGCGGAATATCTATGGACGCGTTACGGTGCGTCATCGCGGCGGCGGGCATAAGCGTCACTATCGCAAGATCGACTTCAAGCGCGATAAAATCGGCATTCCGGCAAAGGTGGCGGCGATTGAGTACGACCCGAACCGATCTGCACGCATCGCGCTGCTCCATTATGTCGATGGCGAGAAACGCTACATCCTGGCGCCACTCGGTCTGAACGTCGGTGATACGGTGATGAGCGGGCCATCAGCCGATATTCGGGTCGGTAATGCGCTGCCGCTGCGCCAGATACCGCTTGGAACCCAGGTGCACAATATCGAACTTGAAAAAGGACGCGGCGGCGTGATGGTGCGGAGCGCCGGCGCAGCGGCTCAGTTGATGGCAAAAGAGGGCAACTATGCCACGCTGCGTATGCCATCGGGAGAGGTGCGTCGCGTGTTTATCGAGTGTATGGCGACGGTCGGACAGGTCGGCAACCTGGATCATCAGAACGTTCGCCTGGGGAAAGCCGGGCGCAAACGCTGGCTTGGACGGCGCCCCGAAGTGCGTGGCGCGGCCATGAACCCGCGCGACCATCCGCACGGCGGCGGCGAAGGACGCGCACCACGCGGTATGCCGACCCCCAAAACCAAGTGGGGAAAGCCAGCGCGTGGCGTGAAGACCCGCCACAACCCGCGGACCGATCCCTTTATCATCCGCCGTCGGACGAAGTAAGCAGGAGTACAGCGTATGTCGCGCTCTTCGAAAAAAGGACCATATGTCGATGTGCGGCTGCTCAGTCGTATTGAGGAATTGAATCGGGCAAACGAAAAGCGAGTGCTGCGTACATGGTCGCGCGACTCGACAATCTTCCCGCAGATGGTCGGGCACACGATCGCCGTTCATGATGGCCGGCGCCACGTGCCGGTGTATATCACCGAAAACATGGTCGGGCACAAACTGGGTGAATTCGCCCCAACCCGGCTGTTCCGCGGTCACGGCGGCAAGAAGGTCGATAAGCGCGGCAAAATGAAATGACGGGCGCCCAATCGACACAGCAGAGGTTTGATATGCAGGCAAAAGCAGTAACCAGGTATGTCCGCATCTCGCCGACCAAGGTGCGCCCGGTGATGGATCTGGTGCGTGGCAAGCCGGTTGATCGGGCGCTGGCGATCCTGCGCTATCTGCCGCACAAAGCGGCGCGCGAAATCGCCCGCACGATCGAGTCGGCGCGCGCGAATGCCACCAACAACTACGATATGGCGCCCGATGATCTCGTCGTGAAGTACATCTTCGCCGATGAAGGTCCGGCATTCAAGCGCATTATGCCGCGCGCTCGCGGTCGTGCCGATCGTATTCGCAAGCGGACGACCCATATCACGGTGATTGTCGATGACGGCGGGGAAATGTAGGCAGGCGACGTAACCGCGCCGCCGCGCTGAAGAGAGCGAGGATCTATGGGACGAAAAGTGCACCCGATCGGCTTCCGCCTTGGGTATATCAAGGACTGGCAGTCGAAGTGGTTTGCAGAACGCAACTATACCGAACTGCTCCACGAAGACGTCATGCTGCGCAAGATCATCGCAAAAGAGCTTGAAAACGCAGGCGTGGCGCGGATCGATATCGAGCGCTCGGCGAATAAGGTCGAGGTGACGGTCTATACCGCCAAGCCGGGCATCGTCATCGGCAAACGTGGCGCGAAAGTCGATGAACTGCGGGAAGAACTGGCACGACGGACCGGCAAGAAAGTCAAACTCAATATTCAGGAAATCCATCAACCGGAACTCGAAGCGCAACTGGTGGCTGAAAGCATTGCCGAGCAGATCAACAAGCGCGTGTCGTACAAGCGCGCGATGAAACAGGCAGTGCAGCGCGCCATGCGCCTCGGGGCGCAAGGGGTCAAGATCAAGTGCTCAGGGCGTCTGGCAGGCGCGGAAATGGCGCGTATCGCCTGGGAGCGCGACGGCCGGGTGCCGCTTCATACCCTGCGCGCCGATATCGACTATGCACAGGTCCATGCGCATACAACGTATGGGCGGATCGGCGTCAAAGTGTGGATCTACAAAGGCGAGGTCTTCCCTGATCAGAAGGGTCAACTGCAACCAGCGCAAGCGACGGTTGCCGCCCGATCAGGCGCCGCTGAGGAAGACGAAGAACGTCCACAACGCAAGAGCGGGCGCGGTGGGCGCGGCGGGCGCGGCGGCGGGCCCGAACGCAGCGGACGGTCGCGCGGCTGAAAGGAGGTGTCGTTATGTTGATGCCAAAGCGTGTCAAATATCGGAAACAGCAGCGCGGCCACAATCGCGGTATGGCGCATCGGGGCAATACCGTCGCTTTTGGTGAGTATGGCTTGATGGCGATCGAGGCAACGTGGATGACGAGCCGTCAGATCGAAGCGGCACGGCGCGCTATCAGCCATCACGTTAAGCGCGGCGGCAAAATCTGGATCCGTGTCTTTCCAGACAAGCCGATTACGGCGAAGCCTGCTGAGACGCGCATGGGTTCGGGGAAGGGCGCCGTCGATCACTATGTGGCAGTGATCAAGCCGGGCCGCATCCTGTTTGAACTGGCCGGGGTGCGCCCCGAAATCGCCCACGAAGCGCTCGAGCGCGCTGCACAGAAATTGCCGATCAAGTGCAAGATCGTGTCGCGTGAAGATCAGGAGGGCGCAGCATGAAAGCCGATGAGTTGCGCAAACTGGACGATGAACAGCTGCGCGCAAAATTGAAAGACTGCTACGAAGAATTGTTCAACCTGCGCTTTCAGCAGGTGATGGGAAAATTAACGGCTACCAGTCGCCCGCGGATAGTCCGGCGCGATATTGCGCGAATCAAGACCATCCTGCGCGAACGCGAACTGGGCATTGAGTCGTAGGAGATGGACCAATGACTGAAGGACGGCGGCGGCAATTCAAAGTTGGGCGAGTCGTCAGCAATAAAATGCAAAAGACGGTTGTGGTGGCAGTTGATTATCTAAAACCACATCCGCTGTATCGGAAAATTGTTCGCCGTACCAGCAAGTTTCACGCGCACGATGAGCAACAATGCCAGATCGGTGATATCGTGCGCATCGGCGAGACTCGCCCGTTGAGCAAAACCAAGCGCTGGGAAGTGGTCGAGATTGTCAAGCGCAATGAGGAGGCCTGACCATGGTGCAGCAGGAAACGCGACTGCGCGTCGCCGATAATACCGGCGCCAAAGAAATACTGTGCATCCGCGTGTTGGGCGGCTCGCATGTGCGCTACGGGCGCGTTGGTGATGTGATCGTCGCTTCGGTCAAGGAAGCGACCCCCGGTGGCGCCGTGAAGAAAGGCGAGGTGGTGCGCGCAGTCATCGTGCGTACTGCCAAGGAGTACGGCCGCCCCGATGGATCGCATATCCGGTTCGATGATAACGCGGCGGTGATTATCGGGAAAGACAACAACCCGCGCGGTACGCGCATCTTCGGTCCCGTCGCGCGTGAACTGCGTGAACGCGCGTTTATGAAGATCATTTCGCTGGCGCCGGAAGTGCTGTGATTGCTTCAGGAGAATGTGCAATGCATGTCAAAACCGGCGACGAGGTCCTGATCATTACCGGCAAAGATCGCGGGAAGCGCGGTAAAATCAAAGAATCGCGCCCCAAAGAGCAACGGGTGATCGTCGAGGGCCTGAATATGGTCAAACGACACATGAAACCGCGCGGCCCGACGCGCCCCAGCGGGATTATCGAGATGGAAGCGCCGATCCATGTGTCGAACGTGATGCTGATCTGCCCGAAGTGTGGTCGTGCGTCACGCACCGGGCATCGCTTTCTGGAAGAGACAGACCACAAAGGCCGCCCCAAAAAGGTGCGGTATTGCAAAGCATGTGATGCCGTCATCGATGAGTGAAAGGCGCAACCGGAGCAGTATGCTCCCGGTTCCTTGAGGAGCAGGGAATGGTACCACGCCTCAAAGAAAAATATCAGACCGAAGTCGTGCCAGCGCTGATGCAGGAGTTTGGCTACCGCTCCGTGATGCAGGCGCCACGGCTGGAAAAGATCGTCCTGAATATCGGGCTTGGCGAGGCGATCCAGAACTCCAAGGCGCTCGACGCTGCAACGTCCGATCTTGCGGCAATCGCCGGCCAGAAACCGGTGATCACGCGCGCCAGGAAGTCGATCGCAGCGTTCAAAGTACGCCAGGGGATGCCGATCGGCGTCATGGTCACGTTGCGCGGACCGCGCATGTGGTCGTTCCTTGATCGGTTGATAAACCTGGTGCTGCCACGCCTGCGCGACTTTCGCGGCGTCAGTCGTCGTTCGTTCGATGGACGCGGCAATTATTCGCTTGGTCTGCGTGAGCAGATTGTCTTCCCGGAGATCGACTACGATAAGGTCGATAAACTGCGCGGCCTCGAAGTGGTGATTGTGACGACTGCACCCGACGATGAACAGGGGTATGCATTGCTCAAGCGCCTCGGTATGCCGTTTCGCGATTAGTCCTGGCCAGGAGCGTCCGTGAGATGAGACGCTGACCAGCCGGGATCATTGATAAGGAGACTTGGTTTGGCACGCAAGGCATTAATGGTCAAAGCACAGCGGCCGCAAAAGTATAAGGTGCGGGCCTACAACCGCTGTAAGATCTGCGGACGTTCGCGTGCATACATGCGCAAGTTCGGCATGTGCCGCATCTGCTTCCGTGAACTCGCACTGCGCGGGTTGATCCCCGGCGTGACGAAATCGAGCTGGTAGCAGGTGGAGCGCCGATGAACGTTGCTGTCAGGCCGGAAATAAAGGAGGATCGCAGTGAGCGTGAATGATCCGATTGCCGATATGCTGACCCGCATCCGAAATGCGTGCATGGCCCGCCACGCAACGGTGTCGATCCCGTCGTCGAAAATGAAACTCGCTATTGCGCAGATTCTTAAGCGCGAGGGTTTCATCCAAGACTTCACGGTGCAGGAAGGCAAACCGTACAATACCATTGTCATTACATTGAAATACACTCCCGATCGACGACCGGTCATTACCGGGCTGAAGCGCGTGAGCAAGCCAGGATTGCGCATCTACACCAAACGCGCCGATATTCCACGTGTGCGCGGCGGGTTGGGATTGAGCATTCTCTCAACACCCCGCGGCGTGATGGCTGGACACGAGGCGTGGCAACAGCGCGTCGGCGGCGAAGTTCTCTGTTACGTCTGGTGAGCAGCGCTGAGGAGTAGATCATGTCGCGTATTGGAAAAAAACCGATCCCGGTGCCACGCGGCGTCGAGGTGACGATCGCTGAAGGGAATCTGGTGACCGTGAAAGGCCCAAAGGGCACGTTGACCCAACAACTGTCGCCGGAAATGGTTATCACCCATGAAAACGGCGTTATCACGGTCGCACGCCCTTCGGACAACAAACACCACCGCGCCCTGCACGGGTTGACACGCTCGCTCATTGCTAATATGGTGACCGGCGTCACGGATGGGTATCAGCGAGTACTGGAAATCACCGGCATTGGCTATCGCGCTGCACGGGAAGGGAAAAACCTGATCCTGCTGGTGGGCTTTTCCCATCCGATCCGCGTCACCCCGCCCGAAGGCGTCACCTTTGAGGTGATAGAACGCCGAAGCGCCAATGAGCCGCAGCAAGTGATCATACGGGGAATCGACAAGCAGAAGGTTGGTGAGGAAGCCGCAAAACTACGCGCTTTGCGACCGCCAGAGCCGTATAAGGGATACGGCATCAAATATCGTGAAGAGCGCGTGCGTCGCAAGGCGGGCAAGGCGGGTAAAGCGCGTTAGCGCTTCCTATTGTCTTTCACGACCCGGCAAGGGCAGGGGATGGCAATCTCTGCCGCGAGGAGCATATCACAATGGCAAAACGAACACCGCGCGAACTGCGTATTCGGCGCCACCGTCGCGTGCGCAAGAAAGTGAGCGGGACGCCTCAGCGTCCGCGACTGTGCGTCTTTCGCAGCAATATGCATATCTATGCTCAGGTCATTGATGACTCGGTCGGGCGAACGCTGGCGGCCGCTTCGACCGTCGAATCTGAACTGCAACCATCGCTCGTCGGCAAGACGAAGACCGAACGAGCGAAAGTGATCGGCGCCGCCATCGCAGAACGCGCCAGGGCGGCAGGTATTGAATACGTCGTGTTTGACCGCGGCGGCTTCAAGTACCACGGGCGCGTCCAGGCGCTCGCCGATGCGGCGCGCGAAGGCGGGTTGAAGTTCTGACTGCGTCGCCGACCGGAATCAGCAACAACGTACAGGTTGACGGTCACAGGCGTGCAGCGCCGCAGCAGCCGCAACCTCTAGCCTTGATGGAGTGTGACAGTGCCCAAGCAACGTATTAAGGCGGAAGACCTCGAACTCGAAGAGCGCGTGGTGCAGATCAACCGCGTCTCGAAAGTGGTCAAGGGCGGGCGGCGCTTCAGTTTCAGCACTGTCGTCGTCGTTGGCGATGGAAAGGGGCACGTCGGCATCGGTATGGGAAAAGCCGCCGAAGTGCCTGAAGCGATCCGTAAAGGCGTGGAGGCGGCCAAAAAGAACCTGATCCGGGTGCCGCTCTCTGGTACAACCATTCCGCATGAGGTGCAGGAAGAGTTTGCCGCCTCCAAGGTGCGCCTGCTCCCGGCCGCCCCCGGAACCGGCGTCATCGCCGGTCGTGGTGTGCGCCCCGTGCTCGAGATGGCCGGCATCAAGGACGTCCTCTCGAAACGCTATGGCAGCAACAACCCGATCAACGTGGTGAAGGCGACGTTCAAGGCGCTTGGTGCGCTCACATCGCTCGAAGAGCAAGCGCGCATGCGCGGCATGACGCCGAGAGAACTGAGCCTGCGGCGCATGCGCCGTGAACCGGCGCCTCAGGAGGCTTAGCAGATGTCCAGATTGAAAATCACGTATCGCAAGAGCGCGATAGGATACAGTCACGACCAGAAAGCGACCATCCGATCTCTTGGATTGCGCCGTCTCAATAGTACGGTCATTCACGATGATACGCCGACGATTCGCGGCATGATCTTCAAGGTTCGTCACCTGGTCAGCGTTGAGGAGATTCCAGACGGCGACGCGCCAGCCGACCATTCAGGCGACGACCTGCAACGGATTGAGGGCATCGGTCCGAAAATTGCGCGTGCGCTGAAGGCGGCCGGCATTACCAGATTCGCTCAACTGGCAACCTTCGAACCTGCGCAGATCAGCGAGATCCTGCGCGATAGCAAGATCCGGCTGGCGTTCACCGACACCTGGCCCGAACAGGCGCGCCTGGCAGCCGAGGGAAAATGGGAAGAACTCAAGGCGCTCCAGGCGCGCCTCACCGCCGGTCGGCAGGCGTGATGGGAGAAACGATTATGAAACTGCATGACTTGAAGCCAGCCCCAGGCGCGCATCGCGAGCGTAAGCGCATCGGACGCGGTATTGGCTCTGGCAAGGGGAAAACCGGCGGCAAAGGCATGATGGGTCAGAAGGCGCGTTCCGGTCCCAATCCACCGCCGTCTTTCGAAGGCGGGCAGATGCGCATCACCCGCAAAATGCCCAAACTGCGCGGGTTCAAGAACCGCTGGCGGGTCGAGTATCAGATCATTAATGTCGGTCAGCTCAACAACGTGCCGGATGGAACCGAACTGACCATCGCAGCAATGGTCGAGCAGGGATGGATTCATCCGGCAAAGCCGGTTAAGATCCTGGGTGATGGCGAACTGGAGCGCAAGCTGACGATCCATGCGCATAAGTTCAGCGCCAGTGCGCGCGCGCGCATTGAGGCAGCCGGCGGCGTGGCCATCGAGACGCCGTGGGTTGTCGAGCGCCGCAGCCGCAGCCGGGGACCAAACCCGCCCCGACATCATCGCAAGGCTGACGCGACACAGGGGGCATGAGGCGCAAGGCTGCCGCCGCATGCGCTCAACACAAGGAGAACCTTGAATGCTTGAATCGGTTGTCAATGCGCTCCGATTGCCGGATCTGCGCCAGCGTATCCTGTTTACGCTGGCAATGTTGCTGCTCTTTCGCCTGATTGCCCACATTCCCGTGCCAAACATCGACCCGACGGCGCTCGAAAGTCTGCGGCTCGCCTTGCAGGGCAATCAACTGGCGCAATTGCTCAATATCTTCGCCGGCGGCGCATTGCAGAATCTGTCGGTCGCTGCGATGGGGGTCTACCCGTACATTACGGCGCAGATTATTCTGCAACTCCTGGTGCCGATCATTCCGGCGCTGGAAGAATTGCGCAAAGAGGGCGAACAGGGACGCATGCGGCTGAACCGGATCACGTTCTACCTGACCATCCCGATGGCGCTCCTGCAAGCCTATGGGCAGACGTTGACGCTCGACCGCAGCCTTGGCGCCGGTCAGGCGCTTTTTCAGACGCCGTTCGATATCGTGAACAATTTCTTCCCGACGTTCACCATTCTGGTGTCTATGCTAGCGGGAACGATGCTGCTGGTATGGCTTGGCGAACAGATTCAGGAGCGCGGGATCGGCAATGGCGTGTCGATGATCATTTTCGCCGGCATCGTCGCCGGGTTGCCGGGATTGATCATTCAGGCGTTCACCACCGTTGAACTGGGCGGACTCGAACAGGCAATCGGGTTGATCGCATTCCTGGTGATCGCGCTGGGAACGATCATCGGTATTGTGCTCATGCACGAGGGACAGCGACGCATCCCGGTGCAGTATGCCAAACGGGTGCGCGGCAATCGCGTCTACGGCGGGCAGAGCAGCCATATTCCGCTCAAGGTCAATATGGCCGGCATGATCCCGCTGATCTTCGCACAGAGTATCATTATCTTTCCCGGCACGCTGGCCTCCTACGGCTGCCCCGAACAGGTGGCGCCTCCCGACGCAAGTGTGCTGAAACAGATCGCCTGTTTTACGTTTCAAACGTTCAGCCCACAGTACGGCGGCGGTACACTGGTCTACTCGATCGCATTGTTCGTGCTGGTCTACTTCTTCACCTACTTTTACACGAAGGTCATCTTCGACCAGCAAAATATCCCGGATACCCTGCAGCGCAATGGCGGTTTCATTCCGGGTATTCGACCGGGAAAACGAACCGAGGAGTACCTTGACCAGGTTGTGAGCCGAATCACACGGATTGGGGCGCTCTTCCTGGGAACGGTCGCCATTCTGCCGTTCATTACCCAACAACTCACCGGCGTACCGATTGGCCTGGGGGCTACCGCATTGCTGATTGTCGTCGGCGTGGCGGTCGATACAATGCGGCAACTCGAAGCGCAACTGGTGATGCGAAACTACGAAGGGTTCATTAATCGCTGACGGCGGGTGTTCGACGATGTGCAGAGGGTTGTGCCATGGATATTATTCTTCTCGGAGCGCCTGGCGCCGGTAAAGGCACACAGGCGAAGCACCTCGAGGAGCATACCGGGATGGTGCACGTGGCCAGCGGCGACTTGTTCCGCGCGGCGCTTCGCCAGGGAACAGAACTCGGCATGCTGGCAAAATCGTACATGGACCGCGGTGAACTGGTGCCGGACGAAGTCGTGATCCGCATGATCGTCGAACGCATCAGTAAGCCCGATTGCAGTCGGGGCGTCATTTTCGACGGGTTCCCGCGCACTCGTGAGCAGGCGCGGGCGCTCGAAGCGGAACTCAACAAGCAGGGGCGCCGGATCGATGTCGTGCTCTATATCCGCGTGCCGGAAGATATGCTGCTGCGTCGTATCGCCGGGCGACAGACTTGCAAAGTCTGTGGCTCGACGTATAATATTTACTATTTCCCATCAAAACACCCCAACGTCTGCGACGACTGCGGTGGGAAACTGTATCAACGCAGCGATGACACCATGGAAACAGCGCGTCACCGGCTCGAAGTGTACTTTGCTCAAACGATGCCGCTGATCGAGTACTACCGCGATCAGGGGTTGCTGGTGGAAATTGATGGACGGCGTGAGATTTCTCAGGTCACGCGCAGCATGATCGAAGCGATCAATGCCTATGCCGCCAGTGCCACGCCGACCGGCGATTGCGTGGAAGCGCGAAAGGAGTAGCATGTCCAAAAAAAAGGATGTCATTGAGATGGAAGGAACCATCACTGAACCACTGCCAAATGCCATGTTTCGTGTGAAACTCGAAAATGGTCACGAGGTGCTGGCTCATATCTCAGGTCGTATGCGGATGAATTACATTCGCATTTTGAAAGGGGATCGGGTACTGGTCGAACTGTCGCCCTATGATCTGACTCGAGGGCGGATTACGTATCGCTACAAGTAGATCGAGCAAATCGTCTGTTTGTGCCGTTCGCACAGTTGCACGGCAGGCGGTGGAGTGTTATTATTTTGAGTTGTTGTAAAATTGCAGATTGGCAAGCAGGAAGGAATGACCATGAAAGTCCAGGCGTCGGTCAAACCGCGCTGCGAATATTGTCGCGTCATCAAACGCAAAGGTGTGCTGCGCGTCATCTGTAGCCGCCAACCCAAGCATAAGCAGCGCCAGGGATAGAACGGCACGAAGAGCAATCGGGCGCTCCGGCGCACCGAGCCGCAGGACATCGACGGTCGCGCTGCCCACGGGCGGGCGCCAGCAGTTCAAGAAGAGGAGCGTATGGCACGCATTGCAGGGGTTGACCTCCCGCGCAACAAGAATATCGAAATCGCAATTACCTACATTTTTGGCATCGGGCGCTCGAATGGGGCTGATGTGCTGCGAAAGGCGAACGTCAACCCCGCTACCCGAGTGCGCGATCTGACCGAGGAAGAAGTCTCGCGCATTCGTGAAATCGTCGAGCGCGAGTATCGCGTCGAGGGCGATCTGCGGCGCGAAATTCAGATGAATATCAAGCGCTTGATGGATATTGGGTGCTATCGCGGTCTGCGCCATCGCAAAGGGCTGCCGGTGCGCGGTCAGCGCACGCGGACCAACGCGCGCACCCGTCGTGGTCGCCGTGGACAGGCCATCGGCATCAAGAAGAAGACCTTGAAGAAGTAATGCGCGTCGCCAGGCGGCTGTGATCGGTGCAGCGCTCATCTGGCGCGGGTGTACAGGGAGAGCATATGGCAAAGCAGTCGGCGAAAGGGTCCGCCACAACCAAACGGCAACGCGGTAAACGCCGCGAAAAGAAGAATGTGCCGCGCGGTCAGGCGCATATTCAGAGCACGTTCAATAATACCATTGTGACCATTACCGACCCGAATGGCAATGTGGTCTGTTGGTCGAGCGCCGGGCAAAATGGCTTCAAAGGGTCGCGCAAAAGCACACCGTATGCGGCGCAGGTCGCAGCCGAAAATGCTGCGCGGAAGGCGCTCGAGAACGGGATGCGCCAGATTGAGGTGTTCGTCAAAGGACCGGGCGCGGGACGTGAGGCGGCGATCCGGTCCTTGCAGGCGGCTGGCTTGCAGGTCACGGCGATTACCGATGTCACTCCCATCCCGCACAACGGCTGCCGCCCGCCGAAGCGCCGGCGCGTCTGAGAAATCATAAGGGGTGATTGATGGCTCGCTATATCGGACCCGTAGGAAAAATCAGCCGGCGCCTGGGCATCGGCGTCACCGAAAAGGGGCAGCGGATTCTGGCAAAACGTCCGTTCCCGCCAGGACAGCACGGACCATCGGCGCGCCGACGGCAGGTGTCGGATTATGGTTTGCAACTGCTCGAAAAACAGAAGGCGCGTTATATTTATGGCGTGCTGGAACGGCAGTTCCGCCGCATTTTCGAGAAGGCGCAACGGTTTCCGGGTGAAACCGGTGCGTATCTGTTGATTCTGCTCGAACGGCGCCTCGACAACGTCGTGTATCGCCTCGGCTTCGCCACGACCCGCGCACAGGCGCGCCAACTGGTGACCCACGGGCATATCACGGTGAACGGGCGTAAGACGAACATCCCGTCATATACCGTGCGTGTGGGAG
Source organism: uncultured Roseiflexus sp. (assembly GCA_937935075.1). GTDB lineage: Bacteria > Chloroflexota > Chloroflexia > Chloroflexales > Roseiflexaceae > Roseiflexus. The sequence goes on along the minus strand of CALGYB010000145.1, from coordinate 24,038 downwards.
AGACCATCGCCGTTCGACCGGAAAGCCGTCGGCGCATGTATTTCAAAAATCTGGTCGATAGCGGCGCGCTTGCCAAACACAAAGCGCCAGACTGGCTGCGCCTGAACCCGGCCGACCTGTCGGGCGAAGTTGTGGCAATGCCACGGCGCGAAGACGCCGAGCCGGGCATCAATGAGCAATTGATTGTCGAGTTCTACAGCCGCTGACCTGATCCGGGTTCCCGACGCGCGGTGGTGTTGACGTTGCGTCGCAGGAACCCGGCTCATGCGTATCAGCCAGGATAGAAAAGGAGGCGATCGTGCTGGACATCGCCATGCCGAAGATTGAAGTCGTCACTGCTGCGGAAAATTATGGGCGGTTCAAAATCGAGCCGCTCGACCCCGGTTATGGCCATACGCTGGGGAATGCGCTGCGTCGCGTTCTCCTGTCGTCTATCCCGGGCGCAGCGATTACGAAAATCAAAATCGATGGGGTGTTTCACGAGTTCTCGACTATTTCGGGAATCAAAGAAGACGTCACTGAAATTGTCTTGAACATCAAAGGTATTCGTCTGCGTTCTTACGCCGAGCGTCCTGTGAAAATCTCACTGTCGAAGCGCGGCTCGGGCGTTGTGCGCGCCGCCGATATCGACGCTCCCAGCAATGTCGAGATCGTCAATCCCAACCATTACATCTGCACGATTGATCGCGACGATACGGCGCTGGAGATCGAGATGACGGTCGAACGCGGGCGCGGCTACCTGCCCGCCGATCAACGCGATGCGCTGCCGATCGGCGAGATCCCGGTTGATGCCATTTTTACGCCGGTGCCGAAGGTCAACTATGTGGTCGAGAATATTCGCGTCGGGCAGGCGACCGACCACGACAGTCTGTTGATCGAAATCTGGACCGATGGCACGATTAAGCCGGGGGACGCGCTCAGCCACGCCGCTCAGGTGCTCGTGCAGTATTCGCAGACCATCGCCGATTTCAACCGCCTCTCGACCGAAACGGAACCGATGGCGGCGCCAAATGGTCTTGCCATTCCGTCCGATATTTACGATACGCCGATCGAAGAGCTTGATCTCTCGACACGCACTTACAATTGCCTCAAGCGCGCCGATATCACGAAAGTCGGTCAGGTGCTCGAAATGGACGAGAAGGCGCTGCTTTCGGTGCGCAATCTGGGGCAGAAATCGATGGAGGAGATCCGCGATAAGCTGATCGAACGCGGCTATATTCCGCAAATCGGTCAGACGTCGCATATTTCTCCCACTGAAATCGAGGGTTGATGAGGGACGCACGATGCGACACCGTAAAAAAGGTTTTCTGCTCGGCAGAGAAAAAGAACAGCGCGACGCGTTGATCCGCGGTCTGATGATTGCGCTGATCGAGCATCGCCGGATTACAACGACGCTGGCAAAAGCCAAAGCAGTGCAACCAGAAATCGAGAAATTGATTTCGCTGGCGCGCCAGGATACGCCGCATAATCGGCGGATGGCGCTCTCGCGCCTGGCGAGTAAGACGGCAATGCGGCAGCTCTTCAGTTTCGCACCAACCGAATACGCCGATCGCACCAGCGGGTTCACGCGTATTACAAAACTGGGACAACGCCAGGGCGATGGCGCGACGATGGTGCAGATTGAACTGCTCTGATGCGAAACATTGCGCTGCGTATCGAGTACGACGGCACAGATTTCGTCGGCTCTCAGTGGCAAACCAATGGCCGGTCGGTGCAGGGCGCGCTCGAAGCAGCCTGGCAGCAGTTGACCGGTGAGCGCCGCCGGATGACCCTGGCGGGACGCACCGATGCCGGCGTGCATGCGCGTGGTCAGGTGGCAAATGTCACCACCGAGACCCGTCACTCGCCGGCGACGATCCTGCGGGGGTTGAACGGCGTTCTGCCGGAGGATATCGGCATCCTCGCCGCCTGGGAAGTTCCCGAGGAGTTCCATGCGCGCTATTCGGCAGTTCGCCGTGAGTATCGCTATGTGATCGACAATGGCCGCACGCCGTCGCCGCTGCTGCGACGCCACGCAGCCTATGTGCCGCGCCTTCTCGATGTGGCGGCGATGGACGCGGCGATCCAACAGGTGATTGGCACACACGATTTCGCGCCATTGAGCGATGGATTACAGGAAGGCTCGACGGTTCGTATCTGTTATGCTGCGCGCTGTACACGCGCCACGGTGTGGGGGCAGCCGCTGGTGCTGATCGATATCGCCGCGAATGCGTTTCTCCGGCATATGGTGCGCAACCTGGTCGGAACGCTGATCCAGGTTGGCGAAGGACGGATCGATGCCACCGGCTTCGCGGCAGTGCTGGCAGGCGCCAACCGCCGCGCCAGGGTGCTGGCGCCAGCGCATGGCCTCTACCTTATGGCAGTGCGCTATCCAGGAGATGACAACGGTGTGGCGGGCGAGTCCGCTGCATCGGTTGGAGTGACCGAGATAAGGATGGAACTATGAAAACCTACGCGCAAAAGGCGTCGGAGGTACAACGCGACTGGTACGTGATCGATGCGACCAATCAGACTCTTGGCCGGCTCGCAACTCAGATCGCGACCCTGCTGCGCGGCAAGCACAAGCCGACATTCAGCCCGTATCTCGACGGCGGCGACTTCGTGATCGTCGTCAATGCCGAGCGTATCCGACTGACCGGCAGGAAGCCGGAGCAGAAAATGTATTATCGCCATTCGAACTATCCTGGCGGTTTCAAGGCGGTATCGTTCAAGCAGTTGATCGCACGCCATCCCGAGCGCGTTTTGCGCTTCGCTGTCAAAGGCATGCTGCCGAAAACTCGCCTGGGACGGCAGCAACTGACGAAACTCAAGATCTATGCTGGACCAAAACATCCGCATGCGGCGCAACAACCCAGGGTCTATGAACCGCGACCGCGCGGCTAGCAGTGGATGGGAGCGAATCCATGATCGAAAAGCGCTACTTTCAGGGAACAGGCCGGCGGAAGACTGCCGTAGCGCGGGTGCGGCTGTTTCCTGGCAGCGGTGATATTGTTGTCAATAGTAAGTCGATCCGCGAGTACTTCGGCGCCCGTGAGTTGTACGCCCGCGACATTGCCAGACCACTTGAGTTGACCGGGACCGCCGGCGCATACAATGTGCTGGTCAAGGTGCGCGGCGGCGGCGTCAGCGGCCAGGCGCAGGCAGTGCGCCATGGCATTACCCGCGCTCTGCTCGATGCCAATCCCGACTTCCGCCCGATCCTCAAACAGGCCGGGTTGATCACACGCGATCCGCGCATGAAAGAACGGAAAAAGGCTGGTCTCAAACGCGCCCGCAAGCGGCCACAGTACACGAAGCGGTAATGACGCCTGGAAGCCGTTGCTCGATCTCACGCAGAGGCGCGAAGGCGCGAAGATGAAAAGTAAGCGCTTTGCGCCTCTGTGCCTTTGTGTGAATCCGGTATTACCTGCACCAGCCCGCGACTTCAGTCGCCGGGCGCAAAGTGAATTGCCGGATTATGTTGTGAATGTTCATCAGCCGCCGGGCAGCCAGGCGGATAGCAGCACGTTTCAGCAGCGCGCCCGAATATGACGGCGCAGCGAATCGACTGTGCCGGGAGCGCCGAATAATAACGGCTCCCGTAGCGCCCGACCATCGATCAGTGGACGGGGGTCCAACGGCTGACCCGCTAACGTGACACCAACTCCACCGGCTGCTTTCAGGATTGCAAGCCCGCCCGCCAGATCCCAGATGGTTGCGTAGGTCAGCACTGCACCCAGCGCCGAACCGCGCGCCACATAACAGATTGCAGCAGCAGCAGAACCCAGGCTGCGCGTTTTGCCGATAAAATCGATCTCGAGGCGTCGGTGTGCGTCAGAAGGGATTGCCAGCCAGTCTTCACTGTGCCATTCTTGCTCTGGCTTCGTATCGACACAGATCGGTTGATGCCCCAAGAATGCACGATCTTCGATTGCCCAATAGCAGTCGTTGGTCAGCGGCATGTAAAAGAGTCCCATAGACGGAATGCCGCGATGAAGTAACCCGATGGAAATGCCCCACACCGGCAGCCCGGCGACAAACGACGCTGTTCCGTCGATTGGATCGAGCGCCCAGACATACTCTTTTGTCATGTCAAATTGCGTCTGCTCCTCGCCGATGATGCCATGATCTGGATAGCGCGCAGTAATCCGCTCGACCAGCAGACGCTCGATGGCGACATCCGCCTCGGTGACCGGACTGTTGTCGGCTTTGCGCCGGGCTCTGGCATGGCTGAACAGGCGAAGCGCGATGTCACCGCTCTCGCGCGCCCAGGCGCACAATTCCTCGATGTCAATGTCGATCACACCCTGTCCTTCGTGTTGTAGTGTACGAGAGGCATGATACCATGGAAGGCATTCATCCGGTTCACCTGCCACTGCCGTTCCCGTTGCGGATCGTGAACACCTATCTGATGCGCGATGGAGAAGGATGGACAATCATCGACACCGGTCTCCATTATCCGCCTGGAGAGGCTGCCTGGCGTGACGCATTCGCCCGCTACGACATCGATCCACGCGCGATCAAGCGCATCGTTCTGACCCATGCCCATCCCGATCACTACGGCATGGCCGGATGGCTCCAGAGTCTCTCCGGTGCGCCGGTCACGCTTTCGGCAGGTGAAGCCGCGTTTGCTCGCGCTCAGTGGCACACCGATTCGCGCGCTCACGAAACGGTTGCGACGTTCTTCGGCGCCCATGGCTTGCCATTCGATTTGATGTCGACCGTGGCAGAGGATATTGCCCACCTGCGTCTGATGACCCATCCTGTGCCATCCACAATCACGCATCTCCCGACAGGTGAACCCCTGACCATCGGTGAGCGAGTGTTCACACCAATCGCAACACCAGGGCACAGCGATGACCATCTGGTGTTCTACTGCGCCGAGGAGCGCCTGCTGATCTGCGGCGATGCGGTGTTGATCAAGATTACGCCCAACATCGGTCTGTGGGGGTGGAGTCGCGGAAATCCGCTGGCACAGTTCCTGGCGTCGCTCGACCGCCTGGAGGAACTCGATGTGGCGCTGGCGCTCCCGGGACATGGTCCGCCTATCACGCGCTTCCACGAACGCCTGGAAGAATTGCGCGTCCATCATGCGGAACGTCTGGAAGCAATGGAGCAGGCAGTCGGTTCGGGAGCAACCGCTTATGAGGTATGTACGGCGGTCTTTCCGCTCCAGGAACTGACATCCCATCAGATGCGCTTCGCCATGGCGGAAACGCTGGCGCACCTGGAGTATCTGGCGGCACAGGGCCGGATCGAACAGATCGAACACAATGGCGGCGGGTACTCGTGGCGACGGTGCGATTCGTGAGGCGTTGGAAGCAGGAAGGTTGGAGGGAACCGGTGAAGACATTGCTCTGCGAGGTCTCCACCAGAGCAGATGATGTTCATTGCTCGACCAGCGGCGAGTGACGAGCGGTGAAAGCCGGAGCGATATGTTAGCCCTTTGCGCCTTCGCGCCTTTGGGTGAACTCATACTCATGATCGAACATCTTGTCTGACTAACCGCACGTTGATATCAGGAACTTACGACGCAGAGGAGCGGACAACCTATGCTGCGAGCCGTTCTTTTCGACCTGGACGACACCCTGTACGATCTCAAGGCGCACTGGATCACGTGCCTGCGCATTGCGCTGGCAGAGGTATCGCGCATCACCTCTTGCGACCTGGAGATGCTGGTGCACCTCGCGCTCACGGCGAAGATCTGGATCAACCAGTTGCCCGACTTCCTGCGCTCCCAGGGGATTACCGATCAAGTTCTCATTGAGAACGCTTTTACGCGCTATCAAGATATCTGGTTCGATACACTCACCCTCGACCCGGACGCACCGGCATTGCTGACCGCCCTCGGCGCACGCTATCATCTTGGACTGATCACCAATGGCCCATCATGGTCACAGCGTCCCAAGATCGAGCGGTTCGACCTTGCCTCGTACATGCACGCCATCATCGTCTCCGAGGAGGTCGGGGTCGCCAAACCAGACCCGCAGATCTTCCACATTGCGCTGAACGCCCTGGCAGTTGCGCCTGATGAGGCGCTCTTCGTGGGTGATTCGCCCGAGAACGACCTGTGGGGCGCGGCACAGGCGGGGATGCCGGCCATCTGGGTCAACCGTCATGGAGCGACGCTCCCGGCAGGCGCTCCCCAACCTATTGCGGTTGTTGACGGATTGCACGATCTCCTGGCAATCATTCGCGCATACGATTCACATTGACGAGTCGGGTGATTGTGTGATACTATATCCGGCGTTCGACTGATATGCGCCCGATGCCTCTGCCGGCTGCGGCGCTTCCTTATTGTTTTTTTCGGAACACCGCTCAGGAGTGTTGCTGTGGGGAGCAAAATCAAAGTTGTGTTGACGCAGGATGTTGCCAATCTTGGCGCTGCCGGCGAAGTCCGCGAGGTATCCGGCGGGTATGGCCGCAATTATCTCATCCCGCGCGGTCTGGCAGTCCTGGCGACCCGCGGTCAGATCAAACAGGCGGAGGAACGCCTGGCGGCACAACGCCGTCGCGAAGAAGCGGCGCGCCGCGATGCGCAGGCGATTGCCGCTCGTCTTCAAGGGCAGACCTTGCGCTTCACGGCGCGCGTCGGCGAACTCGACCGGCTGTATGGATCGATCACCAGCAGTGATATTGCGGAGAAGATCGGTGCAATGCTTGGCGAGGAATTCGATCGCCGCAAGGTGCAACTCGAAGAGCCGATCAAGCGCATTGGCATCTATCCGGTCACGATTCGCCTGATGGCAGGCGTCGAACCGGTGGTCAACGTCGTCGTCGAGGGCGAAGAGGGGGCGATCCAGCTTCCTCCCGATCCCGAAGCCGTCTGACGTTCTGCGACATTCGATAGCATTTTCCGTAAGGATAATGTGCCACGGCATCGCGCCCTGGCACATTTCGCTTCTCAGGGAGTATGTGGACAGACATGGGATAATCTGTCGAAAACCGGAGTATAACCTGTGTCCAATCTTCATGAGAATGAGAGAACACAGATAAGGGATACATAATAGCGCGATTAACCAGAACCTGGACAATCCAAGGACGTGGAGCGGCTGACGTTGGCTGAGCCAGTCGAAGCCAACGTCAGCCGCAAGATGGTCGCCATTCGGTTGATCGCGCTATAAGAGCTGGGAAGCGTTCGACATATGACCGTCCTGCCCGATCTGCCGCATAGCATCGACGCCGAGAAAGCCACCCTCGGCTCGATCCTGCTCAACCGGGATGCCATCATCGCCATTGCACCCTGGTTGCAGGCGGATTATTTTTACTTGCAGCGGCACACGCAGATCTACGAGGCGATGCTGGCATGCTACAATGCCCGCATTCCTCCCGACACCCGCACCGTGGCTGAGGAACTGCGTCGTCGCAATCAACTCGAAGCCGTTGGCGGCGTGCTCTATCTGGCAGAACTGGTTGATACCGTCCCGACCTCGTACCACGTCGAGTACTATGCCCGCATCGTTGAACGCACCGCACTCCTCCGCCGCCTGATCGCCGCCGGCGGCAAGATCGCCGCGCTGGGGTATGAGGAGCAACGGGATATCGAGGAAACGCTTGACCTCGCCGAACAGACTCTGTTCGAGGTCTCACAGCGGCGCACTAACCAGGATTTTGTCCACATCGGTCAGGTGATCGATGCGTACTATGAGCAGATCAACTACCTCCAGGAACATCGCGGCGAGGTCGTCGGGCTGCCGACCGGCTTCCGTGACCTCGATCTGATCACCGGCGGACTACAGCGCAGTGACCTGATTATTCTCGCAGCGCGCCCGGGCGTTGGTAAAACCAGCCTGGTGATGAGCATCGCCTACAACGTCGCCATGCAATACCAGGGAACGGTCGGTGTGTTTAGCCTGGAAATGAGCCGCGAGCAACTGGTGCAGCGTCTCCTCTCAATGGAAACGACTATCGACACCCACCGCCTGCGCCTGGGACAACTCCGCGAGGAAGAGATGGAGCGCGTCATCAGCGCAATGGGACGTCTGGCTGCCGCGCCCATCTATATCGAAGACTCGGCAGGGCTGAGCATCATGGATGTGCGCAGCCGGGCGCGCCGTCTTCAGGCGCGCGCCGGGGTAGACCTGATCATCATCGACTACCTGCAATTGATGCAGGGGCGCCGCACCGACAATCGCGTGCAGGAGGTGAGCGAGATTTCGCGTGGTTTGAAGGCGCTGGCACGTGAACTCAATGTGCCGGTCATTGCGCTATCGCAACTTTCGCGCGCCGTCGAAGGGCGCACCAGCCACGTGCCTGTGCTGAGCGATCTGCGCGAGTCGGGGTCGATCGAGCAGGATGCCGATATTGTGATGTTCATCTATCGCGAAGAATTGTACGACCCGAATACCGACAAAAAAGGCATTGCCGAGATACATATCGCCAAACATCGCAACGGTCCGGTCGGCGTTGTGCCGATGCGTTTCGAGCCATCGACAACGCGGTTCATGGATCTGACCTATCGCACGCCGGAGGGGTATTAGAGCCTCTCCGGAAAAGATCGTTGGGTAGGCGAAGGCAATGCCTTCGCCTACCCGGTCGCACTTCAGTCAGCGATTCTTCGGATAGGCTCTTAGGGTCAACGCATCCCGGCAGGCGTGTCGTGGACGCATGACTGCGCAGTGGCATCAGTCCGCCCGGCGGCTGAAGCCGCGGGCTACGGGCGCCAAGCCCGCCGGCGCGGGCTGTACCGGGCGATGCTGGATGATGTGCGCAACAACCATGATGGGTCACATGACCACGCATGAGTCCGCCCGGCGACTGAAGCCGCAGGCTACAGGCGCCAAGCCCGCCGGCGTGGGCTTAACTGCGGGCATGCGGACGCCGGTACGGGCGATGTTCCTGCGTCCCCGGACGAAGTGCGCATCATTGCTGGTCGTGTATAATGGCATAGAACATGCATGTTCTACCCTGGTCTAACGTACCTGCGTTGACCTGGAAGCGGAGCAGCGGATGGCATTCACCGGTTTCACAACCGACGCACTGGTAGGACTGCCGGGTGAGTTGTTCACCGAGGTATTGCCACAGATCACGCTTCCCAGCGAACTCAAAGTCACGCTGCACGTCTTCTACCGGCTCAGCCGGCAGCGGGGACCGGCGCCACGGCGGATCAGTTGGGACGAACTGGCAACCGATCGGGTGCTGCGACGCGGATTGCGCGCCATTACACGGCTGCGCCCGCCCGAAGAATTGCTCGCCGAAGGACTCGACGCCGCCGTGCGCCGCACGACGCTCCTCCACGTCGCCCTGCCCGACGGCGCGCGCAACATCAACTGGTACGTGGTGAATACCGCTGCAAACCGTGCATGGGTCGAGCAGGTCGGGCAGGCGAGCGCAGCACTTGCACCCAACCCGCCGCTCCCCGATGATCGCCCGTCGCTGATCACGCTGTACGAGCAAAATATCGGGCTGGTGACCCCCATGCTGCTCGATGACCTGCGCGAAGCGGAAGAGCGCTACCCGGCGCACTGGATCGAGGATGCAATGCGAGAAGCGGTGCGCGCCAACGCCCGCTCCTGGCGCTACGTCAAGAAGATACTCGAGAGGTGGGCGACCCATGGACGAAACGATGCGCAGGATCGAACCGACCGACCTATCGACGTCGAGAAATACATCAGTGGCGCCTACGGCGATCTCTTCCGCCGCGGCAGCGACGTCTCCGACCTCCAGTAGCGCCGTCTGCCCGTACTGCGGAGGAGCGGGATTCTACAAGAAGGCGGTGCCCTTCGGGCATCCCGACTTCGCAAAACTCTTTCCATGCGTTTGTAAAATGGCGGAGCAGGAGCAACGCGAAGCGGCGCGTCTGCTGGAAATCAGCAACCTGGCGGCGTTCCTCGATAAGACCTTCGAAACCTTCAACCCAAACGTCCCTGGCGTTCGTCGCGCTTATTTGCGTGCGCTCGAATATGCGCGCCAGCCGCGCGGCTGGCTCATTCTGTTCGGCAACTATGGGTGCGGTAAAACCCACCTGGCGGCGGCTGTCGCCAATCAGTTGATTCAAAACCACTACCGCGTGCTCTTTGCCATCGTACCCGACCTGCTCGACCACCTGCGCTCGACGTTCGGACCATCGAGCGAGATCGAGTATGATCAGCGCTTCGAGGATATTCGTGAGGCGGACGTCCTCATCCTCGATGATCTCGGCACCGAAAATACGACCAGTTGGGCGCGCGAAAAACTGTTTCAGATCATCAATCATCGGTACAACTTTGCATTGCCGACGGTCATTACCAGCAACCGCAAACCCGAAGAGATCGACCCGCGCATCTTCTCGCGCATGTCCGACCGCGCACTCTGCGAAGAACATATCATTATCGACGCCGCCGATTATCGCAGACTGCCGATTGCGCAACGTTACCCGATTGCCGGCGCGCAACGCCGCCTGAAATAGATTGCCGGACGCGCGATCATTCCCTGATAACGCCGTTTTGTGCTATCATTATCCCTGATTCTTGTGCGATCCATCGCGCAAGAGGAGACACAAACGCTCTCGCAAGGGAGTGGCATATTCGCCACTGCCGCATCAGGGGTCTTCCATGCCAGGCAACCGTGCACTGTTCGACCGTGCGATGGAGCAAAGCCGCGAAGCAGCGCGGCTCATGAACTGGGAAGAGGCGCTGAAGCAGGCAGCCCGCGCATTGCAAGAATTCCCTCAGGACCTGGACGCGCGCTCGGCTGTCGCTGTCGCCTTCTTCAACACGGCAAAGTATGCGCAGGCGCTTCAGATTTTCGATGAATTGCGTCGCATCGATGCCGGTAATCCGTTCTATCTGGAATATCTGGCGCGCACCCACGAGCGTCTTGGCGATGTGAAGGCGGCAACCGCCGCCTATGTGCAACTCGCCGATCTACAGATGAACCGCAAACTGGCCGCACGCGCCATCGACGCCCTGCGCGAGGCGCTACGCCTGCAACCCGACGCCGACGATCAGCGGGTGCGTTTAGCGCAGTTGCTCGCTGACCATAACGCGACAGCAGAGGCGGCAACTCACTATCTCGAACTGGCGCGGCGCCATCAGGCGCGCGGGCAACTTGAACAGGCGGCGGATCTGGCGGAAACCGCGCTGCGTTGCGAACCAGAGAACCGTGAAGCCAAAGAGTTGATTGCGACGCTCCACGATGCCCTGGCAACCACCGTCCAGTCGGCCATCGAGGCGGCGACCGCCGCCCCTGATGCAACCTCCCTGCCCATCATCGGCGCCGGCGGCTTGCGCGGCGCGCACCTCGCTATCGAGCGAATCGTCGCTCAGGCGCACGAGCGTCAGGAGGCGGGCGATATCGACGGCGCCATCGAACAGTATGAACGCGCCCTCAAACTCGGAACTGATCGCAGCGACGTCTTTTATAGCCTGGGATTGCTCTACCAGGAGCGCGGCGAGTATCAGCGCGCCATCGAACTGCTACAGGGCGCCGCCGGCGACCCGGAATATGCCCTGTCGGCGCATTACATGCTTGGTCAGGCGTACCAGGCGCTGGGTCAACTGCCGGAAGCAGCGCATGAGTACGAACAAACGATTCGTCTGTTGCCGCTAGAGTCGATCGGGCGCGCCGAAGCCGATGACATGATCCAGATGTACGAGAGCGCGGCGCAGATCTACATCCAGATCGACGACATTGCTCGCGCGGCAACGCTCTACTCGACGCTGGCGCACTTCCTGCAGGGCAAGCGCTGGGGACGCGAGCGCGCCGATGAGTTTCGCCAGAAAGCCAAAGACCTGACCGAGCGCAATATGTTCGCCAAACTTCGCACGCTCGGCACCGGCGCGTTAACCGCATCGCCATCCGTCCCTGCACCCGAAACCTCCCCCGAAAGTCCAATGCCCGAAACGTGGGGGAAAATTCGGCCCATTACCGATTTTCTGCGGTCGCCTCAGCCGCAGACATCAGACGACCGCATCGAAGCAACCCCATCCGTCGCCATCGAGTCGGTCGATCCCCTGGCAGTCCTTGAAACGCTGCCACCTGCCGAACACGTTCCGGCTAAGCCAGTGACACCACTCGACACAACCGGACTGGATGACATCTGTGAACGGTATGTGCTGGCAAGCGAAAAGTATGTCGAGCAGGGGTTGATGCTGGCAGCCAACGACGCCTGTATGGAAGTGATCAGGCTGAACCCGGATTATTTGCCAATCCATCTGCGATTGGGAGAAATTTACGAGCGTGATGGGCGCAAAGACGAAGCGCTGATCAAGTATCAACTCTTGATCGACACGTATGTAGCGCGCAATGAACCCCGGCGTGCTATTGATGTCTACTATCGGCTGATCGAACTGTCACCCGATACGATCATGGCGCGTTCACGGCTGGCTGAGTTGCTGCGCGCTGAAGGACGCAACGACGAAGCGGCGCAGCAACTGGCTGTGGTTGCCAGCGCGTATTTTCGGATGGGGCAAACGACCAAAGCGCTCGAGGAGTATCGGCGCGCCCTGCAATGGTCCCCCTCCAACGCCGACCTCCATGCGCAGTATGGGCAGGCGCTCCTGAAACTCGACCGCACCGAAGCAGCGCTGGTCGCGTTCCGGCGCGCCCTCGAACTCGACCAGCAGAATCCGGTCAATATCGCGCGCATCAACATGGCGCTGGCAATGATGGGGGAGCAACCCGTCGCCGTCTGGCAATCGCTGGCGACACTGCTCGACCAGATCAAACAGCAACCACAACGCTTGAGTGACGTGCAATCCGAGTACCGCGCCGCGCTGCTGGTTGCCGATCTCCCGATCCTGCACTATCTTCTGGGCATTATTCAGCAGCAGGCAGAGCAGCATCCATCGGCGCTGCTGGAGTTCGAGCAGGCGCTCGAACTGCTCAATACCGAGAGCGATCCCATGCTGACACCACATCTTGTCTATCAGGCGCTGGCAGATAGCCATATCGCACTCGGTCAGGCAAGCGAGGCATTGAGCCAGCTTCAGCGCGCCCTGGATCTTCCTCCCGCATCGCCGCCGCCGGACAACGCCCGGTATCCGTTCTCGACTCCCCTTTCCCAGGGTGAAATCGTGCGCCGCATGGCGGAAGCCTACGCTGCGGTCGGCGATCTCGCCAGCGCCGAGCGCGCGTTGCAGGAAGCCAAACAGTTCCTGCCCTACGACCGCGCGATCTACACCAAACTGTCCGACATCTATTTCCGGCAGGGGCGTTTGAATGAAGCGCTGGCGCAACTCGACGAACTGGCGACCCACTACGAGCAGCGCCAGATGCTGGATCGCGCGATTGAGGCGCTCGAAAATGCGCTGCGCCTGGCGCCCAACAATATCCCGATCAGCCATCGCCTGGCGAAAATGTATATCCGGCGCGGCTACCTGGATAAAGGCATCGAAGCGTTGACGCGCGTCGCTGAACTTCAGCGGAAGGAAGGGCAGATCAAGGACGCGATTGCCAACCTTCAGCAGGCGGCTGAGGTGTACTGGACGCTCGGCAGGCAGGAAGAGGCGCGCGTCCTCTACGACAGAATCGTGCAGATCGCACCGAACGATATCGAAGCGCGTCAGTGGCTGTCGTTCATGTACACGCTGGCCGGCATGACCCGTGAAGCCATCGCACAAAAGAAGCAGATTATTCGTATCCTGCTTCATCACCGCGATCTGGATAACGCTATCGCCGAGATGCATCAGATCTACGGACTGGACCAGAACGATACCGACAATCTGTTCCAGCTGGGTGATGCGCTCATGCGCCGGCAAGAGTACGAACAGGCAATCCGCATCTATACCCGGCTGGCAAAAGTGCCGGGTGTCGAGATGGAGCGCGTCCAAGCGCTACAGGCGGCGGCGAAACGGATGCTCGAACAGCAACAGGCAGGGAATCGGTGACGAACGGCGCGCGGCGACGGTGACAGGACTGTTGTAGACGTGCGGATGCCGCATGGACAACGGTTTCTATCATCAGTGTGTCATCCCAAAACGCCGGGATAGCGGTAAAATATGCGTGAACGCCTATCCCGACGCGCCGTGCACCGATGGAACGATATGCCTGACATTCGCAGCATCCTGGAATGGATCAATCGCCTCGCCGACCGTCTCAACCCCTTCGTTGACCCGCGCGCTCTGCTCGACATAGCGATTGTCGCCCTGATTTTCTACTGGCTGCTTGGTGTCATTCGCGGCACGCGCGCCGTTCAACTGTTGCGCGGTTTTGGCATCATGCTGGTCATCTCGATCGCGCTCAGTTCGGTGCTGCCGCTCGAGACGCTGCGCTGGCTGCTCGAAAATGCCATTCAACCCGCCTTGATCGTGGCTATCCCGGTTCTGTTTCAGCCGGAATTGCGCCGTGCGCTCGAAAGCCTGGGACGGACCAACGATCTGCTGGGACGCCCCTTCTCGCGCGCCAACCGCTCGGAATTGATCGAAACGGTGATTGGCATTTCGCGTGCTGCACAGCAGTTGTCGCAGCAAGGCATTGGGGCGTTGATGGTCATTGAGCGTGAGACGGGGCTGCAAGAATACGCCGACCGCGGCGTCATCCTCGATGCGCGCCTGGCAGTGCCGCTCCTGTTGAATATTTTCTATCCAAATGCGCCGCTGCACGATATGGCGGTCATTGTGCGCGGCAACCGCATCCTGGCTGCCAACGTCGTGCTGCCGCTCAGCGAAGACATCGTCGGACCACGGCGCCTCGGCACGCGCCATCGCGCGGCAAAAGGCATCTCAGAGCAATCCGATGCTATCGCCGTGGTGGTTTCCGAAGAGACGGGCGCGATTTCGCTGGTGCACGACGGACGTATGGTAAGCTATCTCAATGAGGCGCGTCTGCGAAGCATGCTGGCGGGTTTGCTCAAAGTGCAACTCGACGAAGAGCCAAAGAACTGAAGTGCGCGAAAGGTCGTCGTCGTGGATTTCCTGAACACCTCAGCCCTGCGTTTCCTGCTGGCATTGATTCTGGCATTCACGCTGTGGGTCTTTGTGTCGTACACCCAGAATCCCGATCTTTCCACCGCCTACGATAATGTACCGGTAGATATCGAAGGCCTCGCGCCTGGATTGATGGTCGTCGATCAGGAAGGTCTGCCACGCACCCAGCGTCCTGAGGTCGATATCACCGTCCTGACCGACGCAGAGACGCTCCGCGAGCGCGATGTGCGCCTAAGTGATTTGCGCCCTTTTGTCGACCTTACCGGACGCGGGCCGGGTGAGCATAATGTGCCGGTCAATGTTGTCACAACCCGTCCGCTTCGCCTGCGCACCGCCGTCGAACCGAACTATCTGGTTATCCGGCTAGATCAGGAAATAACCAGGACTGTCGCGCTGACCATCGAGACCTCTGGAGTCGTGCCGTTTGGCTTTGAGGCGCGCGCACCGCAGGCAACTTCACGCGGGCAACCGCTGACCGCCGTCACGGTGCGTGGACCGCAGGGAAGAGTAACGCGCGTGACGGCGGTGCGCGCGCGCGTCGATATTGACCGCCTGACCGCCAATTATAATTCCCCGCGAACGCTCGAAGCAATTGATGCCAATAACCAACCGGTAGCCGGCGTGACGGTCGAGCCGGCCACTGCCGATATCCTGGTGCCGATCATTCCCAGCGTCGGTCTCAAGCGCGTGCCGGTTGTGCCGTCGATCACCGGCTTCCCTGCCAGCGGATACGTGGTCGCCGGAGTTGAGGTATCACCATTGCTCGTGACACTGACCGGCAGCTCAGGACCGCTCGATGACGCCGAGAATGTTCCAACTGCCGAGGTGGATGTCACCGGCGCAACCCAAACGTTCACTCGCTCGGTTTCGCTCATTGCGCCGCGCGGCACGCAACTTCGCTTCGGCGAGCCGACAGAGGCGATCGTGACGGTGCGAATTGCGCTGATCAACCGTCCATTCCAGGTCACTGTACCGGCGTCGGTGCAGGCCACCGGCATGAATGATGGATTGCTGGTATCGATCAGCCCCAACATCGTTTCCATCACCGTGGCCGGCGCCTCTGCACAACTCGAAGCCTTATCCGGCGCCCAATTGCTTGGCATTGTCAATGTCCGTGGATTGGGACCGGGAACCTATGAACTCGAACCAACGTTCACGCTCCCGGAAGGAGTGACCCTGGCAGCGCCGGCGCCGCGCGTCTTCGTGACGCTGCGCCTGCCGTCAACCGCCACACCGGCGCCGACATCAACAATCGAGAGTGAGATTCAACCAACGGCGACGCCAGGCACGCCCGCAGCGACGCCAGGAGAAACGCCAACACCGACAGCAACACCATAGAAGAGGGAGGACGGTCATATGTCGCTGACACTGGACGATGTTGAACACGTTGCACGCCTGGCGCGGCTGCGCCTCTCGCCCGCCGAACTCGAGCACATGCGCGATCAACTGTCGCGCATTCTCGACCATTTTCAGATGTTGCAGCAGATCGATGTCAGCGCTGTGCCACCAACAGCGCAAGTCACCGATCTGACCAACGTGATGCGCGAGGACGAGGTGCGCCCGTCGTTGCCGCGCGAGCAGGCGCTGGCAAACGCCCCTGAGCAGCAGGATGGAATGTTCCGTGTCCGTGCCATTTTTGAAGAGTCGTGAGAAGCGAGGAAACCTGTGTCTCACAATGGATCAACGTTTCGCTACCTTGGCAAAGGGCATCGCCTGGTTGAAGGCCTAGAGAAGATTACCGGCAGCGCAAAGTATGCGGGCGACCTGTCGCTTCCTGGCATGCTGCACGCATGTCTGGTGCTGAGTCCGTATGCTCACGCGCGGATTGTCTCGATTGATGCCGACGCTGCCCGGTCAGCGCCTGGCATTGTCGCCGTGCTGACCGCCGAAGACCTGCCGACGCGGGATCGCGCCGTCAATTCACGCCATAGCGCGGTTCTGGCAAAGGATCGCGTCCTCTGGCGCGGCCAACCCGTCGTGGCAGTCGTCGGTGAAACCGAAGCGGCAGCGCGTGATGCCGCCGACCTTGTGCTGGTCGAGTATGAGCCGCTGCCGCCAATCGTGGATGTGCGCAAAGCCGCTATGCCCGACGCGCCGGTTATCTGGCCCGAAGGGCTGCCCAAAGAGGGCGCCGACCTGACCGCAGCCCATGCTGCGGTTGACAAAGGCGAACAGGAAACAACCGGCGCGCCCTCGAACATCCACGACGAGGTGCATTTCGCGCGCGGCGATGTGGAACGTGGCTTCGCCGAAGCCGATGTGATCATCGAACGGGTCTACTGTACCCCGATGGTTCACCAGGGATATCTGGAGCCGCATGCGTCGGTCGCCGAGCCGGATCCATACCGTGGCAGCGTCACCGTCTATGCCAGCACGCAAGGGCAATTCAGCGTGCGTGACGAGGTGGCGCGCCTTTTGTCGCTGCCGAAGCACAAGGTGCGCGTTGTGCCCATGACGATTGGCGGCGGTTTTGGCGCCAAGTACGGCATTATCGACCCGCTGGTCGCCGCCATTGCCGTGACGGTCAAACGTCCGGTACGCCTGGTGCTGACCCGCACCGAAGATTTTCTCTCGACGACGCCCTCGCCGGCGGCGATAGTCGAACTGAAGGTTGGCGCGCGCGCCGACGGCGCGCTCACGGCGATCCAGGCGCGCGTGTTAATGGATAATGGCGTCTTTCCCTTCACCCTGGGAGGAATCGTCAGCATTCTGCTTGGCGGCTATTACAAATGCCCGAATGTCAAAATCGACTGTTATGAAGTGTTGACGCATAAGCCGCAGGCTGGCGCTTACCGCGCTCCCGGAGCGCCAACTGCCACGTTTGCGATCGAATCGACGATCGACGACATTGCACGCGCGCTTGGGCGCGATCCGCTCGAATTTCGCCTGCAAAACGCTGCCGAAACCGGCGATCCGATGGGCAACAACGCTCCCTGGCCCCATATCGGGCTGAAACTGGTGCTCGAGCGGCTGCGCGACCATCCTGCCTGGAAGGAACGCGAGGTTGGACCCAACGAGGGTGTTGGCATCGCTATCGGCGGATGGCCCTGCGGCATGTCGCCTGCTGCGTCGGTGTGCCGTGTGGATACCGATGGCACTGTGCGCGTGCATGTCGGATCGGTCGATATTTCCGGCGTCAACTCCTCACTCGTGCTGGTGGCTGCCGAGATCCTCGACATCCCGCCTGAACAGGTGGAACTCATTCAAGGCGATACCCGCAGCGGTCCATTTGCCGGTCCTTCCGGCGGCAGTCAGACGACCTACAGCGTGGCGGGGGCGGTTGCGAATGCAGCCCGCGCCGTGCGCGAGAAACTGTTCCATGTGGCGGCAGACCACTTCGAAGCCAGCGCCGCCGATCTCGAACTCCGCAACGGGATGGTGAGCGTTAAGGGTTTCCCCGATAAAGCGATCTCGATCGGTGAACTGGCAGCAATCGCTGAAAGCAGAGCAGGTGGACCGGGACCAATCGTTGCAGAAGGAGGCGCCGCCGTTTCTGAGAATGCACCCGGCTTTGTCGCCCACCTGGCAAAGGTGCGCGTCGATCCCGAAACCGGGCAGGTGACGCTGAAACAGTACATCGCCATCCAGGATGTCGGATTTGCCCTCAATCCGACGATGGTTGCCGGTCAAATCCATGGCGGTTCGGTGCAGGGCATTGGCTGGGGATTGTACGAGGCAATGGTGTATGATGAGTACGGTCAGTTGCTGACCGCCAGTTTCATGGACTACAACCTGCCCACGTTCGATCAGGTTCCAGACATCGAAGCGGTGCTGGTCGAAAACCCCTCGCCGCACGGTCCATTCGGCGCACGCGGCGTCGGCGAGCCGCCAATTACTGCTGGCGCTGCGGCAATCGCCAACGCCATCCGCGACGCTACCGGCGTGCGCGTGACCGAGATCCCGATCCGTGCAGAAACGCTGTGGCGGGCGATGCACGATTCACAGAAGGGGCAGGTCTGAGACCTGCCCGTGAAGGGGCATGTCGCAGACCTGCCCCGACGCCCGTATGCAGGTCTGCGACATGCCCGCCCAAATGTAGCCGCCGATCATGGCGCCTCACCCCATCACATTGACCTTCTCCGGTGCAATCTTGAATCGCACCCGTCGCTGATCCGGCGGATTCGATGTGAAGCGTTCTGCGCCGGTGTATCGCCGTGCCAGGTAGTCGATATGCGCACGCCCTTGCTCCTCATTGACCTCGACAACCGGGCCGCGAATCTGAATGTACCGGTAGATGTCGTCCGGATCGATGACCACCAGCGCGACATAGGGATTCGCCCGAATTGCGCGATCTTTGAGCCGACCGACAGCAGTATTCAGGTAGATGTATCCATCTGCGAAGTGAAACCAGACCGGCGTCGCTTGCGGTGTGCCATCGGGCAAGGTTGTCGCCAGGGTCATGATCAACGGTCGCTCGAGCAGATCGCGGTGCGACTCCGGAATTTCCGCCGGCAGCGTGGCGTGATGTCTCATACGACGCTCCATTATGCTTTCAAGCGCGGCATGACCTGTTCGCTGAACGCTTTGATGAACTGCTCCTGATTGCGTCCGACATTGTGCACATGAATCTCATCGAACCCCAGATCGATGAACTGCTGAATGTATGCACGATGTTCTTCAAGATCGGGTGAGATCAGCATCCGATTCTTGAAGTTTTCCGGGCGCACCAGTTTCGCAATCTCGGCGAAATCTTCCGGGCTGCGAATATCCTGTTTCGGGAAGGGCATGCCGCCATTGGGCCATTCGGTCAGCGCGTTCTGCATTGCCTCTTCGTAGGTCTCCGCCCACGACATATGCAACTGTAACAGTTTCGGCATCCGTGAAGGATCCTTGCCTGCCTTTCGCGCACCCTCTTCGAATTTCCCCAGCAGCATGCGCAGTTTGTCGGGGCTGGCGCCAGGCGTGATAATCCCATCGCACTCTCTCCCCGTCCATTCTGCGGTCACCGGTCCAGCCGTTGCAATGTAGATCGGCGGCGGGTTCGGCGGCAACGTCCAAAGACGAACTCGCTCCATTGTGAAGTATTTCCCGTCATCGTGGCGAGCGACTTTGCCGGTGAACAGTTTTTTGATGATGCTCACCGCTTCCTGGAGCATCTGAAGGCGGATGTGCGGCTCGGGCCAGATGCCGCCGACAACGCGTTCATTAAGCGCCTCGCCGCTGCCCAGCCCCAGCCAGAAACGACCGGGAGTCATTGCAGCCTGGGTTGCAGCCGCTTGCGCCACAACCGCCGGATGGTACCGGAACGACGGGCAGGTCACACCCGGACCGAATGTCAGGGTGCGCGTCGTTGCCCCAAGCGCCGCCATCCAGCTCCAGACAAAAGCGCTGTGCCCCTGTTGCGGCACCCACGGCTGAAAATGATCCGCCGCCATGACCCCTCTGAAGCCGTGCTGCTCGGCAAGCTGGCAGTATGCCAGCAGATCGTTCGGATGGAACTGTTCTAAGGCTGCGGCATATCCGATAATCGCCATCGATGTGCTCCTTTACGTTCAAAAAACTCCCGCGCCAGACGTTGCGCCGCTGTAGTTCCGGGTTGCTGCGCCAGCCAGATTAGATCATCGATCTCGTCGATGTCGCGCTCGAGATGCGGCATGCGCACGACGTGCACCGGCAACCCACGATGCCGGGCTTCTGCACAATGACGCACAAAACTGTCAGGACCAAACAGGAACGTCCATCCTCGTGCAGGATGGACAAGTAGCAGGTTCGTTCCGCCATCATGGGCTGGTGTGAGCGCCACGCCGGATGTTGCCGATAGCGTTGCAATGTCTTCTGCGCGCAGCAGCGGGATGTCTGAAGGCGTCACCAGGAGAGCGGCGGCGCCAGGCACATCCGCAGCCGCCTGACAAAGTGCAGCGTTGAGATCAGACGTCTGATCCACAACAACCGCTGCGCCATACATGGCTGCTATTTGATACGCTGCCACATCCCGACTAATCACCGTTATCCGGTGAACCGGCGATTGCGACAGCGCCGCCAGCACATCGCCAAGCATTGCCAGCGACAACTCCCGCCGTTCGTGTGCATCGAGCGCGTGCGCCAGGCGTTGCTTCGCCTGGCGTAACTCTTTCACCGGAACAATCGCGTGGATCTCCATATCGACGTCCCATGCTGCCTGGTAATACTCACTTGCGGTCAGTCAGACAAGATGTTCGAGCGCTTGATTTGCAAGGCGTAACAATCTACAACGCCCTGGCATCAGCAGTCCCAACGGGGCTTGCACTTGCTCAGCGAGGGCTTTCGCCCGCAGCGCCCCGGCAGTATTGTATGAATGACCGCGCATGAGTATAAAAATCCGCTGCCGTGTTACGGTCTCAAGCCCATTCCAGACGCCGCCCGCCGCAGATGAACCACACTGTAGCGACTAGTACGAGCGACACCGTCTGGCGGTTCTTGCAGCATCGAGCGTTGCTTCAGCCAGACGCCGTTTCTCGGCAGGACCGCGCATCACGGTGTCGGTCACCGCCACATCGACGCCAGACACGCGAAGGTCATTCGCCAGATCGGCATCCGCCTGATCGATCACGAGCACATCGATCACGCCACGATAGCAGGAAGCCACACCGCGCACCGACACCTCCAGCCCAACGGCGCGCATCAGCGGCGCAGCCGGACCCTTGACCGGCGCGCCGGCAATGATCGGGCTGACTGCCACAACCGGCGCCGACGATGCCACAATCGCGTCACGCACGCCGGGCACCGCCAGAATCGTGCCGATACTGACGACCGGGTTGCTTGGCGCGATCACAATCGTCTCAGCCGCGCGCAGCGCTTCAAGCACTCCCGGCGCCGCACGCGCCCGCTCGACGCCGACAAAACGCACCCCAAGCGCCTCATCACGAGCGCGGCGCTGCACCAGATACTGTTGAAAATGCAACCATCCCACCGGCGTGGCGATCTCAGTCGCTACCGGATCATCGCTCATTGGCATCACCCGCACACCGACATTCAACGCGCGGCGAAACGCATCCGTCACCTGTGAGAGAGTCCATCCAGCACGCAACAACTCAGTGCGGCGAATATGCGTCGCCAGGTCACGATCGCCGAGTTTGAACCAGGTCTCAGCGCCGAGTGTCGCAAGCATGGACAATGTGTGCGTGGTATCGTCACGAATCCCCCATCCCTGCGCCGGATCGACGATTCCGGCCAGTGTGTACGTCACAATATCGATATCCGGGGATACATGCAACCCGTGGAAGACCATATCATCGCCGGTATTAACGATAGCTACGATGGTTTCCGGCGGCACGACCTGCACCAACCCTTCGAGGAAACGGGCGGCGCCAACACCGCCCGCCAGGACGACAATCATACAACGGCTCCATCCGGGTCAATCGAAGCGAACGATCAATGCCTCGAGCGGCAATCGCTCCCGGCGGACCGGTTCGGCAGCGGCATACCCCACTGTAATCAAGGCATGGGGTATCAGCGCCGGATCCAGGTCGAGCGCCGCCGTGACAATTTCCGGGCAAAACAATGGGGCGCACATCCACCCGCAGTCCAGCCCAAGCGCATACGCAGTGAGCAGCATATTCTGAACAGCACAGCCGAGGCTTTGCACTGCCATGGTCACTTCGGCAGCGTGGCGCACAGCATCGGGGTAGGCATCGAGATCGACCGTATACAGACACGGCAGAATAACCACAGGGGCGCTCGTAATCCGTTCATATGACTTGCGCGCACGCAAGTCGATCGTCGCAGCGTCCTGACCATCAAGTGCAAGCTGGCGGCGCCATTCATTGCCCATGGCCTCCGCAAGCGTGCATTTGACTTCCGCGCGGGTCAAAACCACAAACCGCCATGGCTGCCGGCCGTGTGGCGAAGGCGCCCAACGGGCCGCTTCGAGCATCGCCAGGATATGCTCCCGCGCAACAGGACGATCCGACAGGCGACGCACCGAGCGCCGGCCACGGATAATTTCCGCCAGCGAGAGTGACAGACGATTCGTTTCAGTGGTCATCATGAACTCTGGCGCTCCTGCGGTCTTTCTGCATCCATCAACGGAACAGATCGCGTTCCGGCGCCCGGATTAAGACACGCGCGCCATCATCGGAGGGCGCCACTGAATACCCGCGCACCACCGCAGCGGGAATCCGATCCACTTTGCCCATAACCAGTTCCGCAGCCGAAGCCAATTCATCTGCTACGGCAATCACGCTGGCATGCATGGTATAGCCATATGGATCTTGCTTCCCGACATAGTCAGCCAGTGGTGCGAGACCGGCGGCGCCGATTGCCACATTCACTTGTCCTTCGCGCCACGGTCGCCCAAAGGTATCCGAAATAATGACCGCCACATCAGCCTGGCAACGTTCACGCAGCGCCAGGCGCAGGCGCATTGCCGAAGCATCGGGATCGACGGGGAGCAACGTCACAAAACGCTCATCGGCTACATTCGACTCATCGACGCCAGCGTTGGCGCAGATGAACCCATGATGAGTTTCGGTAATCAGAACACCGCGATCCATCCTGACAATCCGCCGACTTTCACGCAGCACCACCTCGTAGTACGCAGCATCTTTTCGTCCTTGCAATGCCGCCATACGCGCCATGTGCGACGGCTCAATCGTTTCCAGGTTTACCAGGCGCCCTTCCGCCTTGGACACAACCTTCTGCGTCACAACCAGCACATCGCCGTTTTCAAGCGCTATCTCATTACGTTTCAGCGCATCGACGAGAACATCAGCGAGATCATCGCCAGGTTGCACATCGCCGATGCCACGTATTGGAATAATGCAGATAATACCATCGTTCATCGAACAACGTCCTCATACGCCGGACCAGAGTCTACAACCCTGGCCTCCAGCGAGAAGCGCGAGAAACGGAGCGCCAGTCATTGTACCACGTCCGCCCCCCATTCCTGAACAGACAGGAACATGGAAAACTGTTCACATGTTGCGCAGCCGTAGTTGTTGCGTCGGCAGGGCGACGCACCCTCGAAGCAGACAAGCGGCAACGTCGCCTTCTGACAATTGGCGCTCAAATCGAACGAAAGCCGCCGCTCAAAACAGAGCGCAACGCAAAAGCAAAAAAACAGGCGGTTTCCAAATTGGAAACCGCCTGTTCTGCGTGGTAGCGGCGGGTGGATTCGAACCACCGACCTTCGGGTTATGAGCCCGACGAGCTGCCACTGCTCCACGCCGCGTTGATTCGGCGCACGGACCTACTCTCCCGGCGGGCGTCCCGCCAGTACCATCGGCGCTGCCGCGT
>CALGYB010000144.1 GCA_937935075.1 uncultured Roseiflexus sp. | reverse complement strand
GGCGGCGCCTGCGGGCGCCCCCCGGTGGTGACGGTCACCTGGGGCGCAGCCCAATGCCCAGGCGGTTGCCAGGGACAGCGAGCGCAAGCATGGCTGGTGGCGACGGTCACCTGGCAATGGAGTCGCATAGATATGTCACCTATACCAGATTTCTTACACAACGAAAACCCGGCGCAACCGCGCTATCACGAAGCGGTCGAACTGTTTGCACTGTTCGACTATCTGAAAGCCGTGCGCTGGGGGGTCTTCAGCATCCGCGAGTCGTTGCAGGCAGTCGGCGAGTGCCGCGATGGGACGCTTCAGGGGTTCCACCTGACCATCGATGAGGCATGGGATGCGGTGCGCGGCATGGACTCGCTGGGGGTCGGGGTGATCGAACTCCCCGCATTTCCCGCTAATCCGCCAGGACAGGCGTTCAATCGTCGTCTGCTGGAACGCGCCGTTGCTCACGGACTGACGACAACCTTCGCTGCGCATGCACGCTGTGTCGCCGCCGATATTCGCATCGCCGCCGAGACCGGCTTCCGTCGCCTGCACCTCTACATTGGCGTCAGCCCGATCAAGCAAGCGACGGTTCATGCAAACGCCGTTCAGCTTGCCGACAAAGCCTTCGACGCCATTCATCTGGCGCGCGACCTTGGCTTCGACTGCGTTCGTATCAGCACTGAAGACGCCTATCGCACCCCTCTCGACGATTATCGCGCGTTCTACGAGCGATTGCAGGAGCGCCTGACAAGCCACGGGCTGCATGTTGACGGCATCGGCATCCCCGACACGGTCGGCGTCGGCACGATTGATGATCTTGGCGATCGGATTGCGGTGTTGCGGCAGGTCGGCATCCGGTTTGCCTTCCTCGAATGTCACATTCACAACGACATCGGTCACTCCGACCGGCTGTATGTCGATACGCTGCTGTTGTGCATGCGACTGGGGATCATGATGCTGCCTGATTTTTCGATCCTGGGGATCGGAGAGCGTAACGGCACGATCGGTCTCAGTTCACTGATCGAGGCGATCTACCGACGACTCCTGCTCCTTTACCCGCGTTCCATGCCCGCCATCCGCCAGGCAGTGCGCGAGAAACTCGGCGTGCTCCCCGATGGCGAACTGTTCGTCAACCGCTATCGTGACCTCGACGCCTTCTTCTACCGGATTCTGGCGCGCAGCGGTTTCGTCTTCGACCGCAGTCCGTTTTCGTCGAACACCGAGTATGATGGTTCCGGCGTCCACGCCGATACGACCCTGCGCGCCTTCCGCCTGGCGCTGGAGAAAGGATACGAAGGGCAGCAGGCGATTGATCTCGGCAATAGCGCTTACGCTGGGGCGTTGCCGCCTTACGACATGCCGTTGCGCACACCGGTGCTGGCATGCTTCGGTTGTGGTAAGAGCAACGTGCGTTTCTGGCGCGAACGGGAGCATCTGGTGTTGCGCTCTGCCGAAGACATCCGCGCCCGGATTGTTCCGTATGCTGACGATCTGGCAGAAGATGACCAACATATTCCCACCGACGAAACAACCGCCGACGAACTCGCCGCACGGTTGATCCGCTGCGCCAGTGTGCGTGAAGGAGGAATCAACCACCACCAGGCAATGGAGATTGTCCGACTCTTCTACCGATCCAGGGAGGCTGCCGAATGATCGTGGTCAAAGTTGGCGGCGGCGCGGGCATCGCCTATGACGCGCTCTGCGCCGATCTCGCCACCCTTATGCGCGCTGGTCAGCGGGTCGTATTGGTGCATGGCGGCTCGCACGAAACCAACACCCTCGCCGAACGGTTGGGACACCCGCCCCGTTTCGTCACTTCGCCATCCGGTTACACCAGCCGCTACACCGACCGTGCGACGCTGGAACTTTTCCTGATGGCGACTGCTGGCAAGGTCAACAAGATCATCGTCGAACGCCTGCTGCAACTTGACGTAAACGCCGTCGGTCTCGCCGGTCTCGATGGGCGTTTGCTGCAAGGGCAACGCAAAGCCATCATCCGCATTATCGAAGACGGCAAGCAGAAAGTACTGCGCGACGACTGGACCGGAACCATTGAAAAAGTCAATACCGATCTGCTCAATCTGCTCTTGAACGCCGGATTTCTGCCGGTGATCGCGCCGATCGCCGCCAGCTACGCCGGTGAGGCGCTCAACGTCGATGGCGACCGCGCGGCGGCTGCGGTCGCCGCAGCGCTTGGCGCCGATACGCTGGTCTTGCTGACGAACGTTCCCGGTCTGTTGCGCGCCTTCCCCGATGAAAGCACCCTCGTCCGGCGCATACCGCGCGCCGATGTGGAGGAGTACCTGCCGCTGGCGCAGGGCCGGATGAAGAAGAAGATTCTGGGCGCGTCTGAAGCGCTGGCGCAGGGGGTTGGACGGGTCATCCTCAGCGATGCACGCGTTGCCGAACCGGTCTCACGCGCCCTTGCAGGCGAGGGTACGGTTATTGTATGACACGCTGGCAACGCACCCTTTTCATCCTGGTCGCCGCGCAACTGGTTTCGGCAATCGGTTTTGGGATGTTTTTTCCGTTCCTACCGCTCTATGTCGAGCAACTGGGTACGAACACCGGGTTGAGTCTCGAATTCTGGGCGGGCATGGTGTTTTCCGGGCAGGCGCTCACAATGGCGATCACGTCGCCGATCTGGGGGTCGCTGGCGGATCGCTACGGACGCAAGGCGATGATCGAGCGTGCCATGTATGGCGGCGCAGCGATCATTCTGCTGATGGGATTCGTCCGCTCGGCGGAGGAACTGGCGCTGCTGCGCACAATCCAGGGCGCTATTACCGGCACGATCGCCGCGATCAACGCGCTTGCCGCCTCGCTTGTGCCGCGTGAACGCACCGGCTACGCCATGGGGATGCTCCAGGTTGGGCTGTGGGCCGGCATTGCTGCCGGACCATTGCTCGGCGGAGTCGTTGCCGATGCGTTTGGTTTTCGCGCAGCTTTTATTGTTACGTCGATCCTGCTGCTCATATCTGGCGTCGTTGTAACGTCTGGCATCCATGAGCGCTTCACGCCGCCGCCGAAAGGGGCGCAGCGTCCCGGCATCCTCAGCGACTGGCGACGCATTCTGGCGTTGCCAGCCGTCACCGCTGCCTATACAACGCGCTTCCTCAACTGGCTGGGACCGAACATGCTGCTGCCGCTGTTGCCGCTGTATGTTGCATCGCTCATGCGCGGCAGCGCCGGCGTCAGCACCCTGACTGGCGTGATCGTCGGGCTTTCGTCGGCGGCAGGCACGGTGAGCGCGCTCTACCTGGGGCGGTTGGGCGACCGTGTCGGACATCGTCGGGTGTTGCTGGCGGGAACGCTGGTAGCGGCGCTCTGTTTCATTCCGCAGGCATTCGTCACTGCCGGATGGCAACTGCTCATGCTCCAGGCATTGACCGGTGCGGCGACCGGTGGGATGAACCCGGCGCTCAGCGCACTGCTGGCGCGCTACACGCGCGCAGGAGATGAAGGGGCAGTGTTTGGCATCGACAACTCCGTGAATTCCGCTGCGCGCGCCGCCGCGCCCCTGCTCGGCGCCATGATCGCCGCATGGTTCGGCTTGTCTGCCGTTTTCATCGCTACTGCGCTGGTGCTGCTGGGCGCGGCGGCGCTGGTCTTCCGCTGTCTCCCGGAACGGACGACTGCGCCGCCGGTGGTTCCGACGGTGCAACCTTGTGAGCATACGCGAGGGTAGACCTGGACCTGGGCGCGGTGCAGATGACCGTCATCTGGGCGGGGAGGGCGCACGCGCGCGCGGACGTGAACCATCCATCGCGCAAGCCGCAGCGCACGGCTGGGGAGGGCGCACGCGCGCGCGGACGTGAACGCCCGGGCTGAGACCGCACGAAGCCGCGCTGTGCGGGACTGGGGTAGGGGACGGGGGCAGCGCTCGCACGCAGTAGGAATAGATGAAAGTTTAAGTCCAAGAATAATGTGGAGGAGACCCTGTGCCGTACTCGCGATTATTTTACCACTTTGTTTGGACGACTTATCAACGATTGCCAATGCTCACTGCTACTCTACGAGAGCCATTATTTGCAGCAATTCGCGCGAAAGTCAATGATCTGCACGGAATAACACATGCCCTTAACGGCATGGAAGACCATGTGCATCTTGTTGCCACTGTACCACCGAGTATCGCTCTGGCTACCTTTATCGGGCAAGTAAAGGGTGTGTCATCTCATCTCGTTTCACGCCTGAATTCCGACATCGTTTTTGCGTGGCAAAAGGAATACGGCGTTTTGTCGCTATCAGAGTCACATCTAAATAATGTGATGCAATATGTCATCAACCAGCAAAAACATCATGCCGAAAATACGCTGGATCAACGTCTCGAAAAATGTGATGGGTCTTTGTGAATCGAAGTCGGGATGATGGCGCCACTCTTGATATACAGTCGCTTGAACAGTCGTAAGGTAGTACCAGCGAGAGGGCGCTTGAGCGCCCTTCGTTCCCTCAGCCCGATGCTTGAGCATCGGGCGAGATGGCAGGCGCCGCGTCGCTTCGGGCCAGGGCGCTTGAGCGCCCTTCGTTCCCTCAGCCCGACGCTTGAGCGTCGGGCGGGGTGGTGCTTAGAGCCTGTTATGTACTTTCGAGCATAACGGTAATGAACCGCTTCAGCCACGTGGACCTTGCCGCCCCCCCGCATGCGGGGAGGGGGAAAGGGGGGGACGTTGATGCCCGTCATCGCCGGCGCGCGCTGCGCCCCCCCTCTTTCCCCCCCCTGCGGGGGGGGCAGGGGGGGGCAGGGGGTGCAGGGGGGGCGCGCGCCGATCATGGACGAGCGTTGCAACGACCCCGGCCTTCAGCCAGCGCTGGGTTTGCTGAGAGACGGCGTACCACGGCGGCGGAGCGTTGGGCATCATGCGCCAGGGCGCTCCCGTGCGATGCGCTGAGCCTGCCGAAGCGCG
>CALGYB010000143.1 GCA_937935075.1 uncultured Roseiflexus sp. | reverse complement strand
CAGATCATGGACGAGCGTCGCACCGACCCCGGCCTTCAGCCAGCGCTGGGTGTGCTGATAGACGGCGTACCACGGCGGCGGAGCGCTGGGCATCATGCGCCAGGGCGCTCCCGTGCGATGCGCTGAGCCTGCCGAAGCGCGGACGATGCAATCGCCCTCCCCCTTTCCCCCCCCGCAGGGGGGGGAAAGGGGGGGGCGCAGCGCGTGGTCGCGCTGCGGGGCGTCTTCGGTCATGAAGGTCAGGGAGGGAGCGACGAAGGCCCGCTCCTCGTCGCTCACATCGCTTGGATAGGGTTGACATGTCATACTGAAATCATACCACGTGTATCTCTGAAGTGCATAACAGGCTCTAGCCATACGGCAAAGGTCGTGACCTTGCCTTTTCATCATCGCGATCCATTTGATCGTTTACTGGTAGCACAAGCTCAAGTCGAGCAGATGTCCCTGGTGAGTAGTGATGCGGCATTTGATTCCTATGGCATTATGCGCTTGTGGTGAGCGAAAGACAAATGCGCTGGCTAACCAGCGTATGCACCCGACAGGCTTCGCCTCGCTGCGCTCGGTCGCAGCGGCTGATCTCGGCGCCGTTTGCCTGCCTCGTCTCTGTGTATGGCTCAGAAACCTGAATTTTGCGGTATGATAGCGGCGATAATGGCTTTCTGACGAGGAGAAAGACCTTATTACGGTCAATCGTAGCCAATGACCATTATCCGACGTATCGTTCAGTTCTTCGCCCTCCTCTGCACTATTCCCCTCCTGCTCATCCAGCTTCGGCTCTATCTGCCGCCGACGGACGTGGCGGGACCAGGGCGCTTCCCGCCGGATGTCGTGGCGCAACTGCGCTTTTTGCGCGGTGCGCTGGACCGCGGCGCCGGCGAGGAGATGCAGCAACTCTTTCCCGAAGGGTTCTTCTTCAGCCATGTGTTGTATGGGCTTGCCTGGGTCGATGCCGGCGCCGCCGTCGCTACCGACGACCCGCTGCGCGCGCAGGCGATTGCTGAGGCGTGGCAGGCTGCCGACCGGCTGGATTCGCCGGCGGCGCTCGCGCCGTTCACTCCTGCTCTCGATCCGCCATTCGGGGTGTTCGTCGTCGGTTGGGGCACATGGTTACGCACCGGAATCCTGGCGCTCGAAGCGCCTGATCAGCATGCGCCGGAACGGGTAGCGCGGGTTGCTGCCGATTGTGAGGCGTTGAGCGCCGCCTTTGCCCGCAGCGCCACGCCGTTTCTCACCTCCTACCCCAATCAGGCATGGCCCGTCGATAGCGTGGTTGGCATTGCTGCGCTGCGGCGCTGCAACGACCTGTTCGAGGCGCGTTACAGCGATGTGATTGCGCGCTGGATTGCAATGGCGCGGGAGCGGATCGACCCGGCGACCGGGCTGCTCTCGCACCGCGCCGATCCGCAGAGCGGGCAACCGATCGATGGCGCACGCGGTTCGTCGCAGAGCATCATCGCGCGTTTTCTTCCGGCAGTCGATCCAGAATGGGGATTGGATCAATACCGGCGT
This sequence comes from uncultured Roseiflexus sp., assembly GCA_937935075.1. Lineage (GTDB taxonomy): Bacteria > Chloroflexota > Chloroflexia > Chloroflexales > Roseiflexaceae > Roseiflexus. The sequence continues at coordinate 3,960 of CALGYB010000143.1, read as the reverse complement.
TTCCGGGCGCAGTTCGTCACGACCGTTGCAGGGTTGCCGGGGGTGCGCGAGTATTCGCACGGGCAGGAGGGCGTCGGTGATGTGGACTCCGGTCCATTGCTGGCGGGGGTCAGTCTGTCGGCAACGACCGTGACGCTGGGCGCGGCGCGCGCGTGGGGCGATGTCCGCCTGGCGGAACCGTTGCGACTTGGCGGCGAGTTCCTTGGCATGGGGATCGACGCCGGCGGCGAAAAACGGTATATGCTGGGAGTGTTGCCGGTCGGCGACGCATTTCTGGCATGGTCGAAAGCCGCGCCGCTCCGACCCGAAGTGCAACCGGTCGATGCGTTCGACGAAGTCGCCCCCTGGTGGTGGCGATTGCCGCTCCATGCCGTCAGCCTGGCGCTGATCGCCCTGATCTGGCTGCCATTGCGCCGGTCGTCCGCCCATCCGCAGGGCGACTGAAGCCGCAGGCCAGGGGAAGCGAATCCCGCCTGCGCGGTCGATAGCGGCGCACGTTCACAAACGCCACAAGCCCGTGCTCATACGAATGCGCAGTCAGTCAGACAAGACGTTCGCGCGCCCGGTTCGCGGGGCGTAACGATCCACAATACGCACCGACAGTCGTGAACGCTGACCGCGACCTGGCATCAGCAGCCCCAGCGGGGCTTTCACTTGCTCAGCGAGGGCTTTAGCCCGCAGCGCCCCGGCAGTATGGTACGAATGACCGAGTATTCGTATCAGGACAGACAAACCCCGAGGGACTGTCGCGTTCCCGACAGGGCTTGATCCCTGGTACAATATGTGGTAATCGTCCCCTTTTCTCCACAACTGCGAAGGAGGCGCTATGCAACTGCGCGGCTTCAACCCTGCCACGTGGGTCAGCCTTGTTCCCAATGGGCTGGGCCACGTGAAGCCGAACCATTACTGGGAAATTGTGCGCACCTTCTGGGAGAACCGCGATAACCTCGGCGCTGCGTGGCGCATCCTGCGCGACGGCGTGTGTGATGGGTGCGCCCTCGGCACTGCCGGTCTGCGCGATTTTACGATGGATGGCATTCATCTCTGTACGGTGCGATTGAACCTGCTGCGGCTCAATACCATGCCGCCGCTCGACATCCGCCGGCTCGACAATGTCGCCGGGTTGCGCACCCTCGACGGCAGGCGACTGCGCGCTCTCGGTCGCCTCCCTTATCCCATGATCCGCCGACGCGGCGATGCTGGCTTTCGGCGTATCTCGTGGGATCAGGCGCTCGATATCATCGCCGACCGTATCCGCGTGACCGATCCGCGACGCATGGCGTTCTACCTGACCTCGCGTGGCATTACGAACGAAACCTATTATGTGGCGCAGAAAGCGGCGCGCTTTCTCGGCACGAACAATGTGGATAACGCCGCGCGGTTGTGCCACGCCCCCAGCACGACCGCCATGAAGCAGACGCTTGGCGTGGCAGCGTCGACGTGCAGTTACCGCGATTGGATCGGAACCGATGCCCTGGTCTTCATCGGCAGCGACACGCCGAACAATCAACCGGTCACGACCAAGTATCTCTACTATGCGAAGCAGCAGGGTACGCGCATTTTTGTGGTGAACCCGTACCGCGAGCCAGGGCTGGAACGCTATTGGGTGCCGAGCGTCTTCGAGAGCGCGCTGTTTGGCACCCGTCTCGCCGACCGTTTCTTCCAGATCCATACCGGCGGCGATATTGCATTCCTGAATGGAACGCTCAGGCATCTGATCGAAAACGACTGGATCGACCGCGCTTTCATTGAGGAGCATACCAGCGGTTTTGCGCAGGTGAAAGCGCATCTTGAAACGCAATCGTGGGAACTGCTGGAGCGCGCCAGCGGCGCGAGCCGCGAGGAGATGCGCGCCTTTGCTGAGATACTGGCGCAGGCGAAGAGCGCTGTTTTCGTCTGGAGCATGGGCGTTACCCAGCATGAACACGGCGTCGAGAACGTCAAAGCAATCCTGAACCTGGCGCTGGCGCGCGGCTTTATCGGGCGCGAGTTCTGCGGCGTCATGCCGATCCGCGGGCACAGCGGCGTTCAGGGAGGCGGCGAAATGGGGTGCACCGCCGCCACCTTCCCCGGCGGACGACCGGTGAACGACGAGCAGGCGCGCTGGTTGAGCGCACAGTGGGGGTTCGATGTGCCGGCGTGGAAGGGTCTCACCTGTAGCGAGATGCTCGATGCGGCGCACGCCGGCGCGATCGACGTGTTCTATGCGGCAGGCGGTAATTTTCTCGACACGCTGCCCGACCCGGAGTACATTCGCGCGGCGCTGACACGCCCGACGCTGCGGGTGCATCAGGACATCATTCTAACCTCGCAGATGCTGGTCGATCCGGCGGACACGGTTATTCTGCTGCCCGCCGCCACGCGCTATGAGCAGCGCGACGGCGGTACCGAAACCAGCACCGAGCGTGAGGTCATCTTTTCACCGCAGATCGTGTCGCCGCCGGCAGAAGCGCGCAGTGAGTGGGAAATCTTCATGCAAGTGGCGGAATGGGTGACGCCGGAGCGCGCCCATCTCGTTCACTTTGACAGCGGGCAGCAGATTCGCGACGAGATTGCGCGCATCGTGCCGGAGTACGACGGCATTCAGCGGCTGCAACGCACCGGCGACCATGTCCAGTGGGGCGGACGTATCCTGTGCCGTGGCGGGGTGTTCGCCACTCCCGACGGTCGCGCAGTGATGACGCCGCTGACGCCGCCGGACACGTCGCTGCCCCATGGCGCCTTTCTGCTCCGAACCCGCCGTGGCAAGCAGTTTAACTCGCTCATCCACGGCGAGCGCGACCCGCTCAACGGCGCGCGGCGCGACGATATGCTCATCAACCCGGACGATGCCGCTGCCCTTGGCGTGCGCGAAGGCGACATGGTGCTCATCCGGTCGGAAGCGGGCGAAATGCGGGCGCGGGTGAAGTACGCGCCGATGAAACCGCGCAACGTGCAGGTCCACTGGCCCGAAGGGAACGTCCTGATCGCATCCCATCGCCGCGATCCCGACTCCGGCGTGCCCGCGTACAAAGCGATTGTGACCGTGCAGCGGCTGGATAATGCGTGAGGGAGATCGCCATGCTCACCCAACCCAACGTGCAACGGCGCACCGTCATCCGGGTGCGCGACGGACGACCGACACGCGACCGGGATACGCTGGTCGTCGAAGAGCCGCTGGAGATCCGCCTGGCGCTTCACAGCGCTGACGGAACGCACATCATCCCACTGACGACAATCATGCGCACGCCGGGTGAAGATTTCGAGCTGGCTGCCGGTTTCCTGTTCAGCGAAGGGATCGTGCGCGCGCGTGACGACATCGCAACCATTCGTTACTGCGCCGATCCAGACAGTGATGCAGAGTCGCGCTTCAATACCCTCACGGTTGACCTGCGTCCGGGGGTGCAACCCGATCTGACCCATGCCCGGCGTCTGTTCTATATCTCATCGTCGTGCGGCGTCTGCGGCAAAGCGTCGCTCGAGGCGTTGCGCACTCGCGGTTGTGCGCCGCTGCCCGACGATGATGGACTGCGCGTCTCGCTTCCGGTCGTGGCCAGCATGGATGCCGCACTCCGCCGCGCGCAGGCGCTCTTTCAGAAAACCGGCGGGTTGCACGCTGCCGCTCTGTTTTCCGTTGACGGCGATCTCCTTGCGCTGCGCGAAGATATCGGACGGCACAATGCAGTGGATAAACTGATCGGCGCGCACCTGCTTCAGGGGCGTCTTGCCGCACTGCACCAGGCGATCTTGCTGGTCAGCGGGCGGGCGGGCTTCGAGATCCTCCAAAAAGCGCTGACAGCGCGCATCCCGGTCATTGCAGCGGTCGGTGCGCCATCGACCCTGGCAGTCACCCTGGCGCAGCGGTTCAATATGACTCTGATCGGATTCCTGCGCGGCGCGGCGTTCAATGTGTACGCCGGCGCACAGCGAATCCCAATAGCGTGATTGAATTTCCTTATTGGACCGCCCTTTTTCCCCTCT
>CALGYB010000142.1 GCA_937935075.1 uncultured Roseiflexus sp. | reverse complement strand
GGTCAGGGAGGGAGCGCGGCGCCTGAGCCGGTCGAAGCGACGAAGGCCCGCTCCTCGTCGCTCACATCGCTTGGATAGGGTTGACGTGTCATACTGAAATCATACCACGTGTATCTCTGAAGTGCATAACAGGCTCTAGATCAACGTCCGCCGCTCCACGTCCTTGATTGTCCAGGTTTGGTTGTTCGCCCTATAAGATATACCGTGAGCATCACCAATGCGATACTCTGTTCAAAAGCAGGCAATCTGCAATGCTCTAAGCCATGCGCAGCTATTCCGGTCAGGCTTACCGGACAGGCTTCCCTGGCGAAGTCTTATGTCACACGCAGTTTCGGGCATGAAAAAGCCCCCTCTCTTTTTGTGAGGGGGCAGGGGAGATGGCGCGTCTGACCGGGAACAACGCAGTATCAGATTTACAGGGGAATATTCCCGTGTTTGCGCGGCGGCAGGCTCTGTCGCTTCCCGCGCGCCAGGCGCAGCGCGCGGATCAGCGCCGGTCGCGTTTCACGCGGCTCAATGACATCGTCGAGATAGCCGCGCTCGGCGGCGATGTAAGGGTTGGCGAAACGGTTCTGATAGTCCTCGACCAGTTCGGTCAGGCGCGCCACCGGATCGGCAGCCTGCGCCAGTTCGCGGCGAAAGATAATCTTGACGGCGGCATCAGCGCCCATGACGGCAATCTCGGCAGTGGGCCAGGCAACGTTGAAATCGGCGCGAATGTGCTTGCTCGCCATCACGTCGTAGGCGCCGCCGTAGGCTTTGCGCGTGATGACTGTCAACTTCGGCACTGTCGCTTCGCAGTAGGCATACAGCAGTTTGGCGCCATGCCGGATGATGCCGCCATATTCCTGCTGCGTCCCGGGAAGAAAGCCGGGCACATCAACGAATGTGATCAGCGGGATGTTGAAAGCGTCGCAAAACCGCACAAACCGCGCCGCCTTGACCGATGAGTCGATGTCGAGCGTGCCGGCCAGATGGGCCGGTTGGTTGGCGACAACGCCGACCGCATGCCCGTCGAGCCGCGCAAAGCCGATGATGATGTTACGCGCCCAGAATGGCTGCACTTCGAGAAAACTGCCTTCGTCCACCACCGCTTCGATCACCTGGAGCATGTCATATGGCTTGCGGGGGTTGTCGGGGATGATTGTTTGCAGGTTCTCGTCCATGCGGTCGGGGTCATCGTCGGGCGGAACGAACGGCGGATCTTCCAGATTGTTCGACGGCAGGTACGAAAGGAGCGCCCGTAACTGATCGAAGGCTTCCTCTTCGCTGTCGGCGGCAAAATGCGCCACCCCGCTGCGTGAGTTGTGCGTCATAGCGCCGCCCAACTCCTCGAAGCCGACATCCTCGCCAGTGACCGTCTTGATCACATCAGGACCGGTGATGAACATTTGCGAACTGCCCTTGACCATGAGGATAAAGTCGGTTATCGCGGGTGAATAGACCGCGCCGCCGGCGCATGGTCCGGCAATCACCGACAGTTGCGGCACCACGCCAGAAGCCATCACATTGCGGTAGAAGATCTCGGCATAGCCGCCAAGACTGACGACTCCTTCCTGGATGCGCGCGCCGCCAGAGTCGTTCAAACCAATACATGGCACGCCCATGCGCAACGACAGGTCCATGACTTTGCAGATCTTCTCGGCGAACACTTCGCCAAGCGACCCGCCGAAGACCGTGAAATCCTGGGAGAAGAGGCAGACATGCCGGCCATCGATCGTCCCGTAGCCGGTGATCACGCCATCACCGAGCGGCTTATGTCGATCCATGCCAAAGGCAGTTGTGCGGTGAACCGCAAAGGCATCGAGTTCAACAAATGAACCTGGATCAAGCAATTTTTCAATGCGCTCGCGAGCGGTCATTTTGCCGCGCGCGTGCTGCTTCTCTGCAGCCTGCGGATCGGTGGTGCGTGCACGCTCACGCCGTCGGCGCAAGTCTTCAATACGCTCGCGTGTTGTCTTCATGGCGTCCCTGCCCTCGTAGACGGTGGATTGATACGATTATACCGGAGAGAGATACAATGAGGGGTTAGGGGTTGTGGCAACACTGCCAAGGACGCACACGTCTGATACAACGAGGGGTATGACGAGAAGCCACAGGCCAGGAGACGACTATGATCGATCATCAACCGACCGGGCAAACGTGGAGGCGCGGCGCTGCCGTGTGGGGTCTCTGGCTGATAGTGCTGGCGCTGGCGGCCGTTGTCATTTACGTCATCTGGATGCGCGCCTTTTTCGAGATTTACTATGTATGGCTGAGCCTGGGCGATGCAACCCGCCTGGTCTACGAACTGACAATGATCGTGTTGACCATTGGCGTCGTAGTATGGATCGCCATCGGCGAGCCGTATCTGCTGGCCGGCGCCCGTGAACGCCGGCTGATGCGCCGCTTCTGGTATGTTGCTGTGCCGCTCCTGATCGCAGGCGCAATCGGATTGATTATTCCAATCATATGACGCCATTCTATAGCAATCGGTAATAGATGACTGCCGTGTGGAGCGAACCATCGGCGCTGCGGGCATATTTTGGGATGCGCCCGACGAAGGTGTATCCGCACGCCTGATACAGCATTTCGGCGGGATCACCCTCACGAGTGTCGAGGGTGAGCAGTGAACGTCCCTCACGGCGCGCCTCTTCCTCGACTGCCGCCAGCAACGCTCGCCCAACGCCCCGCCGCCGGGCTGAACGCAGCACTATAAGCTTCTTCATTTGTGCGCGATGCTGCTCACCCGGCTTCTGCGCCAGTTCGAGCTGAACCGCGCCGATGATCGTGGCGCCTTCTCGCGCCACCAGCAACACCCGCAGGCGTTCGATGACATCATCACAAATCGCATCCCAGTAGCGCTGCGCTGTCGCTTTATCGAGCGGCGGCAGGAATCCGACCGACGCGCCGCTCTCGACCGCATCCTGGAGCAACGCCACTAATCCGGGGCGCGCCGCGTGAAATGTTGCGGAATTGAGACGTTCAATGACCATCCGGCCCTCCTTGACTTCATGATACAGGCAGATTATACTGTATGAGCATACCCCTGGGAGGTATAGGCACATCGCATAATTATAGCAAAGGGAGCATACGTCTATTATGGCCAAGCCTGTTACTGTGACCGATGACGATTTTGAGCAGCAGGTGCTGAAATCCGACATCCCGGTCGTCGTCGATTTCTGGGCGCCGTGGTGCGGTCCGTGTCGTGTTATTGCACCGATCCTCGAAGAACTGGCAAAGGAATACGATGGCAAAGTCAAGGTCGCAAAGGTCAACACCGACGACCATCAGCGCTGGATGAGCAAATTCGGCATCATGGCCATCCCAACCATGATTTTCTTCAAGAACGGGCAGGAGATCAACCGGATTGTCGGCGCCGGTCCCAAGCGCATGTTCAAGGAAGCGTTCGACGCGGCAATTGCCGGATAACCGCTCACGGAGGAAGCGATGTCCGCACCGCAGCCTGTGCGCCCGATCAGCGATGAACTGCGCCACGATGTACTGGTGCGGCTGCGACGGATCGAAGGTCAGGTGCGCGGCATTCAACGCATGATCGAAGAGTGTCGCGACTGCCAGGAGATCGTGACGCAACTCGCTGCTGTCAAGGCGGCGGTTGGAAGCCTGAGTACGCTCCTGGCAGAGACCTATGCGCGCGATTGTCTCTGCTCCGGCGAAGCCGTCAATTCAGAAGAAGTTGCGCGCCTCCTCGATGTGCTCAAATCGGCACGCTGATCTTACGGCGTCACTGCAACATTTACGCCAAATTCAGAGGTGTACGCGCCGGTTGCCGTTCCACTCACTACGTCGCCGGCGCTCACCCCGCTGACCGTGAATGTCCCGCCGAATGTGCCGTCGGCAGCGGCAGTGAGAACGCCAAGCAGTATTCCACCCTCCCCTCTGACGCCCGCCGGTCCCTGTGAGAGAAAGATTTCAACCCGCGTGCCACTGAATACCGTCTGTCCTGGCGCCGTCCCAATGTATCCTGCCACTGTCAGCGAACTTCCGCTCAGCCAGGCGACGCTGATAACCGGTGCATCCATGCCCTGATTGGCCGATCCGGTCAACAGTGTGTCATCGTTGGCGGTAGGACCGTCATTGTCCAGATCTATCGCCAGCCCGCCGTTTGCGAAGATACGATTACCCAGAATGCGTGCGCTGGTTGCGCCTGGCTTGAGGGTGACACCTTTATCTCCATTGTACGCGATGAGATTTGCTTCAGCCGCATTTGTTCCGCCCACATCCGTGTTGGTTGCATCCTTGAGATCGATGCCGTCGTCGGTGTTGCCCTGCGGGGTGACGCCATCGGCGGCTACGCCGATATAATTGCCGATGATCCGGTTCCCCGTCGATAATGCACCCCAAATGCGAATTCCATTGATCGCAGCGCCAGGCGCTAACGAAATCTTCATCGAGCGCGAGCGAGTTCACCGGTATCAGTGTAGCAAACATCCATTACCTGCGGCGATGCTCAATGGCAAGAAGACGGCGGATTACGAACGCGCTTCGTAGGCGCGGGCGCGGATGATCGTCACCCGGCGACGGTCATCTGCGCCTCAATCATCATCGTCATCGTCGTCGTCATCGTCGTCGTCGCCGGGCGACGGCGGCGCGGGCGGCGGCGCGGGCGGCGGCGCCGACGGCGGTGTGGGCGGCGGTGCGGGCGGCGGAACCGGTTCCACCGTGCGCACCGGCGGCGCAATCGTTGGCGTTGCCGTCGGCGACACGATCGTCGGCGTTGCCGTCGGCGGCGCAATCGTTGACGTTGCCGTCGGTTGCAGCGTGGGCGACACTTCCCTGGTTGGCGTCGGCGACGCTGGCGCCGTGGGTGACGCCGTGACAGACGGCATTGGCGACACTGTCGGAACCGGTACAGTGGCAAGGGCAGTCACAGACGGATACGGAGGCGCGCCAGGCGGCGTTCTGTTGGCGCCACCCAACAGGGTGCTCAGGATCAGGAATAGACCGAACAGAATTGCCAATACCACGAGCGCAGCAACCACAAGCAGGAGTGCCGGATACCGATGGGGCAACGTCGGCGATACGGCTGCCTGACGCAGGACAGCGGCGCGCGCCAGAACCGACTGATTGATCGCATCGAGGTTCGGCGGCGGCGGCGCGGGCAGTGTGCGCAGCGATGTCGCAGCGCGCAACATCGGCTCGAGTTCGCCACGCTCGGCTGGATAGTCGCGCAGGCAGGCATCGACCGATTCACCGCGCTCGATCCGATCCAGACAAGCATCCAGCGCTCTCAGGAGTTTCTCGTCATCATCGTCCATCACCGACCTCCGCCGCGCCCAACAGGCGTCCCAGGGCGCGTAACGCCCGAAGTTGAAGTTGTTTGACCGAACCTTCAGAACGCTGCAATTGCTGCGCCACTTCAGCAGTCGACAGCCCGGCGACAAACCGCAACAGCACAACCTGTTGTTGTTCATCGGTCAGCATTTTCAACGACCGTCGAAGCGCTCCATGCAGCTCTTCGCGCTCGAAGGCTTCCGCCGGATTACCGGACACCGCCTCCGAATGAACAAGCGTCAGATCAACCGGAGCGGAACGGTCGCGCGTCACGGCGTTGATCGCCAGGTTGTGAGCAATACGATAAAGCCAGGCGCGGAACGGCGCGCCGGTGATCTTGTAGTCGCCGATGCGCTCCAGCATACGCACATATGTTTCGGCGACAATATCTTCTGCCAGATGGGGATCGGCGACGATGGCTGTGACGTAGCGGTGCAACGCTGTGCCATAGCGTTCCACGATCCAACTGACAGCCTGTGCGTCGAAGCGCCTTAACCGGGCGACTAACTCAGCATCGTCCATACACTGCCATGCACTGTTTTGTTTCCATCTGCATCCATAACACACTCATAAGGCAAACGTTACGCCCATCGCCAAAAATGGCGGTTAATTGATACGCTATAATGCATACTCGACCTGCACGCTGTGCGCCTCGTATAAAGCGATTACCCAAAACCCGGCAATCAAGGATATGGAGCGGCTGACGTTGGCTTCGACCGGCTCAGCCAACGTCAGGTGCAAGACGGCGACACGAGCAATTTCGGGCAACATCTGGTTGATCGCTCTATTATGCGGCTTCTGGTATAATGACGTATGCGCACAAGGCATCACCATATGATTGGCGCAATGCCGCATACACCCGATGCTAAACAGCGGGGTTGCGCTCTGGAGACGCAAGGAAGAGGTACAAAGCGAAGATGTTGATCGGCATCGGCATGCCATCGCTCGATATGGCCGAATGCACCATCACGCTGATGCGTCTGGATGATGAACTGCTTCCGTTGCGGGACGCTTCAGTATACGCACCCGCCCTGCGCTGGGGTATGTGAGGCGGATGTGCTGATGCCATCGGCCAGCCGCTCTGACGCTCAATATGAGGAGATGCTTACCTGGAGGCTTCCCGGATGCAGATCACCGTCGACCATGTCATCCGCTTTCTTGAGCGCGTTGCCGCGCTTATCCGCGAACACGCAACCGAACTGACAGAACTCGATACCGTGATCGGCGATGCAGATCACGGAACGAATCTGAATCGCGGTTTCTCCGCAGTTGTCGTCAAACTCGATACGCTGCAAGACGGCGATATCGGCGCCATACTTGACGTCACCGGAAAAACGCTCCTGGCAACGGTCGGCGGTGCGGCTGGCCCGCTCTACGGAACGGCATTTCGGCGCGCCGGCGCATTGCTGGCAGGGCGCTACACGATCGAGGAGGCTGATATTGTTGCTGCACTCGAAGTGGCGCTTGAAGGAATTGTCGAGCGCGGGCGCGTGCAGCGCGGCGAGAAGACCATGCTCGACGCAATCGCACCAGGGGTCGAAACGTTTCGCAACGCTATTGTGCAGGGCAAGCCCCTCGAAGAAGCGGCACATTGTGCGCTTGCGGCCGTCGAGGAAGGGATGCGTGCAACCATTCCAATGCAGGCGACCAAAGGACGCGCTGCATTTCTCGGACCGCGCAGCATCGGACATCAGGACCCTGGCGCAACGTCGGCGTACTACATTGCCTGTGCCATGGTCGGCCTCGACGCCAACCCGACATCCGATCAGAATGTAGCGTAGCCGACACGGTCCCGGGAATGATTCAGATATGCGCACACTTACGACTGATGTTCTGGTGATTGGCGGCGGCGCCACCGGTGCCGGCGCGCTACGCGATCTTGCGCTGCGGGGCATCCGATGCGCGCTTGTCGAAAAGGGTGATTTGACCCACGGCACCACCGGCCGATACCACGGGCTACTGCACTCTGGCGGTCGCTATGTGGTGAAAGATCCGCAATCGGCGGAGGAATGTGCGCGCGAAAATGAGATCCTGCGCAAGATCATGCCGCACTGCATCGAGGAGACTGGCGGACTGTTCGTGGTGACCCCGGCGGATGACGAGTCGTATGCCGAGCGGTTCGTGGCGGCGTGCCATCGCACCGGCGTGTGGGTCGAGGAAATCCCGGTGCGCGAGGCGCTACGCCGCGAGCCGCTGCTCAACCCGCGTATCAGGCGCGCGTTTGCCGTGCGCGATGGCGCCGCCGACTCATTCCTCGCCACCCACGCCAATACCGATGATGCACGACGCTACGGGGCGCGGGTGCTGACCTACCATCGGGTGATCGGGTTGGAACGTGTGGGCGACCGGATGATCGGCGCCGTATGCGAGGACCTGCGGAGCGGCGAAACAGTACGGATTCATGCCAGTTTCATCATCAACGCTACCGGCGCCTGGGCAGGGAAAATTGCCGCAATGGCCGGGTTGCACATCCATGTCGTACCCGGCAAGGGAACGATGATCGCCATGAACCATCGGATCGTCAATACGGTGGTCAACCGCTGTAAGATGCCCGCCGACGGTGACATTATCGTGCCCATCCATACTGTCGCAGTGCTCGGCACCACCGATATTCCTGTGCCTGATCCTGACGGATACGATATGACCCCCGAAGAGGTTCAACTCATCCTCGAAGAAGGCGAATGGCTGGTTCCGGGGGTGAGCCGCATGCGCGCGTTGCGAGCCTGGGCGGGTGTGCGACCGCTGTACAGGGAACAGGATGCAGGAAGCGACCGCGACATTCCCCGCACGTACAAACTGCTCGATCACGAGACACGCGACGGCGTCGCCGGTATGGTCAGCATCGTCGGCGGCAAGTGGACGACGTACCGCCTGATGGCGGAACATACGGTCGATCTGGTCGCACAACGACTCGGTGTGACCACGCCATGCCGAACGGCGGATCTGAAGATCGAACCGTCGCACGATGGCGCCGCCACTGCGCCGCATTCCCCGGCACGCGCACATTTCGCCATCCTGGCGTCGCCGTTCTATCAACTGGGACACCGACTGGCAGAGGTCGAAGCAGACGACAGCTACGGCGACCTGATCTGCGAATGTGAACTGGTGACGCGGGCGCATCTCGAAGCGGCGATCCAGAGCGATGGAACCGCCAATCTCGACGATCTGCGCCGCGATACACGCCTGGGCATGGGTCCGTGTCAGGGAGGATTCTGCACCTATCGCGCGGCTGCGATCTGGCATGAACTCCGCGACGGCGCGGCGCAGGCGAACGGCGCTTCTGGCGTAGCGCCGGCAACGGCGCTGCTCAGGCACTTCCTCCAGGAGCGCTGGAATGGGGTCACGCCGACGTTGTGGGGCGATCAATTGCGCCAGGAACGTCTCAACGAGCTGAACTATCTCGAAACGCTTGCCGTTGATCGTCTGCCGGAAACCGGCGCTGACGCCATTGGGCGGAAACGTGATATTGTGGTCGAGGAAGTTGTGTGACCAGAGCAGAAGAGCCTGTCCGGAACAGATCGTCGGGGAGGGAAAGGCGGCGCCTTCGCTTGCACGGCGCGTAGCGATTTTCGGACAGGCGCCAGGCGCGTTGAGTCCGGTTATCGAGAGCCTGCTTGAAAACGTGCGGGTCAGATGTCATTCACCGTGGGCTGCGACAGGCTCAGCCACCGTCCGCCGGAGGCGTCGAGGACAATTGCGATGCGAACGACGATCGTCATTGGAGCGGGATTGAGCGGGTTGATGGGGGCGCTGGCGCTCGCGGAAGCAGGGTTGCATCCACTGCTGCTGGCAAAGGGACAGGGGGCGACCCACTGGACCGCCGGCACGATTGATGTCTGGGGCGCTGATGCACGGTCTCCATACGCAGCGCTTCGAGCGATTTCCGAAACACGCCCGCATCACCCATACGCGCTGATTGGCGTACCGGCCGTGGAAGAAGCCATCGCGCGTTTCCGCGCACTGACCGAGATGGCGCGGTATCCGTATGTTGGCGGGCTGGAATGCAACGTTCTTTTGCCGACGGCGGCAGGGGCGCTACGCCCTGCTGCACTTCTGCCGGTTACGATGGCTGCTGGAGACGTGCGGCTCGGGGGGAAAGTGTTGATCGCCGGGTTTCGTGAACTGCGCGATTTCTATCCGCCGTTCATCGCTGCCAATCTGGCTGCGCAGGGAATCGCTGCGCGCGGTACGTACCTTACCGTACCGTCAGCATTTCGCAGACGCGAATATACCACCGTAATCTTCGCGCGCATGTTCGATGATCCGGCGTTTCGCAGCGACATTGGCAGGCAGTTGCGGGCGCAACGCGGCGATGCAACCCGGATCGGGCTGCCGGCTGTGCTCGGGTTGCGCGATCCGCTGGAAGCAGTCGCCCACTTACAGAACGAGAGCGGTGCGCAGGTGTTCGAGATCCCGACACTGCCGCCATCGGTTCCGGGCATGCGGCTGTTTGCCCTCTTCCAGAATGCTATCGAACAGGCCGGAGGACGGTTGCAGATCGGATCAGACGTGATACGCGGCGAAGGACAGAGTCATCGCCTTACGAGCATCTGGAGCGAAGCGGCAGCGCGTCAGCAGGAACACCGCATCGAGCGTGTGCTGCTGGCGACCGGCGGGATTGCCGGCGGCGGCATTCGGACCGATCACGCGGGCATTGTGCGCGAAACCGCGCTCGATCTGCCGGTGCGCACGCCGGCAAACCGCGCTGGCTGGTTTGCGCCGCGTTTTCTCGACCCGCAGGGACATGCCATTTACACGGCGGGCGTTGTAACTGATGCGCGTCTGCGACCGCTTGGCGCAGACGGCAAGGTGGTATACGAAAATGTTGCCGTTGCCGGTGCAACGCTGGCGGGCGCCGATACTGTCCGTGAACGCAGCCGGAGCGGCGTTGCGATCGCCACGGGATGGGCGGCAGGACGGATGCTGGCAGGATTGATGTCATGACGATCATTCCAGAGGATCATATCGAGCTTTCGCTTGAACAGTCGCTCGACCGCTGCATCAAGTGCAACATCTGCACGGCGGCGTGCCCGGTCAGCGCCGTCACCGATATGTTTCCCGGACCAAAGTATGTTGGTCCGCAGGCGCAACGTTTCCGGCATGAACGCCAGCCGTCGCCCGATGAGGCGGTGGATTACTGTTCAGGATGCCGCGTGTGCAATGAGGTCTGCCCGACCGGCGTGCGGATCGCCGAGTTGAATGCGCGCGCGCGGGCGCGCCTGGCGGCGGAGCGTGGCATACCGCTACGCAACCGTTTGATCAGCCGCTCCGGACTGGTCGGGCGGTTGGGCGCCGGACCGCACGCGCCGCTGGCAAATGCGCTGCTCGGCTTCAAACCGCTGCGGACGGTCATCGAGCGCACGCTGGGTATTGCGCGCGAAGCGCCTTTGCCTTCGTTCAGCCGATATACGTTTCGGTCGTGGTTCCGGCGCCGGCGTGCTGCTCGAGCGATCAATGGAAAACCCAAACGCCAGGTGGTCTACTTTCACGGATGCTCGGCAAACTACTACGAGCCGTGGATCGGGAAGACGGTCGTAGCCGTGCTCGAACACAATGGCTTCGAGGTGCTGCTCCCGCGCCAGCGCTGCTGTGGCCTGCCGCTGCTCTCGAACGGCGACTTTACCGCTGCACGTCGCGCGCACGAGGACAATGTCGCGTCCCTGGCGCCGTATGCGCTGCGCAACATCCCGATTGTCGGCGCCAGCACCAGTTGCACGCTGACGCTCAAAGAAGAAGCGCCGGAACTGCTCGGCATGCAGAGCGACACGGTGCGCGCAGTCGCACACCAGACGTATGACATCTTCGAGTTTTTGCGCATGCTGCACGAGCGCGGCGAGTTGCGCACCGACTTTCGTCCAATCGAGCGCACCCTGCCCTATCACCCGCCATGCCAGTTGCGCGCACACCGGATTGGCCGCCCTGCACTCGACGTCCTGGAACTCGTTCCCGGACTGCGGTTGATCGAAACGCACGCCAGTTGCTGCGGCATCGCCGGAACGTATGGATTGAAGGTCGAGAAATATCAGATCAGCATGGATGTCGGCGCGCCACTCTTCGAGACGATACGCCGTTCCGGCGCAGACGTGGCGCTCTGCGATTCCGAGACATGCCGGTGGCAGATCAGTCACGGTGCAAGCGTCACTGCGCGCCATCCGATCGAGATGCTTGCCGAAGCGTATGGACTTGTGACGTGATATGGTTGGCATTTTAATTGTTGCGCATAGCGAGCAGCTTGCCAGTGGCGTCAAGGAATTCGCTGATCAGGCGACGCACGGTCAGGTTCCGATTGTCGCAATCGGCGGAGCGATTGATGGCTCGCTCGGGATCAACGCGGAGGCTATTCGCGACGGACTGCACCGCATCGCCAGCGATGACGGTGTACTGGTGCTCGTCGATTTCACCAGTGCTGCGTTGAGTGTTGAAGCGGTGCTCGAAGATGAACCCGCCATGCGCGTTGTCATCAGCAATGCGCCACTTGTGGAAGGCGCCTATCTCGCAGCGGTCGAAGCGTCGGTCGGCGCAACGCTGGAGGAAACCGCCGCTGCCGCATTGCGCGCGCGTGATCTGATGAAAGTTCATCCCGAACATCGCCAGCGCTTCCGGTAAGCAGGTCAACATTCGCCAGAGATGGGTGAAGGGCATACCGGTTCAAAGATCATGGAAGAGCGAGTGGTTAAAATCCGGCATCCTCTTGGGCTGCATGCGCGTCCGGCAGCCGATTTCTATCGCAAGACGCGCGAATTTCGCAGTCGTATCACTGTACGGAACATTACCCGGCGATCCTCGGTCGAATTGCCGGTCAGCCTGTTGAACCTGCTGCAACTTGGCGCATCGCAGGGGCATCAGGTGTTGATCCGCGCCGAGGGCGAAGACGAACGTGAGGCCGTAGCGGCGCTGGCCGCATTGCTCGACCAACTCGCAGCCGAGGAATAAATGGCTATCTACCTTCGTGGCGCTGGCAGTTCACCAGGAGTGGCGCTCGGACGCGCAGTCCACTATCGGCCCAACAACCACGCCTGGCATACCGTCGATGCCGACATTGACGCCGCAATGGCGCGGTTCAAGGCAGCCCAGACGATGGCAGCCGGTCAGTTGCGCAAACTGGCCGAATTATTGCGTGAAGAAGGCCGCAGCGAAGAAGCGCGCATCTTCGACACCCACGCGCTCCTGGTCGAAGATGAAACTCTGACGCAGGACGTGGAACGGCGCATGCGCGAGGGACGCATCAGCCTGGAACAGGCGCTCATCACAGCCATCGGCTCATTGCGTGACACCATCGCAGCGATTGACGACCCCTATCTCCGTGAACGTTCGAGTGACATCGACAGCGTGCGGCGCGCAATTCTGACGGCGCTGCACGGCGAAACCCGCCGCATCCACGATCTGCCGATCGGCGCCATTCTGGTGGCGAATGACCTGACGCCTGCGGAAGCGGTCAGTCTGCGCGACGGGCGGATCGCCGGGTTTGCCACTGCCGAGGGCGGACCGACGAGCCACACCACGATCCTGGCGCGCGCCTTCGGCATCCCGGCGGTAGTTGGGTTGGGGGCGGCAACGCTGGCGGTTCCCGATGGCGCGCCGCTGGTGCTCGACGGATACACCGGCTTGCTGATCGTCGATCCTGACGCCTTTGAATGGTCGTCCTACGAACGTCGCGTATCGGGATCGATCATCGCGCGACTCCGGCGACAACCGCTGCGGGATCAACCAGGACGGATGGCAAGCGGTGAGCCGGTAACCATCTGGGCAAACATCAACCATCCGTTAGAGGCGCGCATCGCTCTTGAACAGGGGGCGGAAGGCATCGGGCTGTTCCGCACCGAGTTCCTCTTCCTGGGACGCAGCGCGCCCCCCGACGAGCACGAGCAGTACGAAGCATACCGCATGGTGGTCGAGACCATGGAAGAGCGTCCGGTCATTATTCGCACCCTGGACATCGGCGGCGACAAACGGGTGGATTACCTCGACCTGCCGCACGAACTCAATCCCTCGCTCGGCATCCGCGGGTTGCGCCTCTCGATGCGTCGCCCCGATCTGTTTCAGACCCAGATCCGCGCCATGCTCCGCGCCGCAACGCACGGCGACCTGCGCATCCTGCTGCCGATGATTACCACCCCTGATGAAGTCACGTGGGCGCGTGAACAGATCCGCAGCGCCGCTGAGTCGCTGGCGCGGGAGAACATTCCCCACCGGGCGGACGTGCCCGTCGGCGTCATGATCGAAACGCCCGCTGCAGCAATTACCGCCGATCTGCTGACGCGGGAGGCGGCATTTTTCAGCATCGGCACGAACGATCTGGCGCAGTATGCGCTTGCCGCCGATCGCACCAGCGCCGATGTGTCCACGCGGTATGCGCAGAACTCTGCCGCGGTCCTGCGCCTGATTGCGCAGACCGTTGGCGCCGCCGCCCGCGCTCGTTTGCAGGTGTGCATCTGCGGCGAGATCGCCGGTGTGCCGGATGTGGCGCCCCTCCTGGTTGGACTGGGAGTGATGCAATTGAGCATGAACCCGGCGAGCATTTCCGCCATCAAAGAGCGCCTGAGCGAGACCGCCATGACACAGGCGCAGGCAGCGGCACGCTCGGTGTTGAGTCTTTACCTATGAGCAACCTTCCTGAATGGATCGGCAATTACCATCTGGAACGCCAGATCGGCAAAGGCGGTATGAGCCATGTGTGGCTGGCGCGCCATCGGACGTTGCGCACCCGTCAGGTGGCGATCAAGGTGCTCCTTTCGCAGGAAGCCGAATGGATCGAACGCTTCACCCGCGAAGCGGAGATTACCAGCCAGCTCCACCACGAGCACATCGTACCGATCTATGATCACGGATACCAGGCGCCGTTCTACTACACGGTTATGGAGTACGTCGAGGGCGGAGCGTTGCGCGATCGGCTCAGCGCGCATGGACGGTTGCCGCTCGACCAGGCGATGCACATCTTTCGTTGTGCGGCTGCTGCACTTGACTACGCCCATGCGCACGGTGTCATCCACCGCGATATTTCGACCGGGAATATCCTGGTTGACCAGGACGGCAAACGCGTGTTCCTGGCCGACTTCGGCATTGCCCGCGAGTCGGGGAAGAAATCGCTCACGACGGTCCACAAGGTCATGGGAACACACGGGTTCTTTTCACCGGAACACATCGCCTCGGCAACCGCCGTGACCCATCTTTCCGACCTGTACAGCCTGGGGGTGGTGCTCTTCGTCATGCTTACAGGCGCATTGCCCTGGCCCCACATACCGGGACCTGGAGCAGATGGCGGACCGTTCGTGCCGCTGATGAGGCTGCGCGACCGCGGTGTGACGGGTATGCCGGCTGAATTCGATACTATTATCCACACCATGCTGGCGCCCGACCCGGCTAAACGGTACCCCAGCGCTCAGGCGGCGGTCGATGCCCTCGAACAGGCGCTACGCCGCCATGCCAGCACCACGCAGATTATCACCGGCGCGCCGGTTGGCGCGCCTCCGATTCCGGCAGCGCCGCCAGAAGAACCGCATCCGGTCGAACAGGCGCTGGCGCCCGATCTGATCAAAGCGCCGATGCAGGAAGCGCTGAAGCGCGCCCATGAACTCGACGACCCACGCGAAATTGCTCGATTACTGAACGCATGGAGCGATGCGCGACCGTGGCTGCGCCGTCCTGCGCTGGGGCGTATGGCGGCTATCAGGCAAATCCGGCACGACAACGTCTACTGGTATACCCTGCGCGTGTTGTACGAAACGCGCGAACCGGCGCAGACCGTAGAAGAGCCGGATCGCCAGAAGGCGAAGATCAAACTCGAGCGTGAACCCGGTCTATGGGAAGTGTCGCTGCCCGCGCCACAAGAGTTCGAGAGCGACGCAGGCGGCGCCGTGCGTATTCCCGGTTCGACGCGCGTGATCTCGTGTGATGATTGCAACGGGACGGGGCGCACGGTCTGCCCGCGCTGCAATGGCAATGGACGCATTCCGGCGCCAGCCGACCCTGTGCCGCGAAGCAATTCGCTGCCCGGTTCGCCTATCACTGCTGATTCGACCGCGCCAGCCCAGGTTGCCGCAGAACCGCGCATCATCCCGTGCCCCGATTGTGAAGGAAGAGGCGGATTGCAATGCAAACGCTGCGGTGGAGAGTCTCGCCTGATCACCCATAAGACCTTCCGCTGGCATCGCCGGGCGGAAAAGATGACCAGACACGATGATCTGCCGCATATCGATGAACGCTGGTTGCAGGAGCATTGCAAAAAGCACACAATCTACCGCGAGCGGGAGAGCAGCGGGTTTCGCCCTGAATGGCGCCTGGTGCCGGGTATTCAGGCGATGATCGAAGAAGCGGAAGAGCGCCTGAACCCCAATACGCGCATTGTGCTGAGCGAGGTGACGGTACGCTTTATCCCTGTCACCGAGATCGTGTTCGATCTTGGTGAATGGAAAACAGCAAAAACCGCCGGACATCAAGGTCAGTCGCGTGAACCGGTGCTCTATCGCTGGTATATCTATGGCTTCGAGAATATATTGCCCGATGATCGGCGTTTCCTGAACCGTGATCGGATTATCGCGCTGGGGGCGAGTGGTGCGAGCATCGCGTTGATCGTTGTGTTGATTTTGATACTGCTGTGACATTGCCATCCCAATGATTGATCGATCTCACCACGCTTCGGCAGGCTCAGCGCGCCACTCCCTTCTTGTGACGCTGGCGCCGCTCTTCGACGCAATTGCAGACGCCGGCGGGCGCCCGCTTCTCGTCGGCGGAGCGGTGCGTGATCTGTTGCTCGGTCTGACACCGACCGATATCGATGTGGAAGTCTACGGCATCGACGGGCAGACCCTCGCTGCCGCGCTCGCGTCGCTCGGACGGATCGTCGCGGTTGGGCGCTCTTTTGGCGTGCTCAAGTTGCATCTCGACGGGTACGACGTGGATGTGGCGCTGCCAGTGCGCCGTCATCCGGTTGCCGATGACGAGCCAGGCACATTGCCGGAGTACGACCCGTCGTTGACGCCACGCGAGGCGCTGGCGCGCCGCGATTTTACGATCAACGCACTGGCGCTGACGCCATCTGGCGACCTGATCGACCACTTCGGCGGTCGTGCAGACCTGGAAGCACGGCTGTTGCGCCACACGTCCGAGGCGTTTGGCGATGATCCGCTGCGCGTATTGCGCGCGATGCAGTTTGCTGCGCGCTTCGATCTGCGCCTCGCACCGGAGACGGCAGCCCTCTGTCGCACCCTGCTCCCCGCATCCGCCGGGCTTCCACTCGACCGTATCTGGCGTGAGTGGCACAAATGGACAACCCTTGGCATCCATCCTTCCGCCGGTCTACGCGCCCTCGATGAGTCGGGATGGCTGGCGCTCTACCCTGAACTTGCCGCATTGCAGGGATGCCCACAACACCCGCGCTTCCATCCTGAAGGGGATGTGTGGACTCATACGCTCTACGTCTGCGATGCGGCAACGCAGATCGCTGAACGTGATGCGCTGGATGCGCATGATCGCACAGTGCTGCTGTTTGCGGCGTTGTGTCACGATCTGGGCAAACCTCTCACCACTGTGATCGACGAGCACGGTATTCCACGCAGTCCTGGTCATGCAGCGGCGGGCGTACCGTTGACCCAGGCATTCCTTACGCGCATTGGCGCCCCGGGCAGGATCGAGCACCTGGTGACGCCACTGGTTCGTGAGCATCTGGCGCACCTCCATACTCAGGCAACGCCACGTGTCGTTCGTCGCCTGGCGCATCGTCTTACACCGGCAACCCTGGTGCAGTGGGAACGACTGGTTGAAGCCGACGCATCGGGACGACCACCCATGCCGCCGGAGCGACCGGCGGCTGCGTTTCTGGCAATCGCGCAGGCGGAGGGCGCCGATAGAAGCCGCCCGGCGCCGCTGGTTCGTGGACGCGACCTGATCGCCGCAGGAGTTGCGCCGGGTCCGCAGTTGGGAGAGATGTTACGGCGCGCCTATGAAGCGCAACTCGATGGGAAGTTCAGCACCGTCGAAGAAGGCGTGGCATGGGTGTTGCAGGGTGACGACGACTGACGCAGCATTAATGACTTCACTGCAAAAAAGCTGTAACCACGAAGGTCACAAAGGGACACCAAGGAAATGCTGTAACCACGAAGGTCACAAAGGGACACCAAGGAAATGCTGTTCATTTTTATTAACCTTCGTGCGCTTCGTGTCCTTATGTGGTTAAGCCTTTTTGCAGTGGATTAATGTTTCTCTGACACAATTCTAACAGAAATGCGCTAGTATACATAATCGAGCACACCAGATGTCACAAGGAGGTGAGGACCAATGACAACTGCGTTGACCCGCTTCGAGCCGTTTGCTGAGGCGCTGCGGCTGTCGGATGCAGTCGAGCAACTGCTGAACGAGAGCTGGGTGATGCCACGAAGCCTCTTCGGCGGGTGGGTTGGAACGTCGCGCATTCCATTGGACCTCTACGAAACCGATGAGGCATACATGGTGACCGCGCTGATGCCGGGCGTTCCGAGCGACAAGGTAGACATCCAGATCGAGCAGAACATGCTCACTATCCGTGGCGAGACGACTGTCGAGCAGCCCAAGGATGCGCACTACCTCATTCAGGAGCGGACCAGCGGCAAGATCGAGCGCTGCATCCGCCTGCCGGCAAGCGTGGATGCCGACAAGATCTCGGCATCGCTCAAGGATGGGGTGCTGACGATCCGGCTGCCGAAAGTCGAGCAGGCTCGACCACATCGCATCACCATCCAGACGGCATAAGCGCAGGCTGCTGAAGGGCGCTCACCCGCAGTCCCATCGTGCGAACAGGTCCATAACCTGCGAGCCGGGACAGGCTCTTGAGGTCTGTGGGTGAGCAAGCGCGTCACCGCCGCCGGGCAGTTTGAGTCGTTTCTGCCCGGCTTTGTTATATCCGGAAGCAATATGCACAGGGTTTGACGATATGAGGATGACCATGACAGGGTTCACCAACACACTGAAAACAACGGCGCTGCTGGCTGCGCTGACGGTGCTGCTGGTTCTGGCGGGCCGGTGGTTCGGCGGCGCGCAGGGCATGGGTATTGCGTTCGCGCTTGCCGTCCTGCTGAACGGCGGCGCATACTGGTTCTCGGACAAACTGGCGTTGAGCATGGCTGGCGCACGTGAGGTTAGCCGATACGAAGCGCCACATCTCTACCAGATGGTGGCACGCCTGGCACAGCGCGCCGGTCTGCCGATGCCGCGCGTCTATCTGATCGACTCGGCGGCGCCGAATGCATTTGCAACCGGACGCGATCCGCAGCACGGCGCAGTGGCAGTGACAACCGGGCTGCTGCACGTGCTGAATGACGACGAGGTAGCCGCAGTTATCGCCCATGAGCTGGGGCATATCAAGAACCGCGATACGCTCATCAGCACCATCGCGGCGACGTTCGCCGGCGCGATTGCGATCCTGGCGGACATGGCGCAATGGGCATTGCTGCTTGGCGGCTTCGGACACTCCGATGACGATGCGGAGGACAACGGTCTGGCAGGGGTGTTGAGCGGGTTGCTGCTGATCCTAGTCGCGCCAATTGCTGCGACTCTTATCCAACTCGCAATTTCACGCACGCGGGAATTCGAGGCGGATGCCGCAGGCGCGACGATCAGCGGATCGCCGCTGGCGCTGGCGTCGGCGCTGCGCAAGATCGAGGCGTGGAAGCAGCGTCTGCCGCTTGCGGTCAACCCGGCAATGGCGAACCTGTATATCATTAATCCACTCGACGGCGGCGCCATTGTAAAACTCTTCAGCACACATCCGCCCACAGAGGAGCGCATTGCACGTCTGGAGCACATGGCATTCCGGCAGCGCGCATTGGTGTGGTGAAGGGGCAGTGAGCGTCCGCCCGGCGCTTGTTCCGCTCTCCCCTCTCCCCCCTCCCCTAACCCCTCCCCCACAAGGGGGAGAATGTCTTCCCGGCGTCCGCCAGGCGCTCGCCCCCCCTCTCCCCTCTCCCCCCTCTCCCCTCTCCCCCACAAGGGGGAGGGGGAGAGAGGGGGCCTCACACAAGGGGGGAGAGGAAGGGAGGAAGCCTCACGAGGGGGGAGGGGAGCGTGACTCTCACCGTTCCGCTTCGCTTGCG
>CALGYB010000141.1 GCA_937935075.1 uncultured Roseiflexus sp. | reverse complement strand
CCTCTGCTTTTTCCCGCCAGTACGAGCAGGCGTTGCAATTCGCGGCGCGCGCGCATCGGCAGCAGGTGCGCAAGGGAACCGACATTCCCTATATCGTGCACGCAGTGCATGTTTCCGTCATTCTGCTGCGCCATGGCTTCGGTGAGGACGTGGTCATCGCCGGGGTGCTGCACGATGTGGTCGAGGATTGCGATGTTGCGCCGCAAGAACTGGAAGTGTTATTCGGCGCCGAAGTCGCTCGTCTGGTCGAAGCCGTGTCGGAACGCAAGCGGATCGGCGGCGCTGAACGTTCGTGGGAGGAGCGTAAGACCGAGGCGATTGCCGGTCTCCGCAACGGCGACTCAAAGATCGCTGCGCTGAAAGCGGCTGACGCCCTGCACAACATCCATTCGATCATCACAGACCTGGGGCTGGTTGGCGCTGCGGTGTGGCAACGCTTCAAGCGCGGTCCTGCTCAGATGCTGTGGTACTACCGCGAAATCCTGGCGGCGGTGCGGAGCGCGCTGGGCGATCATCCGATCGTCGTGGAACTTGCCCGCGCTATTGCTGATCTCGAACATGCGGTTCACGGGTATAATTGAGTTATGCAGGTTGACGCAGTACTCATGCTCCCTGAGTCGCCCATCGACTCTTGTGCGTTCGGCAGTGGCATCGACACAGCCCTTGCCAACGCCCGTCGGTGGCGCGTCTGGTGAGCACGATTGCAGAACTGGCGTAACCTGGTATTGGCGTAAGGGTCCGCTGTCCGGTCACAGGAAGCGTCATGCCCGAGATCCGACAGAATCTGGCAACGCGCGAGTGGGTCATCATTGCCACCGAGCGGGCGCGACGGCCTGAACAGTTCATCCTGCCGTCGCGCGGGAGTATCCTCGACCGCCCCGAATACGATCCGAACTGTCCGTTCTGCCCCGGCAACGAGGAACTGGACCTCGAGCGCTTTCGCCTGCCCGCCACCGGCGACTGGCAGGTGCGTGTGGTGCGCAACCGCTACCCGGCGCTGCTGGAATACGATGAGTATCAACGGCGCTTTCACGGCATCAACCGCTCGCTGGCCGGGTTTGGCTACCACGATATTGTGGTTGAGTCGCGGCGACATAACACTTGCGCGGCGCTCGAGCCGGTCGAAGGGTTGATTACCACGCTCCAGGCTTTTCAAACATGCGCCTCGATCTATCGCCGCGATCCGCGCATTGAGCATATCGTGTTCTTCAAAAACCATGGCGCGACCGCAGGAACGTCGCTGCTCCATCCCCACGCGCAGGCAGTGGCGTTGCCGGTTGTTCCTCACGATATTCGTGTGCGGAACGAGGAGGCGCGGCGCTACTTCGACGACTATGGCGAGTGTGTGCTCTGCCGCATGTGCGAGGATGAAGAACGGCAACAGGATCGCATCGTCGTTCGCAGTCGCCATTTTGTGGCGTTCATTCCGTATGCCGCGTATTCGCCGTTCCATCTCTGGATTGTGCCGCGCCGCCATACCGCGCATTTTCTCAATGCGACCGCCGATGAGATCGAGGACCTTGCGCATGTGCTGCGCGATGTGCTGCGCCGGATTTACTACGGCTTGAACGATCCCGACTATAATTACGTCATTCGGTCGGCGCCGGAGAGTGAACGCCTGGCGCGCCATCTCCACTGGTATGTGACGGTCATCCCACGGGTGACGCAGACTGCCGGGTTCGAGATGGGTACCGGGATGTTTATC
Organism: uncultured Roseiflexus sp.; assembly: GCA_937935075.1. GTDB lineage: Bacteria > Chloroflexota > Chloroflexia > Chloroflexales > Roseiflexaceae > Roseiflexus. Next base: position 29,945 of record CALGYB010000141.1, on the reverse strand, counting down.
AATACTGCGCTGCCGGAAGAGAGCGCTCGTTTCCTGCGCAACGTCGTTGTGCCCGACGAATCGAACAATGACCACGATTAAATCGTTTGTTGATCCGCGCTCGGCAACCTTCCGCGCTAATGCGGAAGCGTATGCCGTGCTGCTCGATGATCTGCGCACCCGGCTGGCGCAGGCGCGCGCCGGCGGTCCCCTGGAGGCGCGTGAGCGCCACACAGCGCGCGGCAAGTTGCTTGTGCGCGAACGGATTGAACGCCTGCTCGACCCGGCGACCCCCTTTCTCGAAATTGGGGCGCTGGCAGCGCACGAGGTCTATGATGAGCCGGTTCCCTCCGCCGGCATCGTCACCGGCATCGGGCGCGTCGCCGGACGCGAGGTGATGATCGTCGCCAACGATGCGACGGTGAAGGGCGGTACGTACTATCCGCTGACGGTCAAAAAGCATCTGCGCGCTCAGGAGATCGCTGAGCAGAATTATCTCCCCTGCATCTATCTTGTCGATAGCGGCGGCGCCTTCCTGCCGCTTCAGGCAGAGGTCTTCCCCGACCGCGATCACTTCGGGCGGATTTTCTACAATCAGGCGCGTATGTCCGCCAAAGGCATTGCGCAGATCGCCGCCGTCATGGGGTCGTGCACCGCCGGCGGTGCGTATGTGCCGGCGATGAGCGACGAAGTGGTGATCGTGCGTGGCGCCGGTACGATCTTTCTCGGCGGTCCGCCACTGGTCAAGGCGGCGACGGGCGAGGAGGTCAGCGCCGAGGAACTCGGTGGCGCAGTGGTCCATACCCACACCTCCGGCGTTGCCGACCACCTGGCGGAAAATGATCTCCACGCCCTGGCGATCGTGCGCTCCATCGTGGCGAACCTGGGTCCGCGTCGTCCGGCGCCGTGGGAATGGCGTGAACCGGAGGCGCCGCTGTACGATCCGCGTGAGTTGTACGGGATCATTCCGCGTGACCCGCGCTCCAGTTATGATGTGCGCGAGGTGATTGCGCGGATCGTCGATGGGAGCCGGATGCACGAGTTCAAACCAACCTACGGGGAAACGCTGGTATGCGGTTTTGCGCATATCGCCGGCGCGCCGGTTGGTATCATTGCCAACAATGGCGTGCTCTTTTCGGAAAGCGCCCTCAAGGGAACGCACTTCATCGAACTGTGCTGCGCGCGCGGTGTTCCGCTCGTCTTTCTGCAAAACATCACCGGCTTCATGGTCGGCAAGGAGTATGAACAGCGCGGCATTGCCAAAGATGGCGCCAAGATGGTTATGGCGGTTGCGAACGCGCAGGTTCCCAAGTTTACGGTGGTGATCGGCGGTTCGTTTGGCGCCGGCAATTACGCGATGTGCGGGCGCGCCTATGAGCCGCGCCAACTCTGGATGTGGCCCAATGCGCGCATCTCGGTGATGGGCGGGCAGCAGGCGGCGAGCGTGCTGCTGACAGTGCGCCTCGATGCACTGCGAGCACGGGGCATCGAGATGAGCAGCGCCGAGCGCGAGGCGTTCACCGCGCCGATCCTGGCAACCTACGAACGTGAGGGCAGTCCTTACTATGCGACGGCGCGTTTGTGGGACGATGGCGTGATCGACCCGGCAGACACGCGCACGGTGCTGGCGCTTGGTCTGGCAGCCGCTGCCAATGCGCCGGTCGAGACGACGCACTTCGGTGTGTTCCGTATGTAATGGAGATGCGATGTATTCTGACCCACCCTTCTCCCAGACTGCTTTCCAGTCTGCGCTGGCGCACCTGCTGGCGCTGCCGGATCGCGCTAGCCTGGCGACGCTGGTCGAGCGTGAGCCGCTGGTGATGAGCGATGAGTTCCTGGCGGCTGCGCAGCAGGCGGCAACCGACCCTGCGGCAGAGACGCTGCGGGAACGATTGGAGTGGCTGACCGATCTTCGGCAGCAGGCGGAACACGATGTTCCTGCCGCGTTCCAGGCAGTGCTGGCGGCGACGACCCTGGAAGAATTGCGGCAGGTGGCTGACCGCTGGCCCCTGACGCTGAACGACGCTTTCGCAGAAGTGGTGGAGCATCTGGCGCAACAGTTCGCCGACGCCGGGCAACCGGATGTTGCCGAAGGGCTGCGGCAGCGCCTGGTCGCTCTGGCGCAACTGCGCGTCTACCGCGAGACGTGGACCGAGACGCCGCAGGGGAAGGCGATCTTTGCGTTCCTGAACGCCGAGGACGATGCAGCGGCGCTGAGCGTCTTCCACGCGCACCGCGACCTGCTCGACCATCCAGAGGCGCAACGGACGCTCGATGAGGTCTTACAGGGCGGCGACGAGGAAAGCCAGCGGCGGCTGGACAAGCGCCGCGCATTACTGCGCTATCTGCGCGGTGAGGAGCATGCCTGATGACCGTTCACATCACACGCGACGGATCGATTGCAACCGTGACGCTCGACCGTCCTGACGTTCACAACGCCTTCGACGCTGCGACCATCGAAGAGGTGCGCATTGCCTTTGAGTCGCTCTCCGGCGATCCAGGGGTGCGCGTCATTGTCCTGACCGGCGCGGGCGAGTCGTTCTGCGCTGGCGGCGATATGCGCTGGATGCAGGATGCCATGGGGCTGTCGTTCGAGGACAACATGGCGGATGCCGGTGCGCTGGCAGCAATGTTCGAGACCATCTGGATGTGCCCGAAAGTGGTGCTCGGTCGGATCAATGGCGCGGCTATCGGCGGCGGCGCGGGACTGGCGGCGTGCTGTGACCTGGCGGTTGCCGCCGACACGGCGCGCTTTGGCTTTGGCGAAGTCAAGCTCGGACTCATCCCGGCGGTTATTGCGCAGTATGTCGTGCCAAAGATCGGCGTCAGCCAGGCGCGGGCGCTGTTCGTCTCCGGCGAACGCTTCAGCGCCGAACGCGCTTTCGAGATCGGGCTGATCCACGGCGTTGTGCCGCCGGATGAACTCGACGCCACCGTGATGGAGATCGCCCAGCGTTGCCTGACGAGTGCGCCGGAAGCGATTGTGGCCTCTAAGCGCGTGGTGGATGTGGTGTGGGAAAGCGAACGGAATGCAGTGCGGCGCTTCGTCGTCGAAATGCTGGCGCGCGTGCGCACGAGCGACGAAGCGCGCGAGGGGATCGCCGCTTTCAAAGCGCGCCGCCGACCGCCGTGGGCGGTGTGAGGGCTACGCCGCTGATGCTCTGGACAGTTGGAGCAGTTTCGCCTGGACTGTTTCGAGAATGACATCCCGCAGGAACTCACGGGCATTCACGATTTCAATGCCGATCAATTCACCCTGTTCGTTGAGTTCCGCTGTAATAGATGGGCTGATTTCGACGCTGCCAGCCTCCGACTCATCCGAAAGCGCCAGGTGCAGGATATCCTCTTGCTCGAAATACGCCAGGCGGGGAAGGTTTTTATTGCTCATACACGAATCTCCCGGTTCTAAGACGAAAATTGATTTGCTGACGAGTAGTGGTGTGAATGGTAACAGGCGTTATCGTACTTTCGCTCACTTCGTATGGCACCATAACCAGCACGTGTCCATGGCGTCCAACTGCAACCCGACGACCAGTGACAGTATCGAGGTATCGTTCTGGGGAATGTCTCACGATGTCTTCAATCCTGGCAAGATCGAAACCACGCAGTCCCGCTCTGTATCGCATGTATTCCGTCCATACGATGATGTGTGATGTCGCCATGCATTGACTTTCCGACACATATCGTCTGGGTTGCGGCAGAGCGTGCTGCACACGCCATGTGCCCACTAGTATACCTTACGTTGAGTATTATGCAATGTCTCTGGGAAAGCGGATGGCATCGGATTGCTTCATAAGACGCGCTATGGCTTGCTCGCTTTCATCTGTTCAGGTGAATGGACTGCGTTGAAATTGATGTCGAACCTGGCGATTGTCGGCAAGTAATGTCATTGAATAGTACGCACGATGTGTTTCGATGTTCCAAGATGTTCAATCATTATGCTATAATAACCATGTTTGAACCACTCTTCTCAGCGGGCGAGGGCGTCATGGTCAAATCGTTGGATGCCCTTGATGCGGTTGAACGCCATCCGGACATCGTCAGCGGCGTCTGGGTCTTTCGTGGGACGCGGGTTCCTGTTGCCGCCTTGTTTGAAAACCTGCGTGATGGTGCGACTATCGATCAGTTCCTCGAATGGTTCCCCGGCGTCTCACGCGCTCAGGTAGAAGCAGTTCTGAACTACGAGGTTCAGATACTGACGATGACCACGACGGCATGAAGATCATATTCGATCAGGGGACGCCTGTTCCATTGCGGCGCCACTTGCGCGGACATACGATGACAACCGTGTATGATCTTGGATGGGCGACCTTGACGAATAGCGCCTTGCTGGATGCCGCTGAACGGGACGGATTTGATGTATTGATAACAACCGATCAAAACCTGCGCTATCAACAAAATCTGACAGGGCGCCGTCTTGCGATTGTGGTGCTTCGATCTACCTCCTGGCCACGTATTCGCAATCGGGTGGCCGATATTCAATCTGTTCTGGACACGATTGTGCCAGGGTCGTATCACGAAATTGCAATCTGAGGTCAATCGCAAGAGGCGCTTCGGTGTTTCACGATTTTCAACCGATGCGCATTAAGACGCAAGGCGCCACGATCCACCTGCTGCGCGGCGGGTCTGGTCCGCCGCTGCTGTTGCTCCATGGCTACCCGCAGACCCATTTGATGTGGCGCAAGGTTGCGCCGCGGCTGGCTGCCGATTTCACCGTTATCGCGGCGGACCTGCGCGGCTACGGCGATAGCAGCAAGCCCCCCGGCGGCGACGATCACGCGGTGTACAGCAAACGCGCCATGGCGCAGGATATGGTCGAAGTGATGGAAGCGCTCGGCTTCTCACGTTTCATGGTCGCTGGTCACGACCGCGGTGCGCGCGTCGTCCACCGCCTCTGCCGTGACCATCCCGCCGCCGTGATCCGCGCGGCAGTGCTCGACATTGCTCCAACGCTGCACATGTACACGACTGCTGATCGCACATTTGCTGAAGCCTACTACCACTGGTTCTTTCTCATTCAACCCTACGACCTGCCGGAACGTCTGATCGGCGCCGATCCGGCGTACTACCTGTGCAAAAAACTTGCCCATTGGGGACGAACGCCGTCCGCTGTTGAGCCGGAGGTGTTCGCCGAATACGTGCGCTGCTTCAGCGACCCGGCGACGATCCATGCAACCTGCGAGGACTATCGGGCGGCGGCGAGCATCGATCTGCGCCACGACGAAGCCGACCTGCACGTGCCAATCACCTGCCCGTTACTCGTGCTCTGGGGAGCAGAGGGGTTCGTCGGGCAACGCTACGACCTGCTGGCGGTCTGGCGGCAGCACGCAGTCGATGTGCGCGGGCATGCAGTTCCAGGAGGACACTTTCTCCCCGAAGAAGCGCCGGAGGAAACATATGCGGCGCTACGGGCATTCTTCGCGGAGGGATAGATCTCATAGAGCGATCAACCAGATGTTGCACAATCATTGCTCGTGGTAATAGTCGAGCGGCAGACGTTGGCTGATCTTGTCGACGCCAACGTCTGCCGCTCCACGTCCTTGATTGTCCGGGTTTGGGTGATCGCTCTATCAGGGTCTGCTGCCGAGCGCATCCGGCGTGGCGCCCTGCCCGGCGACTTCGATTTCGCTGAGGGCGGCGGGCGCCGGTGCGCCGCGCTGCGTGCCGCGCACGGCAGTGACGGTGAACTCGATGCGGTCGGCAGCGATAGGTTGTGGCAGGCGAATGAGCGTTCCGCTGCGCGAGAGTGGTGCGACCGCCTCGACGGTTCGGGCGGTTCCGGCGATTTCCTGCCCGCGCAGGTAGAAGCGCAGTTCGCCGCTTACCGCGTAATCGGCGCTGCGACCTTCCTGCCCCGGTTCCGCACCGACCAGCCGCACTTCGAGAATCGCCATCGGCAGTTGCCACTCCAGCCGGATCCACTGCCCGGCGCCGCCATTTGCCGTCCATGGCGGCGTGCGGTCAATGAGCGTCCCGTCGGGTGCGGTCACAAATCCACGGCGGTCATTGATCCTTGTCGGCGCGCCATTCTCGACCGAGGAAGACGCGGCGATGACCGCCGCCGGGGCAATGTTCGTCCAGCCGCGTTCGGCGAGCGATGGGTTGACGATTGAACCGCTTGCGTGCCCCATATGGCAGCCAATGCAGAACATCCGCTGTCCAGGACGGCCGGCGGAGTTCCCCTGTGCAATGCTGAGCGTGTGACGGTTGCCGCCTCGCACAATCCGCCCATTTTTGTCGCGTAGCACAATGAATGTGGGCACATCGGCGGGCGCCGAGCCGATGAACGACCCATCCGGGTTCACCGGCACTGTCAGCCACTTAACGGCGCGCGCCTGATCGTCTGGGTTGGCGGCGCGAGATGTGGCGCCGCCAAATTGATTGGCGTCGATGTAGATGTCGGCGAACGCCACACTCCCCGGTGGCGGCGAGTTGTTGATGAATGGAAACTCGAGCGGCGGATTGGCATAGACATTGGCATTCTGCACTGCAACCACTTCAATGCTCTGGATGCTCCGGCGGCTCCAGGCATATGCCGGGTTGCCGAAGGCGTCGAGGAGACCGAACGGCACGTTGCTCTCCAAAGGATCATCGCTTACCGGCGGCGGCGTACCGCGCGGCAGACGCCACATACCCGGTCCATCGCCGACCGGACGCACCACGATCGGTCTGGCTTCCACTGCATCGTAATCGGTGGACAATCCTTCGAGCGGCACAACTTCATTCTGTGCGCCATTGGGGTGGATTGTGCGCAATTCGTAGCGCAACGATGACGATTGCAGCCGCAGCGTGATGGTGCGCCCATTGCGGGTGTCCGTGTAGGCGCCGGTCCGTGCAGGCGCGGCAGTCGTCTGCGAGAAGATGATCCGGCCATCAGGCAATCCGGCGGGCGCCAGCGCATACGGCGGGCGAAAACTGGTTCCGTCGTCCCAGCGATACCCGGCGATCGACTCGGTCGTGTTCAGCGCCATGTTTTCGATGCCCGGGCGCGCGACGCGAATGCCGGTGTAGAGCGTCGAATGCGCCATCGTCTGATCGCGCTGCGTCGTGTATGCCACCAGCAGTTCGCCGCCGGACAGCACGACGGCTGGTTGCACTGCGTTGTATGTATCGAGACCGCCATCATTGGTGAGCGCCGATGCGTAGCGCGGCGTCCAGGCGAAGCGTCGCATGCCGCTGCCATCAGCCTCGATGGCCATCAGATGCCAGGTGTTCGGCGCATCGCGGATGGGGAACCCGTCCGCCAGCCGACCACGCGCAGGGTTGAAGGTGGCGTTGGTATTCGAATAGACCAGCGTCCCGTCCGGCAGGCGATACCCGGTGACCGGCTGCTCGACGACGATAGTGCGGGTCGTACCGCCCTGCGATGCTGCAACCGGCGTCGCCGTCGGGCGCACACGCGGCGTTGGCGGCGGCGGCGCCGGCGTCTTGGTCAAACGCACAATGCTGCCGGTGGCGGGGTCGATCTTTTCCACGAACGAAATGGTTGGTATCGGCGTTGGTTTCGGCGGTGCGGTCGGTTGCGGCGCCGCCGGCGCGGGTTGCGCGGTTTCGACCACCTGAATGCGCCGTTCAACGATGATCGGGCGTCCGCTCTGGTCGCGGGCGATTTCTGAGCCGGCGCGGTTATCAATGCGATTGTAAATGCCGCGTTCACTCGGCTGGTTAAAGTTGACCCACCAGCGGCTGAACACAATGCTGCCATCAGGAAGCGGCGCCGGATGGAGCGCTGCGGAGCGTTCGGTTGTCAGGCGGCGCATATTGCCGCCATCGCCATCGATGATGTACAGATTGAATGCCCGTCGACCATCGTAGGGGGAACGCGCCGGATAGCGCGACGAACTGAACACAATCCGCCCGTCCGCCAGATACGCCGGAAAGAGATCGTCGTAGAACGCATATGCTTCGGCATTCGCCGGACCATCGGGGATCGTGATGTCACGGTCGGAATGGGTTAGCTGGCGCAACCCGCGTCCATCGATGCCAATCTCGAACAGCCGCCATGAGTAATACGTGCGACCATTCGGCTGATTGCGAAACGTTTCCGGTCCGAACGTTCCGGCGAACACAACGCGCTGCGCATCGAACGACACATCAGGCGACTGCACATCGCGCAACCCCAGCGGATTGAGTGGATCGCCCGTGGGACGCGCCGTGTCGATCAGAACGCGCAGTTGCCCCGCCTGATCGCGGATGAGCAGTTTCGAGCCGGGCGCGAACTTTGTCATGCCGGTGATCAAATGCCCTGCCGGACCGACATCGCGCGGGAAAAGGTAATCGCCGGTCGCCAGGCGACTGCGCGCTACAAAGACGAGTGGCGGGAGCGAAGGCTGCGGCTGCGCCGCCGGCGCAGCCAGCGCAGGCGTAAGGGACGGAAGCAGGCACAGGACGAACAGCAAGGTCGTTGTGTGCGCAGGTTGCAGTCGACGTTGCATCAGCATAGATGTGAGTATACGTCGAAAATGGCGGCGTTGTCTATACTGACGATCTTACCCCTCATCGTGTTCCCTCGCAAAGGCTGGTCTTTTGAGCACATCCTCAGCAAGGGCTTCTACCGACAGCGATGCTCGGACGGTTCCAGCGCCCCTTCTCCCCGTTCGGACGGTTCCAGCGCCCCCTTCTCCCCGTTCGGACGGTTCCAGCGCCCCCTTCTCCCCGTGTGGGAGAAGGGGGTTGGGGGGATGAGGGGAACAACGGCAGGGAACCTGAGAGCGTCACATTCCCGGCGGTCGTCGCCACGGGGCGCGCCAGAAAACCACTACCCCAACACCGATCACGGCTGCCAGAAGCGCCACCAGCAGCAGCGGCAGGTTATTCGACGAGGTGTTCTGGGCGGGAACCGGCGTCGGTTGAACGGGCTGCACGGTCGGTTGCGCCGCCGGTTCAGCGACAGGCGTAACGGTTGCAGCAGGCGTCGGCGAAGGTCCGGTCACGATTGCGCGCCCATTGCCAAGGGTCACACGCTGTTGCGGATCGATAATTGCGAGCGTACTGGCAAGACGAGTGCGCTGGCGCGGATCGATCAGCATGATTGTCGCCTGCTCGAGGCTGGCATCATCGCTGCCGAGAACGGCAACCACCACCCGCTCAGGATTCCATGGCGCCGTGATCATTTGCAGGTACGCAACGCTTGCATTGGGCGGCACGCGATACACAACGGGCGTATCGACAGAACGCGGCACATTGCTGCCGGGATCGAACGGCGCCGGCAGGACATCGCTGAGGTCGGTCAGGATGGGAAGATTACCAGGGCGGCCGATGATCAGCAGATCACGTGCTGTACGCACATCCGCCGGAACATTATCCGCGAATGCGACAACAGGTCGAAGGATGGCATCGCGCGTTGGTCGTCCCATGTGGAATGCAAGTAACGCCGCCGCATTCCAGGCGACTGGCGCATTCTGCGGAACGACGAAGGCCGTGGTGGCAAGTGATGGATTGAGCGTGAATGGTAGAGGATAACTGCTGAGATTGAACGTCCGGCGCGGTTCGGCAGTTGCCGGTTTCATCGGCAGATGGAGCGCTGATTCGGGCCAGATCGTCGCCCACAGATCGATATTCCGTGTACCGGTGCAGAGCGACAGCGGCGCAAGGTTCGTCTGGATTGTCAGCACATTGGCGCCGGAACGGGCGGCGGAAGGCGGGAGCGTGATACGATTGGTCGTCACGCGCGTGGTCTCATTGCTGAAGCGCACGCTGCCGATGGGTATGCCATTCAGTCCTACCGAAATGCTCGACTGACCGAAATCGACCGTCGCGGCATGATTGAAGACCAGATCAAAGTACGCGCCGTCGTCGATCTGTTGACCGGCAGGGAGATTGAAGCGGAGGTCAAACGTTCCGACGCGATCACGGATCACCCGTGGTTCCAGACCGAGATCGCTCAGGCGCTGGTCGATTGCCAGCGGCGCTTCTGCGGATGCTGCGGGCAAATCACGCACCACTGCGACATCAGGGCGTTCATTGATCCGCACCGGCAATGCACCCAATGCTCGCGCAGCCTTCGAGACCCCTGCTTCCGAGCTGCCGCTCACGAGCAGAACAACGCGTTCGGCATTCCAGGGCGAAACAATCATCTGTAGAATGCCATCATCGGCTGTTGCGCCGGGAGCGTTGAACCCTTTGTCATTGAGCCTTGCGGGCAGCGCCAGATCGCGCGCGATTGGCGCCAGCCCGGTATGGCTGCCAACCAGAATGAGATGGCGCCCGGTACGTGTCTGAGGAGGCAGGCGCTGCACTGTGGTCAGGTCAATCTGCAATCTCCCTTCGGTCAATCGGCCAAAACTGGCAGCGACAGTCAGTGCAGCCTGAAGGTCGTTGGTTGATGGTGCGTCTGGCACAATAATGGTCGCCTGATCTGGATCGAACGATCCCTGAAAAATAGGGCGGGGAAGATTGCGCAGGTCTGTATCGAGTGGTATGCGCGTATGCGGCAAAACGAGGCGCGATGTTGACCGAATCACCACCGCAGTGCGTTCACTCGGCGCGACATCACAGCCAGAGGGGTTATCCAGCGCAACTTCTAATTCGTGTCGTCCATCGGCGCGCACCGGTGTCAGCGCCTGATCGGGAATGTCGAACGTCACGCGCTGCGCACCGGGTTGGGTCAGCTCAACCGTGCCGATCAAGGTGCGGTTGAAGCGCACTTCCAGGAAGCCTCCCAGCCGCTGCTGCTCAGCGCCAAGGGGAAAAAAAACGGTTATATCCAGCTGCGCCTGTGCGCCCGGTTCGAGCTTCCAGTTTGCAGGCGTACTGAACAGATAGCGGGTTCCGTCGAATACGCCGCTCAGGGTTTGATCGGTCGCACCCAGACGAGTAAAAGGGATGATGTTGGGGTCTTCCGTCGATGCTGGTTGCGGCTCGGGATTTTGAGCGTGCGCGGGAAATGAGAACAAGGTCAGCGCCATCGTGAACGCTGCACAACAACATAGCCGGAAGAACGGCATCGCCAGATGCATACAAAACTCCTTTTGCCTGACGCCACATTATTCATCGCGCTTATAGAGCAAACAACCAGATGTCGCCCAATACTTGCTTGTGTTGACCTGACCGTCTTGCAGCCCACGGTGGCTGAGCCTGTCGCCGCCCACGGTGGCTGAGCCTGTCGCCGCCCACAGTGGCTGAGCCTGTCGCCGCCCACGGCGGCTGAGCCTGTCGCCGCCCACGGCGGCTGAGCCAGTCGAAGCCACCGTCAGCTGCTCCACGTCCTTGATGGTCCAGGTTTTGGGTGATCGCTCGATGAGAGGCGGTCCGACACATCACTACGTGAAATGCGACCGGACGGGCGAAGGCAATGCCTTTGCCTGCCCGATGATCTTGTCCGGATAGACTCTCCACTCCTCGATCACGGTCATCATAGCATAGTGTGCGTGGGCGTCGCCAGTATCAATAGCTCTTGAAGGAAACCGTAGATCCGATGCAAAAGTCACGCCAACCGATATGGTATACCACCACAGAATAGAACGATCCAACGGGTGCGATCCGCATATGACCAGTGACAAATGCATCTGCCGTTTGCGATGAACGCACGAATATGACCACAGCCCAACGGCGCCGCGCAGCATACGGGCGAGTCTGATCGCTCAAGGATAGATTAGCAAGCCCGTGTGTTGCCATCACCCGTTTCAGGCATCAGGAGGCCAAAACATTCCCCTCTTCCGCATGACGCAAGAGGGGCAAGGGCGGCAAGGTTGTCGGGACATGGAAAACAGCACTCATCGCACCAGGGGCGTTTTCCCGCATCACAGAGCCATCTGGCACAAAAACCTGCACGTGCGAGTCCTGACCGGTATGCTTGACGGATTGATCATTCCCGCATGGTATAATGGCAACAGCATGACACAGCAGCTAACGACCTGAACACCGACGGGCCACGTATGCTTGATATCGGATCGTTACGGGATCGTTTTCAGCAGCGCTACAGCGCTTATCCCAGTATCATCGTTCGGGCGCCGGGGCGCGTCAATCTCATCGGTGAGCATACGGACTACAACGACGGTTTCGTCTTTCCGGTCGCTATTGATCGCGCTACCTGCATTGCAGCGCGTTCGCGCACTGATCAGACGGTGCAGGTTGTCTCATCCGATCTCAACGAAGAGGATGCGTTCTCAATCGATCACATCGAACGCAGCAGCCGACCCTGGCACAATTATGTTCGTGGCGTCGTCCTGGCGCTGCGGGTCGCAGGGCATCCGCTCGCGGGCGCCGATCTTCTGATCGCCAGCGATGTCCCGCGCGGTTCCGGGCTTTCGTCTTCCGCTGCGCTCGAAGTTGCCGTCGGGTATACGTTCCAGCTCCTCAACCATCTGAATATCCCGGGCAAGGAACTAGCGTTGCTTGCGCAAAGCGCAGAAAATAATTTCGTCGGCGTACAGTGTGGCATTATGGATCAGTTGATCGCAGTGCTCGGTCGCGCCGACCATGCGTTGCTGATCGACTGCCGCGATCTCTCCTATCACACCATCCCGTTACCGCCGTCAGTGGCGGTCATGGTGTGCGATAGCCATATCCCGCGAACGCTGGCGGCGTCGGCGTACAACCAGCGGCGCCAGGAATGTGGCACAGCGGTTCAGTTGCTCCAACAGTGGTATCCTGACATTCGCGCCTTGCGCGATGTGAACGAAGATCAACTGACAGCGCACGAGGATGCGTTGCCGGAGCCTGTCCGCTCGCGCGCCCGGCACGTGGTGCGTGAGAATCGACGCGCCCTCCAGGGTGCAGAGGCGCTCAAACGTGGTGATGTGGCTGCTTTTGGGCAATTGATGAATGAGTCACACGCCAGCCTGCGTGATGACTATCAGGTGAGCCTGCCCGACATTGATCTGCTAGTCGAAACGGCGCAGCATCTGGCGGGATGCTACGGATCGCGTCTGACCGGCGCCGGGTTTGGCGGGTGCACCGTGAGCCTGGTCGAACGAGATGCTGTGGAACCATTCAGCCGTGACCTGTTGCACACATACCGCGCAGCAACTGGTCGCACGGCGACCATCTATGTGTGTCGCGCCAGCGATGGCGTTGGGCGCATTGTGGACAATGCAGGTCCACAGGAATGAGAATGTCGCGGGTCAGATCCATCGCCGCAAGCGGGTTCCTGTGATGCTGACGCCGCCTGAATGATCTGAACTGTGAGTGCTGCCATGCATATGTCCACCATTCTGCTGGTAGAAGATGATCCGACTCTGTCGGAAACGCTGCGTTATAACCTGGAGCGCGAAGGATATGCGGTGATCAACGCCGCTGATGGAGTGGTTGGTCTCGAACGGGCGCGACGGGATCAACCTGATATGATCATCCTCGATGTAATGCTGCCGCGTCTGGATGGGTTTTCGGTATGTCGCATCTTGCGTCAGGAGAGTGAGGTTCCTATTCTGATCCTGACAGCGCGGCAGGATGAAATTGATCGCATTGCGGGACTCGAGCTTGGCGCCGATGATTACGTTGCCAAACCATTCAGCCTCGGCGAATTGCTGGCGCGGGTGCGCGCCATCATGCGCCGCTCCGAGCGTCGGGTCAGTGTAATGCGCGAGGTGCTCGACGCCGGTTCGCTTCGGGTCGATACCGGGTCGCGGCGCGCCTGGCGCGGGGATATGGAACTGAACCTGTCGCAGAAGGAGTTCGATCTGCTGGCGTGCCTGATGCGCAATCGTGGGATGGCGCTGTCGCGCGATATGCTGCTCGAGCGTGTGTGGGGATATGATTTTCTCGGTGATAGCCGGACGGTCGATGTGCATATTCGCTGGTTGCGCGAAAAAGTCGAGCCTGATCCAGGCAAACCGATCTACATCCATACGGTGCGCGGCATCGGCTATCGCTTTGAGGCGCCAAACTGACATTCGGCGCCGACCGGCGTGAACGCTGTGATGGAATGGATCATTGCCACGCTTCTGCTGGCGCTCGTCGTATCCCTTGTCTGGGGATGGCGTCAGAGAACTCGTACTCAGCAACCTCCATCACTGCCCGAATCTTCCCCAGATGCATTCTCTTCGCTCTTTCACGCTGCTGCCGTTGCTTTCGACGATGGATTGGTGCTGGTCGACGTGGATCGTCGAGTGCGGTATCTCAATGCCCAGGCGGAAGAATTGTTGAACCTCAACCGGACGATGAGCGTCGGGCAGGGCTTGATTGCGCTGGCGCGCGATTATCAGGTGGACGCTCTGGTCGAAGAGGCGATTTCGTCCGCCGAACCGCGTGAGAGCATCTTCCAGCCGCTGGGTCGGCAACGGATGCTGCGATTACGAGCGGTGCCACTCGATCACGGTACGCAGGGTGCGCTCCTGCTGGTGCGCGATGTGACCCAACTGAGTCAACTCGAACGATCACGGCGCGATCTGGTGGCCAACGTCTCTCACGAGCTCCGCACCCCGCTGGCATCGATCAAGCTCCTGGTTGAGACGTTGCAATCCGAGCCGCCGGCGCCGGTGGCGCAACGTATGTTGAGCCAGATTGCCCAGGAAGTCGATGCTATTACCCAGCTGGTTGAGGAGTTGCACGAATTGTCGCAGATTGAGTCGGGGCGGGTGGCGCTTCAGTTAGTGCCTACGCCGGTCGCGCCGCTGATTGAGCGCGCTATAGAGCGCATCCGCCCGCAACTCGAACGGAAGAATCTGCAGATCACGGCCCGTGTGCCCGATCATCTGCCGCATGCATTGATTGATGAGAATCGCATCGGTCAGGTGCTGCTCAACCTGCTCCACAACGCTTCGAAGTTTACGCCCGACGGCGGACGAGTGACGATTGAAGCCGATGTGATCACTATCGGTAATGGATCGCCGGCGCCGCCTGGTATGCCGCTGTCCCACCTGCCAGGACAATGGCTGTTGGTGTCGGTGACGGATAACGGCATTGGCATTCCCGCAAACGATCTCTCACGGATCTTCGAGCGCTTCTACAAGGTGGATCGTGCGCGAACGCGCAATGCAGGGGGAACAGGATTGGGGCTGGCAATCGCCAAACATCTGGTTGAGGGGCACGGCGGGCGTATCTGGGCGCTCAGCGTCGAGGGAGAAGGGAGTACTTTCTACCTGACATTGCCTGTATCCTGAACATTCTTCTCCTGGTGTATGATGGTAGTAACCTGTTCGTGCATCTTTCCTGGAAGAAAGTCGCGCTTTTGCGCTCCAACGCTGATGGTTGGATGTGCCAGCTTCTATGTCTTTTTTTGCGCCTCATGACCAATCTGTTGCGCTGTGGCGCGCTGTCTTTGATGCCACTTCTGAAGCCACGCTGGTGACCGACGCGGATGGATACATCCTGCTGCTCAACCGGCAGTTCGAGGAATTGTGGCGATTGGCGCCGGAACATTTGGAGATGACCTCTCCTCACCGCCGCATCAAGCATCTGGCGCATCTCGTCTGCGACCCGGAACAATTCCTCAGTCGCAGCGAAGAGTTCTATGACCGACTCGATCTGGAAGGCATTGATTGGTTAACGCTGCGTGATGGTCGCATCATCGAGCGCTACACGCGCGGATTGCGTCTCGATGAACGGACTGTCGGTCGGATCTGGTTGTTTCGAGACATTACCGCGCGTGAGCGTGCGCAGCGTGAACTCAAGGTCATGAAGAGCGTCCTGGAGGCGCTCAACCGCATTGTTGAGCCGCAACGCCAGCTGCAGGCAGGGGTGCAGGCGCTGGCCCGAGAGCTGGACGCGCGCGCGGCGTGGCTGTGGGGAGTGGAGAGCGGCGATTTTGCGCGTTTGCTGGCGCATGACGGCGCCCGCGAACTGCACATTGATCTCACGCCACGCGCGCCTGGCGATCCCTGCGAATGTTTGCGGCGTCTGCTCGAACATACACTCCCAGACACTGCGCATCCGATTGTGTGCCCGCGCCTGGCGCATCTCCGCTCAGCCAATCAGGAACCGGAACGTCACGTCAGCATCCCGATCTACAGTCGCGATCGCCCGCTGGCGATTCTGAACCTGGTCCTGCCGTCCCTCCAGCCGTTCAGCGTGATTGAATTGCGCATGTTCGCCGCTATTGCCAATCAGTTCAGCGTGGCGATTGAACGCGCGCGTTTGTTTGAGTCGGTGCGTGAGGAACAGCGCGCCGCCGAGGTGCTGCGTCAGGCGTCGGCAACGTTGAGCGCCCTGCTCGACTTCGAGCAGGTGCTCGACCACGTGCTCGATCAAATTGTTGCGCTGATGCCCTGCGATGGCGCCTCGGTCATGCTGGTCGAAGGGATGCAGGCGCGTGTCGTTCGCGTCTACGGCTACGAAGGGTTGAGCGATGAAGCCGGGCATGCGATCCGCGAGGTCCTTTTCGACATTTCGCGCACGCCAACGCTGCGCCGCCTGATCGAAACCGGGCAACCCTGGATCATCAGCGAAACCCTCAACAACCCGGCATGGATTCAGATCAAGCAGGCGCTCCCTATTCGCTCGTGGTTGGGGGCGCCCGTGATTGTACGTCAGCAGGTTATTGCATTCATTTGTGTCGATAGCTTTGTACCGTATGCATACCAGCCGGAACACGCGCGCCGGCTGGCAACACTGGCGTCGAGCGTGTCGCTGGCGCTGCACAATGCGCAACTGTACGCCCAGGCGAACGAAGCGCTGGAGCGGGAGCGACGTCTGGGCGATCTCATGCGTGCTATCAGCAGCGCTCTCGATATCGATGTCATCCTGGCAACCGTCGCCCGGCTGACTATGGAACTGGCGGGCGCCGATGCAGTCGCGCTGGGACTGCTGTCAGCCGACCAACGCATGCTGACCAATGTTCATACCTTCAACATGCCCGAACCGCTGATGTCCCTGCAACAGGGCTTAGGTCCAGTCCGGCAGGCGTTTGAGTCGCGCCGGAGTATTGTCCGCCAGAACATTGTACTTGTTGGGTCTGATGGGACTGATTATCGTATCTCTTCCGCCGTGGGATCGCCTATCATTGCCGGCGATCAGGCGCTCGGTCTTCTGGCAATCTATCATCTGCGCAACCATCGCCATTTTACCGAGCGTGACGGCGCGATGCTGGACATTGTCGGTCGTCAGACGGGGATCGCCATCTCGAATGCCCGGTTATTCGCCGAGACGCAGCGCCTGGCGACAACCGATCACCTGACCGGTCTGTTCAATCGCCATTACTTCTTCGCGCTGGCGCCGCATGAACTGGAGCGGGCGCGGCGCTACCGCCATAGTATGGCGTTGCTGGTTATCGATATCGATCACTTCAAGAGTATCAACGACACCTATGGACACGACGCGGGTGATGCCGTATTGCGCAGTGTCGCAGAGCGGATGCGGCGCGAACTGCGCGACGCCGACATTCTGGCGCGGTTTGGCGGCGAGGAGTTTATTGCCCTGCTGCCGGAAACCGATCTGGCAGGCGCATTGCACGTGGCCGAGCGCTTGCGTACAGCAGTAGCGGTCCTTCCTGTCATGCTTCAAGTCCAGCCTCTTCAGGTGACGATCAGTATTGGCTGTGCCGCGCTGGACTCCATCAACAGCGCTGATCGTCTTGAACAGCTGATCCATCACGCCGATCGCGCGCTCTACCGCGCCAAAACCCAGGGGCGGAATCAGGTCGCATTAAATCCATAATCGATGGCGCCTGCGGGAAGAATACGTCTATGGACGAAACTCCTGTCGATTGGCTGCTGTCACTGAAAAAAAGCAGGCGGCAGGATGGTCCTGCCGCCTTTGCGAGAACGTCCGGCGCTTTCCTGTGCTGCGTCTGAATATCAGCGCACCCGCCTGAACCGACGAGCGATGTCCAGGAAACATGCTTCGGCTCAGCGCCGGCTGTCAGTGTGCCAGCGCGATCTTCAGCACCTCGTCCATCGACGAGACCGGGATCAATTGCAACTCCTCGCGCACCTTCTTTGGCAGCTCGGCAATATCTTTCGCATTATCCTTTGGCAGAATAAAGGTACGGATACCGGCGCGATGCGCCGCCAGCGTCTTTTCCTTCAAGCCGCCAATCGGCAGCACTTTGCCGCGCAGCGTGATCTCGCCGGTCATTGCCACATCCCGTCGCACCGGTTTGCCGGTCACTGCCGAAATCAGCGCCGTGGTCAGCGTAATGCCAGCCGACGGACCATCCTTTGGCACGGCGCCTTCCGGCACATGGATGTGAATGTTGTGCTCGTCGAAGTAGCTTGGATCGACGCCAAGTTGTTCGGCGCGGAACCGGGCATAGCTCATGGCGGCCTGCGCGCTCTCCTTCATCACCTCGCCAAGCTGACCGGTGAGCTGGAGACCGCCTTTGCCGCGCACCGGCAGCACCTCGATTGAGAGGACATCACCGCCAGTTGGCGACCAGGTAACGCCGGTGGCCACGCCAACTTCATCTTTCTCCTCTGCCAGACCGAAGGTGTACCGCTCTGGACCCAGGTAGTTGGGAATGTCCGGCGCATCGATGATGATCGGGAACTCAACCGGTTCACCATCGCTGGCAGCCGCCACCCTCCGCGCCGTCTTGCGGCACAGGCTGGCGATTTCGCGTTCCAGGTTGCGCACGCCCGCCTCGCGCGTATATTCGCGCACCAGTTTGATAATCGCGGCATCGGTGATGATCAGTTGCTCCGGCGTCAACCCGTGGAACTCACGCTGCTTGCGCACCAGGAACCCCTGGGCAATGCCCAGTTTCTCGTCTTCCGTGTACCCGCCGATCTCGATGATCTCCATACGGTCGCGCAGCGGGCTCGGAATCGTATCGAGTTGATTGGCGGTTGCGATGAATACCACCTGCGAGAGGTCGAACGGGATCTCCAGATAGTGATCGGAGAAGGCATTGTTCTGCTCAGGGTCGAGCACTTCCAGCAGCGCTGACGTCGGATCGCCGCGAAAGTCCTGACCGACCTTGTCGATCTCGTCGAGCACATACACCGGGTAGCGCGACTTCGCCGTTTTCATTCCCTGGATGATTCGTCCTGGCAGCGCGCCGATGTAGGTGCGCCGGTGACCGCGAATTTCGGCTTCATCGCGGATGCCGCCGAGACTGGTGCGCACGAACTTGCGTCCAAGCGCACGCGCAATCGAACGTCCGAGCGACGTCTTGCCGACGCCAGGCGGACCCACGAAGCACAGGATCGGCGAACGCATCCGATTGCCCGCCAGTTTGCGCACCGCCAGGTACTCCAGGATACGCTCCTTGACCTTTTCGAGGCCGTAGTGATCCTCATCGAGCACCTTTTGCGCCTCGTGCAGGCTGATTTCGGGCAGTTCCTCCTCTGCCCACGGCAGATTCAGGATCCAGTCGAGATAGGTGCGAATAACGCCCGCTTCCGGGCTATTCATGCCCTGCTGCGCCAGACGCTTGAGTTCGTGCATCGCCTGCTCTTTGACATAGTCGGGCGCGTCGAGCTGGGCAATCTTGCGCTTCAACTCATCAATGGGGTCATCAATATCATCGTCTTCACCGAGTTCGCGGCGAATGACGCGCATCTGTTCACGCAGGAAGTACTCGCGCTGGCTCTGGTCCAGCACTTCTTTGGTATCCTGCTGGATCTTCTGGCGCAGTTTGAGCAATTCGAGTTGCCGGGCAAGCAGGCGATGCGCACGGCGCAATCGCTCGACCGGATCGAGTTCATTGAGAATATCAAGCCGTTCATCGAACTCGAAGGCCGGCGCCCACGTAACAATATCCGCCAGGTGCCCTGGCTTATCGATGCGATGCACAAAGGCGACGGCATCCTGTGGCACTTCGCCGAGATGATCGACGAACTCATCAATCTGTTGCTTGACCGAATCCATCAGGGCCTCAATCTCAATGCCCTTTGGTTCGGGATCGCTGATCGCGTGGCAGCGCACCCGGTAGAACGGCTCGCTTTGCAGCATCGTCTGCACCAGGGCGCGACTGATGCCCTCCAGAATGATGCGCGCCGTGCCATCGGGCAGTTTGACGAACTCATCGAGACGCGCGATCACGCCGACCGGCGGCAACTGCTGCGGCTGGCTGCTCTTATATGTCTCGATTTCGCTTTCGGATACAAAAATCAACAATACAAGATGATCATTTTCCCACGCCTGTTCCATGGCACGATACGACTTCCCCTGCCCCACCTGCAGCGGCACCGTCATGTGCGGCATGATCACCAGTTCTCCCAGAATGGCGAGCGGGAGGTCGTGATCGGAAGTCTCAATCAGTTTTCCCATAGTGTCGAACCCTCGCTTTGTCCGCAAATGACATTCGCGGCTGTGACGCTTGCTTGCGTCGATAGGAATCTATTGTACGCTTCGAGGCGTACACTCGATGATATGGAAGTGCATTACCATGGTACCACAAATCCTACCGGATGGTAAATGAGCCGTGACTGAGAACCCTCGTGAACCTCCGTGCATCGTGTCTATGGTCGTCTTCTTCATGATCGATTGTTTGTTTCACAGTATACAACGAATGAATTGGCGAGAAGTTGCGCCTACGCAGTTATCTGTTACAGATACGCCAACATTTCGATCACATCTTGTGTGCCACGACTTGCAATGGAGCGGGTATGATTCATCACGTACAGGCGGCGCTGCCGCACCAGCGACGAGCAGGCATTCATGATGGCGCAACACACCATTCTTATCGTCGATGATGAAGCCAATCAGCGACTCATGCTCACGCAAGCATTGCGGACCAACGATGAGCGTGAAATTGCCACGGCTGCGTCGGTATCGGAGGCGCTGGAGTGGCTTGATCAGCATACCGCTGACCTGATCATTACCGATTACAATATGCCGTCGGCAAACGGGTTGGCGCTGATCGCACACGTGCGCCAGCGCGCTCTTCCAGCTCGCATTATTCTTATTACGGCATACTATTCCCCAGAGTTACAGGAAGCAGCCCAGAGATTGGGGGTTGATCACTTCCTGACCAAGCCGGTTCCCCTCTCACTGTTGCGCCGGCTGGCGAATGATCTGGGTGATGCATCGCGCACTGTATGACATGACATGGCGCCCATTGCTCTGCTGACCGATCTTCCTGGCGTCGAGCAGCATAAGGGCGGGTTTCAAACCCGCCCTTACGCTGCGCTGCTTCGCCAATCTTCAACTCCTCACACGTCATCACTGCGGCGAGAGGAAATGAACAATGCGCAGGAAACTATCCGCCTTGAGCGAGGCGCCGCCGACCAGTGCGCCATCGATGTCGGGCTGCGCCATCAGATCGTCGATATTGTCCGGCTTGACGCTGCCGCCGTACAGGATGTTGATGGTCGCTGCCACGTCGGGTCCTGCCATGTCGCCGAGGATGCGCCGGATCGTTTCGTGCATCGCCTGAGCGTCGGTTGGGGTGGCGGTGTCGCCGGTGCCGATTGCCCAGACCGGCTCATATGCGATAACGATGCGACCAATCTGCTCAGGCGTCATTCCGGCGAGCGCAGCGCGCACCTGCGCCACCACGATCGTTTCCGCCTGACCAGCGTCGCGTTGCGGTTTGGTTTCGCCAACGCACAGGATCGGCGTGAGGTCGTGCGCCAGCGCGGCACGCACCTTCTTACCGATCAGTTCGTCCCCTTCGCCAAAAATGGCGCGGCGCTCACTGTGCCCGACAATCACATACGTGCATCCCAGATCACGCAGCATCACCGGCGAAATGGCGCCGGTAAACGCTCCCTGCGGCTCAATGTAGACATCCTGCGCGCCTAATGCGATTGGCGTGCCCTGAACCAGATCGCGCACCGTTTGCAGCGCCGTAAACGGCGGGCAGACCAGCACCTTGCGATCGCTGACATCGCCAAGGCCGTGCAGTAATCCTTCGACCAGCTCACGCGCCTCACCGGTTGTTTTGTACATCTTCCAGTTGCCTGCGAGAAGTGGCGTTCGCATGAATCCTCCTCTAATGTGCTAAAGTGCAGGTTTGCCTGCGGCGCACAGCGCTTGGAAGCGGGCTGACGCCCGCAGAAACCCAATGGCGGTCCTCCGCCCGGCAGTGCTGGTACGACAACGAGGCTTCACCGTGCACGCGCATCCTGATGCCGACCACCGCGAGTCGCCTCGAGCACGGCGCGGGGGCTTCCAACGCACACGCTTCAGATTCCTCGGTGCGCTCGGAATGACACGTCTCGTTGTCATACTAGCCGCCAAACAGCCTCAGGACAAAGAGCCAGATATTCAGAAGATTGCCAGGGAGCACAAATGCCAGCAGAATGCCGATACCTGCGGTGACACCGAAGACAACCGGACTCCACGCCAGCACTTTTGCGCCATCGAATGGTCCGGCAGGGATCATATTGAACAGTCCAAGCCAGGCATTCAGGGCAACGCCGGTGTAGAAGAGTTGAACGACCCAGGTATCGCGCAAACCGGCGAGAAACGCAACCGGCGCTGCAATGAGGAACAGCGCTGCAAGCGCCATGTTGGTCGCCGGTCCCGCCAGTGCAATCAGCCCGCTCTGGCGCGGCGTCAGATAGCCGCGATGCCAGACGGCGCCGGGGGCGGCAAAGAACAGACCGAGCGGCAGGAACGCAACGACGATCGAGATAGCCAGCATCTGCATATTGGCGACGAAGTGCGCCTCCGCGCCAAAGCGCCGCGCGACGATCCGGTGCGCCAGTTCGTGGAGCACAAACCCCAGCCCACACACCACGGCTGCAATGAAGAGATTCGTCAGGAACCGGACGCTTGCCAGGTTCGTGGCGCCGGTTTGAAAGACGGCGTAGGCGACGGTGGTGCCTGCCCATGCTTTGAGTAACTCGACCGTGTCGTTGCTGCGTCCCGCAAAAATGCCTTCATCAGGCGTCGAAAACATAGTGACTCCATCCAGTTCAGCGTTCCGGGAATCGTTCCGTTGTCCAGGCATGCCCGCCGATGAGCGGGACGAAGCGCACATCACACAGCCGCTCGGTGCGCAGCGTATCGCCTTCACGGCGCAGCCGCAACAGAATCTGCGCCTGCCTGCCGCCGACCGGGATCACCAGGCGCCCGGAAGATGCCAGTTGCTCACGCAGCGGGGCCGGCACCCAGGGTGATGCCGCCGAGACCAGAATGGCGTCGAACGGCGCGTAGTCCGGCAGTCCCTGGGTGCCATCACCGACGTGGACGGTGACATTCTCATAGCCGAGTGTGCGCAGCAGCGCGGCTGCGCTGGTTGCCAACGCTTCACGGCATTCGATCGTGTGAACTTTCGCAACGATCTGACTGAGTATGGCGGCAGCGTATCCAGAACCGGCGCCGATTTCGAGGACGCGATCAGTCGGAGCAAGTTGGAGCGCCTCGAGCATCAGCGCAACCATGTACGGTTGCGAAATGGTCTGTCCTTCACCAATCGGCAGCGCCTGATCGCTGTAGGCGTGAGCGCGTTCGTGGGCTGGAACAAACAAATGACGCGGCGTCTGCGCCATTGCGTCGAGCACTCGCCGATCGCTGACGCCACGTCGAATGAGAAGATCGATCATGGCGCGGCGCTCATTTGTAAAATCCATGGCTGCCGCTCCTTTCGATCCTTATTATACCCGCTTTCACGGCTTAAGGTGACGCCGGTTACGAATTGGTAGCGCCTGTTTGCTATACTCGAACCGGTGACGAGCAGATGCGCAGCGACGCACGATACGCAGGAAACACGCTCATGCACGTTCCTCCAGAAGATGCCGATCTCACGCTTCCCGACAGCGAGTTGATCAAACGCGCCCAGCACGGCGATCAGGCGGCGTTTGCGCAGATTTATGATCGCTATGCACAACCGCTCTACCGTTACATCTACTTTCGCGTAGGAGACCCGGACCTTGCCGAGGATCTTCAGGCGGAAGTATTTCTGCGCGCGTTCGAGAGTCTCGACCGCTACGAAGATCGTGGCTGGCCCCTTTCCGCCTGGCTCTACCGTATCGCGCGCGACCGCACCGTCGATGTGATTCGCCGGAGCCGTCTGCGGCAAACCGTCCCCCTGGAGAGTTGGAGCGGCGCCTGTGAGGGACCCGATCACGATGTTGTGATGCGCCTCGACTGCGAAGAACTCCGGCGTCACCTGTGCGATCTCACCGACGATCAGCGGCAGGTGATCTCTCTGCGGTTCCTGGCAGATCTATCGATCCAGGAGGTTGCTTCACGTCTTGGACGTTCCGAGGGCGCGGTGAAGGCGCTGCAACATCGTGGGTTGCAGTCGCTTGCGCGGCGTCTGGTCAGTGGCGTGTAGTGCGGTTGCAACTGTTCACACTTCTCCTGGGAGCGCGGGCATTGCGTCCGCTTCAAAGGAGAAGCGGTAGAAAGGGCTGGCACGCGCATATTCATGCCAGCCCTTCTCGGAGAACTGTCACCGTTGCACCATCGGACGGAACTTGTATCCGTACACAATCAGCCCCGTCGGTCCCAAATCGCGCAGGCGGCGGGTGACCATTTCGACCGGCATATCGATGGCTGCCTGGTCGAGATCGCAATCGGTCAATTGCGCGGTCACCATTGGTCCTTCATCGAGGCGCACGAGCGCCACCAGGTAGGGCGGCTGATCCTCAAACCCCTCCGGCGGCTGCCGCACGATGCTGAATGAGTAGACGCGCCCCCGCCCGCTCAGGACGTATGGCTCCCATATCTCCTCCGCCTCGCCCGGATGCGGCGGCGCTGGCGGGAAGCGCACCTCGCCGGTAAGCCGGTTGCGCTGTCCTTCCAGACGATACCGCGCATGGCGCAGACGCCAGTGTTTTGCCAGATCCATGTTGAACCTCCACCTCAGTCGAGTGTCAGAATGTGGGTTGCCACCGTCGCGCCGATTCCGCCCATGCACTGCGCCAGCGCCACCCGTGCGCCGTCTACCTGCGCGACGCCGGCCTGCCCGCGCAACTGCGCCACCAGTTCGACAATCTGATAGACGCCGTTGGCGCCAACCGTATCGCCGCGCGCCTTGCACCCGCCGCCGGTCGCCAGCGGCAGTCGCCCCTTCGGGGTGATGGCGCCTTCGCGCGCCAGCGCCACTGCTGTTCCGCGTTCGGCAAACCCGCTCGACTCCAGCGCCAGCGCGGCAGCGATGCCGTGTGGATCGGTCACATCGAAAACCTGCACGTCGCCGTGCGTCAGATGTGCCGACCGCAGCGCTGTCGTTGTCGTCTGCGCCGCCGCTGCCAGCCACAGCGGATTGGAACGGCTGTGCAACGCCAGGGTGTCGGTCGCAACCGCAGACCCGGCGATGCGCACCGGATGCGCGCAGAGTTCGCGCGCCAGCCCTTCGCTGGCGATCACCACGGCGGCGGCGCCATCGGCTGCGGTCGAGCAATCGAGCAAGCCGAGCGGTTCGGCGACCATCGGCGCACCGCGCACCTTGTCGGCGGTGATGGCGAAGCGGTACATCGCGTGCGGGTTAGCGACCCCGTTGGCATGCGCGTTGATCGGGAATGGCGCAAAATCGTCGGCGGCGTATCCGTACTCGTGCATATACCGGCGCATGAGCAGCGCCCAGAGCGCCGTCAGCGTAACGCCGTGGATCGCTTCCCAATCGGCATCGGTCGCCAGCGCTAAGGCGGCTTCACGGCGCGCATCGAGCACGTCGGTCACTTTTTCGACGCCAACGACTGCTGCCAGATCGACGGCGCCCGATGCGACTGCCATGCACGCCTGGCGCAATGCCACGCCGCCTGATGCCCCGCCTGCCTCGATCGTGACGGCTTCGATGCCGGGTATGCCGGCAGCCGTGGCGATCAGTGCGCCGATCTGGCTTTGCGCGTGCAGGGATGCGCTCAATGCACTGGCGACGTAGAGCGCGCCGAGACGTGCTGCCGGAATAGTTCCCAGAGCGCTATTGAGCGCTTCGACTGCGAGCGATGCAGCGCTGCGATCCCAGTGTTCGCCAACCGGTGTCGCTCCGGTTCCAATGATATAGACATGTCGCATGGCTCTACTCCATCACCAGTTTGCCGCGCCATTTGGCATACACGGCATAATCGACGAACGCTTCACGCGCCAGGTACGCAGCCGTCAGCGGCGCGCGCTCGCGGCGCTCCGGCAGGGCATCGGTTACGCGCAGCGCATAGGCGTCCGACCCTGCGCCGGAACCGTAGGTCGTGACAAAAATCGTATCGCCCGGCTTTGCCACATCGAGAATAGCGCACAAGCCGAGGAGCGCTGCCGCCGAGTAGGCGTTGCCGATCTTCGGCGACAGCAGCCCCGGTGCGATTTGCTGTGGCGTAAACCCGAGTTGACGGGCGACGGTCTGCGGGAAGCGGGTGTTCGGCTGATGGAACACCGCGTAAGCGAAATCCGACGGCTTCGCGCCAAGGTCGTGCAGCAGCCTCTCGGCAGCGCCGCGCGATGCGCCGAAGTAGGCAGGCTCACCGGTGAAACGGTGCCCGTGCACCGGGTATGCCGTATCAGCGCGGCGGAAGAAGTCTGGTGTGTCGGTGACATACGAGGTTGTTCCCTCGATGACTGCCACGGCTTCTGCCGCCGGACCGATCAACAGCGCCGCCGCGCCGGCCGCAGCGGTATACTCCAGCGCATCGCCGGGGCGGCCCTGCGCCGTATCGGCGCCGATTGCCAGCACATACTGCGCCATGCCGCTCCCCACCATGCCCATGGCGGCCGTCAACGCCTCAGAGCCGGCTTTGCAGGCGAACTCCCAGTCTGCGGCGCTGACCCACGGCGTCGCGCCGAGCGCCTCGGCGACCAGTGTGCCGGATGGTTTGACCGAGTAGGGATGGCTCTCGCTGCCGACCCACACCGCCGAGAGACGGTCGGGTGCAACGTGCGCTCGCGCCAGCGCGTTGCGTGCCGCCTCGATAGACATGGTGATCGTATCTTCGTCGGGACCGGGTACGCTCTTCGAGTCGACCGGCGTTCCTCCGGCGCCGTCCCAGATGCGGGCAATCTCGCGCGCTGCAATGCGGAAGCGCGGGATGTAGGCGCCATACCCGACAATGCCCACAGGTCGTTCAGGCTTCATCATCATACGTGCTCCTCTTCCGAAGGCAACAGAAAGGAGAACGCGGAACGCGCGCCGCGCGCCTGTACACACAGGATTGCATCACAACGGCGGATGCAGCGTTCCGGGTTCTCCTCCCGGTAATTGTTTGACGTGACGGTTTTCAGACAGGCTCTAGATTGCTTCTGCCAGAGCAGGAGCGGTATCGACGTCAGCGCCGTGCGTGTGCAGTTCCGCCAACAGCGCTGCGGCGCGCGCCGGTTTGATCTGCCGCTCCTGCACCATGCGCGTCGCAATGATATCCACCTCGGCGCCCTGTGCTCCGGCAGCCATGGCGATCTGGCGCGCATGCAGGCTCATATGCCCGCGCTGAATCCCCTCGGTTGCCAGGGCGCGCATTGCCGCCAGGTTCGACGCCAGCCCGGCGCAGACGCAGATTTCCGCCAATTCGTGCGCGTGGGTGACGCCGAGCAGCTTGAGCGCCGCCTGCGCCGCCGGGTGCACCTTCGTCGCTCCACCGACGATGCCTACCGCGAGCGGCATTTCGAGCGTACCGACGAGATTCCCCTGCGCATCACGCTCCCAGTGCGACAGCGACGTGTACCGACCGCTGCGCGCGGCATAGGCATGCGCGCCAGCCTCAACAGCGCGCCAATCGTTGCCGGTGGCAATCAGCACCGGGTCGATACCGTTCAGGATGCCCTTGTTGTGCGTCGTTGCGCGATACGGGTCAACTGCGGCGAACGCATACGCCCACAGGATGCCTTCAACGACCTCTTCGCCGCTCAGACCATCGCGCGCCAGCGATTTCGCCGGCACAATCGCCCGCGCCCGCGCCAGCCGTCGGTCGCTCAGGTTCGAGAGAATGCGCAGATACGCTTTGCCGCCGCTGATCTCTTCGAGCAGTGGCGCAACTGCTTCCGCCATGGTATTGATCGCATTAGCGCCCATCGCGTCGCGGCAGTCGATGATCAGATGAACGACCAGCATCGGACCCATCGGGCTGCTCTCGAAGAAGCGCACTTCGATATCCTTTGCGCCGCCGCCAAGGGCTACCAGGCTGCTGCTCTGGCGATTGGCAAGCGCCAGGATCGCCTCACGCCGCGCCAGAATATCGTGGTGCGCGCGATGTGGGTCGGCAACGTGCACCAGTTGCACCTGGCCGATCATGAGCGGTAAGGTCGAACTCGCCTGGAAGCCGCCCCCGTCGCGCACCAGTTTCGCTGCATAACTGGCGCCTGCGACGATCGACGGCTCTTCGACGACCATTGGAATCAGCACATCGCGCCCATTGATCAGGAAGTTGGTCGCAATGCCGAGCGGCAGGTTGAATGTGCCGATCACATTCTCGATCATCTTGTCGGCGCGCTCAACCGTCAGGGCGCCATTGCCGCCGTGGAGCCGGCGCAGGTCTTCGTCGTTGAGCCCATCGAACGACCGCACGACATCGAGGCGTTCGAGTGGGCTGAGCTGGTAGAACCCGCTGATCCGCGAGTTGCGTGTTGCCATAGTTGATATATCTCTCCTGTGAAATTCTTAACAGTTCTGCCTGCTACTACGGGCGAGTATAGCAGGCGGATCCGTTCAAACACGCCATGAAAACTGTCAAAACCTATCATTCCCCTGTCTGAGACTTTCATGGTACGATAGTGTCCTATGCAGCGATTGTTCATCATCTGCACATGTCTTGCAATTCTGACGGCGTGCAGTGGCGGTGCGCCGGCGGCAACGCCCGTGTCTGCGCCGACGTTCACTCCGCTCGATGCAGCCCTGGATGCGTCCTACCGGTCATCACCAATTGCTGCCTACCTGCTGGTCGATGCCGGCGGCGCGCGTCTGGTCGCCGGGCTGAGTTTCAGCAGCGGCGGCGCCCCCGCGCCCACCGATCCGCCAGCGCGCCAGGTGTGGCTCGTCCCAGGCGACGCCATCGACAGCCTCGCGTCCCGTGCGCAACCGGCTGGCGACTCGCGCTACCTGGCGGTGGCCGTGACCGGGGCGCTCGAAGGTCCTGGCGCCTTTGGACCGGACGGCGCCTTCGGGTATCAACTGCGGTCCCAGACGATCACGCCGCTTCCCTGGCAGGAGGCGACGGTTGCGTTGCTGGCGACGACTCCGGCGAACGGTCAGGCGGTGCGGGTGACCGGTGCGCTGATCGCTAACCAGAACGAAGCCGTCCTCGTCGAGGCGCTTGGTCCTGGCGGTGCGCCGGCGCCGCAGGCGCGCCAGGTAAAACTGCGCGCGCCCCTGCGCGATGCCGCACTGCTGTCGCGCCTGACAACGACGCCGGGTGGCGCCGTGCGCTACGGTATGGTGCAGGTCGAAGGAATCTGGCGCGAGGGGGGGCTGGTTCCGATGGGGATGTGGAAGGTTGAACGTTGAACGTTTCGATTACACAAAGGCGCAAAGGCACAGGTTATTTGGAGGGAGCGCCGTGGCAACGGCGAAGCGTTGAAAAGGGATTGGAAGGCGTTCCTGATCCCTGCCTCCAGCCCTTCGGTTCTCATCATTGCGGTCGGTCAGAACAAGATGTTCGCGCGTTCATTGGGCAAGGCGCACCGGTCCACGCGCCCTGGCAGGCGTGTCGTAGACCGCAGTTGACATGCGCAACCTCCGTCCGCCCGGCGGCGGAAGCCGCAGGTGACGGGCGCCAGGCCCGCCTGCGCGGGCTGCACCGGGCAATGCCGGATGATGTTCTCATACTCACGTGCGGTCAGTCCGACAAGACGTTCGAGTCCCGGTTGGCAAAGAGCGCCAGTCAACGTGCATTAGCAGTCCGTGTCGTGGACGCGTGACCGCGCAGTGGCATCAGCCGCCCCGGCGGGGCTTGCACGTGCGGTGAGCATGGTCGAACTGCGTCCTCAGCGAGGGCGTTCGCCCGCAGTGGTCCAGCATCCTGCTGCGCTCACCGGCAGTAATGGTTTTTGAATACTTGACTTCACTGCAAAAAGCAACCACGAAGGTCACAAAGGGACACAAAGGAAATTGCTTTTCATTGTTATTCACCTTCGTGCGCTTCGTGTCCTTTGTGGCAACCACGAAGGTCACAAAGGGACACAAAGGAAATTGCTTTTCATTGTTATTCACCTTCGTGCGCTTCGTGTCCTTTGTGGCAACCACGAAGGTCACAAAGGGACACAAAGGAAATGCTTTTTCACCTTCGTGCGCTTCGTGTCCTTTGTGGCAACCACGAAGGTCACAAAGGGACACA
>CALGYB010000140.1 GCA_937935075.1 uncultured Roseiflexus sp. | reverse complement strand
ACGCGGCAGCGCCGATGGTACTGGCGGGACGCCCGCCGGGAGAGTAGGTCCGTGCGCCGAATCAACGCGGCGTGGAGCAGTGGCAGCTCGTCGGGCTCATAACCCGAAGGTCGGTGGTTCGAATCCACCCGCCGCTACCACATACCGGATAGTACAGGCGTGTACAATGAAGTACACGCCTGTACTTTTTTATTTCTACCGTCAGAAATGTCGCTTATGTTCGATATTGAATGTGATGTGCTTGAAGGCTTGGAGACATATGCGCTCGATGAGATACGCGAACGCTTCGGTCGCCTCTGCTCCTCGGCGGTACTGCACCCGGCCAGAATACGGATGTTGTATGCCGGTGAACTGCGATCACTGCTCCGGTTGCGCTCCGTTTTGGCAGCGTATCTGGTCGTCACCTTTGATGTGCCGCGCCCGCGCGCATTACTGGGGCATCAACACTTCACGCGCTTGCTCAGAACACTGGATATGGTGCGTTCTCTGGGTCGGCCTGAACAGTATCACACGCTGCGACTGAGTGCAGCCGGCGAAGACTCGTCGGTTCTGACCCGGCTTAGAGAGACCCTCGCGCATCATACAGGTCTGACTGCGGCGTCGGATGGGGGTGATCTCCTGATTCGCCTGCGTCGCGCGGCATCACATCATGGCTGGGAGGTGCTCGTGCGATTGTCGCCGCGCCCTCTCGCAACCCGTGAATGGCGGGTGTGCAACTGGCCCGGATCGCTCAATGCGACGCTTGCGTCTGCCATGATGCGAATGACACAACCCGCTGCGACTGATTGCGTGCTCAATCTTGCCTGTGGCTCTGGAACGCTCTTGATCGAGCGGTTGTTCCTCGCCCCGGCGCGGCGAGCAATTGGTTGCGATCTGGATCAGGAGGCGCTGCGGTGTGCGCAACGCAATCTGGAGGCGGCAGGGTTCGCAAAAGCAGTGCGACTTGAGCAGTGGGACGCTACATCGTTGTCTCTTGAGAGCGGCTCTGTTGATGTGCTCTGCGCCGATCTGCCGTTTGGCCAGTTGATCGGTTCACATCGTGATAACGAAACGCTCTATCCCCGCCTGATCACCGAAGCTGCGCGGGTGGCGGCGCCCGGCGCCAGGATGTGTCTGCTGACCCACGAGGTGCGCCTGATCGAACGGGTGTTCGAGCAATATGCCGGTCTCTGGATGCTCATGAATGTCGTGCGGGTGCGAACCGGCGGGATGACGCCGCGTGTCTACTTGGCTTTGCGTACAACGGCGCCGGCTGTATAGCTGATACGAATACGCGGTCATTCGTGCAATACTGCGCGGGGCGCTGCGGGCTGAAGCCCTCGCTGAGGACATGAAAGCCCCTCCGGGGCTGCTGATGCCACTGCGCAGTCTGCGCCCACGACTGACAGCGCGTGTTGTGGTTCGTTACGCCTTGCGAACCAGGCGCGACCATCTTGTCTGACTGACCGTCACCTGGTATTGGTTCTTGGTTCTTATACTCATCATTCGCCCGGCGGCGCTCGCACTTTCTGCACTTCCGCGACAATCTCGTGTCGTGGTGTTTTGGTTATGACGCCAGTTGCGCGTTGTTTGATTTCCACCAGGCCGTCAGATAGAAAGCGATCGCCGATGACCAGGCGGAGCGGCAAGCCAATGAGGTCGGCGTCGTTGAACTTGACGCCGGCGGTGTCATCGCGGTCATCGTACAGAACGGCGATCCCTGCCGCCATGAGTTCATCATAGAGCGCGTCGGCGGATTGGCGTGTTGCGTCGTGTTTGCCGAGACGGATCAGATGAATGTCGAAGGGCGTCGTTTCTGGCGTCCAGACGATTCCTGACTGATCGCAATGCTGTTCAATAGCCGTCAGGAGCATTCGTTCGAGATCGATTCTGAAAGAGGCGATCGCAATCGGGCGTGTGTGCCCTTCTTGATCGAGAAATGTCGCTCCAGAGGTGCGAGTGTCGTAGTGCACGATGCCGCCGTTAGTGAGTCCGGTTGTTTGCAGGAGAGAATTACCGCAGTGGGGGCAGGGATCTCCAGCACACACGAGGGCAATGTCTGCCACAAGGTCAGCGCGCCAGTCGCGCCCGTATACGACGTTGCGCAGGTGGTAGCCGTGACGGTTGGCGCCCGCGATCAGCGGTGATCCGGTCGTCACCGATGGATCGGCAACGATGAGGAGCCGGTCGGACGTGCGCCTCTGTAACCCGACCGGTGAGGCGTATCCGGCAACTGCGCCGATTGCATTGATCTCTTCGGGACGCGCTGGCGTGAGGGTCGAGACGCCGGCGGCGATGCGGAGTTTCTGTATGTTGATGTCGCGATCGCCGCGGATAACCGCGAAGATCAGCCCGCGTTCGGGCGAATTGAAGAAAACCGCTTTGGCGGTCGCCGACTCGGGGATGCCGCAAAAACGTGCCAGATCGGCAATGGTGGTGCAGTTCGGGGTGGCGATTTCTTCCGCCGGATCCGTTTCATCTCCTGCCATTGATGCTGTGGTCGCGTTGCCGATTGTCGTCCGTGCCGCTTCCTGAACGGCAGCATAGCCGCATGAATCGCACATGATGACATCGGTATCGCCATACTTCGAGATGGCGATATATGCGCGTGCGGCGCCACCGCTTTCTTCACTGGCGCCTGCTTCCGCCGATATGAGGTGAATGTCGCAGCGGCGGAATAGGCGCTCGAAGGCGCTATGCACTCGAGCGCCCGTCTCTTCCAATTCAGCGGCGCTGCTGCTGAGTGCGTAAACGGTGAGCGCGACGCTTTCTCGCAACCACGATGAGCGGCTGTTTCCGCAATAGACAGGGTGTATGTGATACAACAGCGCAGGCAGTTGACGATATGAGGCAATCTCGCCGGCGGCAAGGCTGGCGATGATGGTTGCGTCCGTAGGAGCGAATATCAGGGATCGCCCGGATTGATCCGTGCAGTGCAGGGTTGAAGAGTCGGGTAAAGGACCGTTCGGTGCGCGATCTGGAGAGGAGGTCGTCCGGAAGTGCGGCAGGTGGATTTCCTGCGCGCCGATGCCTATCAGTTCCTCGCGCACAATCGTCTCGAGGCGGTGCATGGCGCGCGCACCGATGGTCAGGAACACCATGGCGCCTGCGGAAAGGCGAGCCAGCCCTGCGCGTATCATCAGGCGCAATGACGGATGCTCGATATCGGCGGGCGTTTCGCGCAGGGTACGCCCGAACAGCGATGACATGCGCATATATGTGTGGCCTTTCCAGGGGAATGCTTATGAGGCTTTCGCTGCGAAAACCACCCTGATCACACTGGATGCGCAACCATACGAGGATAAGATGGTTGTTGCCGCGGGGTGGCGGTCACGTTCACAATGATCTGTTCAATGGCTGATTCGAGCACGCTGAGCCAGGCGCGATCTTCGAGCGAAAGCGAAGCGCATGACTTTGCGGCTTCGAAGTACCACTGCACCTGTTGCAGTAAGTGAGAACGCTCGACGCCAAAACGCTGCACAATCCCCCAGAGCCAGCGATATTCTCGCTCAATGATCGCCAGCGTTCCAAAGCGGAGCGCCGCCAGCAGCATGGTGTGGAAACGATGTGGTGTTTGCTGGAACATCATCTGCTGTGAGAGTTCGGGGTCTTCCGCCGGCAGGTTGGGACAGAGATCGGGGTAGCTGGTCGCCAGTTTGCGCGTGACCTGCTCACAAATCACGTCGCGTTGCCGGTCGAGCGTTTGCGCCAGTATATAACCACGCGCACCAAGCCAGGTTTCGAGCGATTGCATTGCTTTCCTCCTCCGGGAACATACGGATACGCACATTTCCGATCTTCCCAGGTGACAGGTTGAGTATAGCACGGGGGATCGGCGCTGTGGAGTTGACAATGGTGTGACAGAACCTGTGGATTTGCGTGAAGTTGTGGTAGACTTGAGACTGGTATGAGTTTCTGACAGTCGTTGGTGTGAGGGAGTGAGCGAGCATGGCGAATAGTGAGCGAACCAGGCGTCCGAATCGCCTGATCAACGAGACGAGTCCATACCTGTTGCAGCATGCGTATAACCCGGTTGACTGGCATCCGTGGGGTGAGGAGGCGTTTGCGCGCGCAAAGGCGGAGGATAAGCCCATTCTGCTCAGTGTAGGATATGCGGCGTGCCACTGGTGCCACGTGATGGAGCACGAGTCGTTCGAGGACGACGAGACTGCCGCGTTGATGAACCAGTATTTCGTCAATGTGAAAGTCGATCGTGAGGAGCGGCCGGATGTCGACTCTATTTATATGACGGCAGTGCAGGCGCTGACCGGCAGCGGCGGGTGGCCGATGACGGTCTTTCTGACGCCTGATGGCGCGCCGTTCTTTGCAGGAACCTACTTTCCACCCGAAGATCGCTGGCAGATGCCATCGTTCCGACGTGTCCTGCGCTCGGTCGCCGAGGCATATGCGACCCGCCGCGATGACCTGCTGGCGCGTGGGCGTGATCTGGTTGATCGGATGCGGGCAGCAGCCAGCATGCAGATGCCTGGCGGCATGCTCACGCCTGCGGTGCTTGATGCTGCATTCGTGGGTTTGCAGCGGTCGTTCGACCCGGCACATGGCGGTTTTGGAGATGCGCCCAAGTTTCCGCAGCCGATGACGCTGGAGTTCTTGCTCCGCTATGCAGTGCGCACCGGCAGAGGGATGGAGATGCTGGAGAAGACGCTGCGGGCAATGGCGGAAGGCGGCATGTACGATCAGATTGGTGGCGGCTTCCACCGGTACAGCGTCGATGCGCAATGGCTCGTGCCACACTTCGAGAAAATGCTGTACGACAATGCGCTGCTGGCGCGGGTGTATCTGGAGGCGTTTCAGGCGACCGGCAACACATTCTATCGCCGCATCGCCGGGGAAACGCTGGAGTATATGCTGCGCGAGATGCAGCATCCAGACGGCGGGTTCTTCAGCACGCAGGATGCCGACTCACTGCCGACGCCGGATGCAACGCACAAGCATGAGGGAGCGTTTTTCGTCTGGACGCCTGCCGAGATCCGGGAGGCGCTCGGTGCGGATGCAACTGTTTTTGCGGCGCTGTATGGGGTGACGGAGCGTGGCAATTTTGAGGGCAAGAATATTCTCCATGTGCGACGTTCCTCCGCAGAAGCGGCGCGCGTGATGGGCATGCCGGTCGAGCGCGTGGAAGCCATCGCCGAACGTGGTCGCCGGGTGCTGTTCGAGGTGCGTCAGCGTCGTCCGAAGCCGGATCTCGATGATAAAGTGTTGACTGCCTGGAATGGGATGGCACTGCGCGCGTTTGCGCTTGGTTCAGTTGTATTGGATCGTGAGGAGTATCGAACGGCGGCAGTGCGTTGCGCAGAGTTCATTCTGCGTGAATTGCGCCGCGCCGACGGCGAACTGCTGCGTTCCTGGCGTCAAGGCGTCGCCAACCCGACCCCTGCGTTCCTGGAGGACTATGCGCTGCTGGCGGATGGATTGCTGGCGCTGTATGAGGCGACGTTCGATTCACGCTGGCTGCTGGAAGCGCGTGCACTGGCGGATGCGCTGCTGGAGCGCTTCTGGGATGACAGCATTGGCGGGTTCTACGATACCGGGTCGCATCACGAACAACTGGTCATTCGTCCGCGGGACACGGGCGATAATGCGACGCCAAGCGGCGGTTCGGCTGCTGCCGATCTGCTCCTGCGGCTGGCGCTGATCTTCGATGAGCCGCGCTATCGCAAGCGGGCGCTGACCGTACTCGGTGCGATGGTTCCCTTTATGGAGCGTTATCCGACCGGTTTTGGGCGCTACCTGGCGGCTGCCGAATTTGCATTGAGCCAGCCGCGTGAAATTGCGTTGCTTGGCGATCCAGAGTCCGATGATACGCGCGCGCTGGCGGCGGTCGCGTTGAAACCGTTTCTGCCGAACCGGGTGATCGTGCTGGCGCGCCCTGGTGAGAACCCGCCGCGCATTCCGTCGCCGTTGCTCGCGGGGCGCGGACCGATCGACGGCAAGGCGACGGCCTATGTGTGCCAGAACTATGCCTGCCAGTTGCCAGTGACCACGCCTGCGGATCTGGCGGCGCAGTTGCAACAATGATGAAAGGAACATGCGATGCGTGGCGAAGTGCTGTTCATTCTCCTGTTTTGCGCCCTTCCTCTCATCATTGTCGGATTAATGGCATTTGGCTTCATTCAGCGCATGTATCACTTCCAGGAAATCCTGGCGGATGGCGTGGAGACAGACGCGCTGGTTGTGCGCAAGTATCGAAGCTTAGCCAGCCTGGGCAATCGGCATCGGCTGGTCTATGAGTATCGTGATGCTTCGGGAAAGACCTATCAGAAAAATGAAGCGGTCTTCCCCTCAGAGTACGATCGTCTGCAGGAAGGAGACGCCTTCCGGGTGATGTATTCGGCAAAACGTCCCCATATCAGCACAACGAAGGCTGCCGTCGATCAGTCGCGTGCGGCGCAGGCGGGCGAAGCGGAGAAGCAGCGCGAGTGAAAGGTGCTGTTGCCTCAGCGTGAGACGAATGGCAGAAATGCCGCTTCGCGCAGATCTGGCGCTGCGCTGCCGAACTCGAAGGACCCGCTGTCGCATGCGCCGACGCGCGGGAACCCGCGTTGATCGAAAGGCGGACAGTCGCGTCCGGCGTCGATGGCCGGGCTGCCGGGAGGCAGCGCGATAGTGAGTGTTGGTCCTCCGTGCATCGCAGGAGCGCCCAGCCCCAGGGACACCGCCGGCTGACCGGGGAAGCAGTTGGTGTCGCCCTCTTGCAAATTACCGCCTTCATCGGTGGACACGGCGCGACGGCAACTGCGCCCGCCGCCGCTGTGCACAATCAGCGTATTTTTGAGCGTCATCGTGGTGGTTTGTTCCCAATTCAGGTTCGCGCCGTTCGTCCCCCGGTTGCGCACAATAGTCGTATTGACTATGCGTGTGTCGCGGAGGCCGTAGATGGCTCCGCCATATTCTGCTGAGTTGTCGTACAGGGTGCTGTTGATGATGGTCGCGCTGCCGGCATTGCCGATTGCGCCGCCGAACCCGTTGCTTCCCTCGACACTATTGCCGGTGAACGAGCTGGAGTTGATCGTCATCGGCGCACGGTAATTAACGATGGCGCCGCCACGGGTGTCGCCTCTGCCGTCCGTTCCGGCGCGGTTAGCGTCGAAGTGTGAGTCGTTGACCGTCAGCGGTCCGGTGTAATTGTAGAGTGCGCCGCCATCACGTCCGGCAATGTTTTGGGTGAAAACGCTACGGTTGACGGACATGGTCGTGGCTTCGCCGCTCAAAATCGCGCCGCCGCCGCCGCCGGAGGAGTTGCCGGTAAAAGTGCAGACCGACAGTGACGCCTGCGTTTTCCAGGTTCCGACTGCTCCGCCTTGCGAGTCTGATCGATTGTTGCTGAAACTGCTGTTTGTGATGGTGAGGGGCGCATTGTAATCGGCGAACACTGCACCGCCCTGCAATTTTGCGTAGTTTTGGCGAAATTGACTGCCTGCAATCGTTATGGTTGCACCGGCATTGTTCCCATAGATCGCTCCGCCCAAACCGGTATTCGGCTGAGATTGCGTTCCCAGCGCCTTATTCTCCTCAAACCGTGAGTTGGACACTTCGAGAGGCGAATTATCCATCACCAGTGCGCCGCCGTCGCCGGTGGCGGTATTGGCGATGAACGATGAGTTGCGCACCACCACACGCCCGCCCTGAAGCGCATAGATGGCGCCGCCATCACTCGCCTGATTACGGTCGAATGCGCTCCGATCAATCGTTAGCGCGCCGCCATACACATAGAGTGCAGCGCCATTCCCTGCCCGACAGTCGCTGAACACGACGTTGTCGATCTCGACAACGCTGTGACGGGAATAGATGCAGCCGCCGAACGATGGCTCGAACCCGCTCGATTTTCCATTCGTCAGCGTCATGTTTCGGAGCGTCAGTTTCGTACCGGCGCTGAGTTTATTGACATACATAATACGGGTGGTTCCCTGCCCGTCGAGGGTCACGAGACCGCCGCCATCGATAATTGCCGCTGTGCGGATGTCGAGCGTCGCTGTGACCGGAATCGTCACCGGCGCGCTGCCGCAGTTGAAACGGATCTCGCCGCCGCTTGCCAGGGCTGCCGCCAACGCATCGCGGGTGCAACTTCCCGGCGTCCCATCGCCGACGACGCCGGCGGCGCGTACTGGCGTGGGTGGAAGGAGTGTGACGATGAGCAAGGTTGTGATCAGCAGTATGCGCATGGCTCTTCTCCTGTGAGTGATCGTATTGTCAGGGTCTGAGTACACGGTTCACGCTTCTTCTGGGAGTGCGGGCATTGCCCCCGGACACCGATTCAGGCGAGCCGCCTGCGCTCCCGGGGCGAGCCGCCTGCGCTCCCAAGGGTGACAGCACGGATGCAGCCGTGTTACGCTTCGGTTGCTCGCGCTGTTTCCTGTTTGCGATATGCACTATATGCGAGTGTCGTAGTAAGAGGGAAGATATTTTGATTACGGGGTTATCTCAGTTGCACTATGTAAAGTGAATTCTTTGTAATCATCGGCGCCCAAAGTTGTTAAGGAATTATTCGTTGTGTGAAAGTGGCAAATTGTTGTTATCTCTCAACATCACACTCCATGCCCACCAATCTATAATATTATTGTGCTTGTATGCTGGTTCCACATTTCAGGATCTTCAGAACGAAAAAGGCGATCTATGAAGCAAAAACATTTCTTTATATTTATCTTAATGACCATTTTGATAGCATGCGCTGGCAAATCCGCCATATCGCCTCAATCAACCGCCAGTCCCGGCACGGCTCTGTCGCCATCTCCATTACCGACAGTTTCAGCCATATCTACGTTGCCCTCCTCTCCGATACCATCTTTACCGCCTTCCCCAGAACCCGTCACATCCGCGACCTGGCGCATACGCTTCACTATGTCCGGCGGTTTTGCAGGAATTATTCGATCGGTCGAACTGTCTGACGATGGATTGCTGCGTGTAAGCGATCAGCGAACTGGCAGGCAATCGGAGATCCAGATATCCACAACAGACCTCGAAGCGATAAACGGATGGGTGGCGCGCGCTCAATCACCGCCGCTGCTTCCTCGGTTTTCAAATTGTCGTGATTGCCTGCATTACGACATCACTATTCATCGGGGTAACGAAACGGTCACTGCGGAGTTGACCGACCTTAACCTTGACCAATCGGACCTATCGCTGTTGATTAATAAACTGGCGGCGTTACAGGAAACGGCTCTCAGCCGGAGCCAATAACCTCGATGGCTTCAATATGCACACGAGCAATCAGAAGTTTGGGCAAGTCTGCGCGTTGCCGGTTCGCTCTGGAGACGCGCTGCCCCCTATGTATGAGAGCGACTCGCAGATGGTGATCGTCGCAACGTCTCGGTTATTCATCCTAACTTGCGGTCAGTCAGACAGGATGTTCGAGCGCCCGGCACTCACGGCGCAACGATCCACAACGCGCACCGGCAGTCGTGGACGCCCGTGCCCTGGCATCAGCAGCCCCGGTGGGGCTTTCACTTGCGGTGAGCATGGTCGAACCGAGTCCTCAGCGAGGGCTTTAGCCCGCAGCGTCCCAGCAGTATCGTACGAATGACCACACATTAGTATCATGGTAACCGTTTGGAGAAAGAGAGGATGTTAGTGTGCCGACGAACACTGCACCCTGGAAGCGTCTCGTGATCCGCATCGCACCTGTACTCATCGCTCTGATTCTGCTGCCGTTCCTCGGCAAATGGTCCGCTGACGCCGCAGCGCCTCCGGCGCCGGTTCCGCAGGCGGCGTTGCAGACGACATGTCTCGGAAATGGCAGTGCGACCGTTGATGTGCACAAGGAAACCGGTCACGTGAACTTTGTCGGTAGTGCAGCGGACGCACCTATCCGGCTGCCGATCGCGCTCCCTGCGGGTGCGACGCCGGAAGCCGCAGCACGCGCCTATCTCTCGGCATGCGGTTCGTTGTTCGGGTTGCGCGATCAGGCGCGCGAATTGGCTGTTATGACCAGCGAGACGGATGAGCGCGGACGATCGTTTGTTCGTTTCCAGCAGGTGTATCAGGGCGTTCCAGTTCTGGGAGGCGAGATCATCGTGCAGACGAATGCCCGTCAGCACATCGTGTCGGTCAATGGCGAAGTGGCGCCTGACATCAAGATGGATACAACCCCAATGATCGACGCCGATGCCGCCCGGCAACGTGCGCTGGCGAAAGTCGCAAAAGATTACAAACTGAGCCTTGACGCACTGATAGCGAGCGAGCCGGAGTTGTGGATTTACAATCCTGCGATCCTGGGAGGCCCGGGTCTGCACTTGAACCATCTGGTGTGGCGCATGGAGGTGACGCCGGTTGAGTTGCTGCCGATCCGCGAACTTGTGCTGGTCGATGCACGCACTGGCATCGTTGCGCTGCACTTCAACCAGATTGATACTGCGCGCAACCGCTTGGTATACGATAATAACAATGTGCGGGGCGATCAGTTGCAGAACCCCGCAAATCGGCGTCGCACTGAGGGAGGCAGCGCCAGCAATATCGCCGATGTAGACTTGGCCTATGAGTACACTGGCGACACCTACGATTTCTACTTGTCACGACACCAGCGCGACAGTATTGATAACGCCGGTATGGCGCTCATCTCAACGACCCGTTACTGTCCAACTTCGATGTCCGTTCCCTGTCCCTACCCGAATGCGTTCTGGAACGGTGCGCAGATGGTGTACGGAGAGGGATTTGTGGTAGACGACGTTGTGGCGCACGAAATGACCCACGGTGTCACTGATCGCGCATCGCGCTTGTTCTACTACTATCAGTCCGGCGCCATTAACGAGGCGTTCTCCGATATCTGGGGCGAGTTTATCGATCTGACCAATGGCAAAGGGAACGACA
>CALGYB010000139.1 GCA_937935075.1 uncultured Roseiflexus sp. | reverse complement strand
GTAACCACGAAGGTCACAAAGAGACACAAAGGAAATGCGCTTCATGTTTGTTCGCCTTCGTGCGCTTCGTGTCCTTGGTGGTGAAGCCTTTTTGCAGTGGACTCATGATCGTACAAATGACCGCGCATTGGTATCAGCATTGTGCCTCGCACAAAGGCACAGCGGCGCAAAGGCTCATTTCTCTCTGCGCCTTTGCGCCTCCGTGTGCATCTCGACCATAACTTGCGGTCAGTCAGACCTGATGTTCGGGCGCCAGGTTCGCACGGCGTAACGATCCACACCGCGCGTTGGCGGTCGTGGACGCATGACTGCGCCCTGGCATCAGTAGCCCCAGAGGGGCTTGCACGTGCGATGAGCGCCGTCGAACCGCATGCAGTGAGCATAGTCGAAATGCGTTCTCAGCGAGGGCGTTCGCCCGCAGCGCCTCGGCAATATTGTAAATAATCGCGCATTGGTTCTTGGTTCTCACTTCTCCCATCCTGCAACCTTCCCCCTCCCGTTTCGTAGATTCAGTGCTGCAACCAAATCGTCAACGAGTTGATAACTCACCCTTAATGAGAATAGAGTAGACTGAGGAGCAGAATGCTGTATAATGCTGTATTAGGAGTAGGGGTAGCATATGCAATCAGTCACGCGCGCCATTGGTATAGGCTATCTGCT
The DNA here is from genome assembly GCA_937935075.1 of uncultured Roseiflexus sp. Classification (GTDB taxonomy): domain Bacteria; phylum Chloroflexota; class Chloroflexia; order Chloroflexales; family Roseiflexaceae; genus Roseiflexus. The sequence goes on along the minus strand of CALGYB010000139.1, from coordinate 20,972 downwards.
GATCTGCCTGCTGGCGTTGCTTGCCACCGCGTTCATCGGTCCTGTCGGTTACGCGCCCTTTCCGCTTCCCATCGGTCCGGCGCAGGAGCCGGTCGTCGTTACCATCTGGTATGGCACCGAAAAGAAACTCTGGCTTGAAGACGCCGCACAGCGGTTTGCCGCAACCAACCCGCGCGTCGGCAACCGCCCGATCCAGATCGTGCTGCGCGGCATTGGTTCCCGTGAACTTTCGCTGCGCGCTGCGCGACAGGAGTTCGGCAACGACGGGCAGCCGACCGTCATCAGCCCGGCGAGCAGTATGTGGGTCGAAGTCGCTAAGGCTGACTGGGCGGCGTTTAACCCCGGCAGCCCACCATTCATCATTGATCGTCGCGAGTTGGCGCTGACGCCGCTGGTGGCCGTTGCCTGGAAGGAGCGCGCCGAAGTGCTTTGGCCCAAAGGTCCCGACAGTTTCTGGCAGAACCTGCACGACGCGCTGTCGAACGAGGAAGGATGGGTTGGCGTCGCCCAAGCGAATGGCTTCGCTCCCGGATCGCAGGAGTATGAGAAAGCGAAATCGTGGGGATTCGTGAAATTCGGGCATACCTCGCCGCTGACCTCGAACAGTGGTCCCCAGGCGCTGATCCTGATGGCGTATGGCTACCACGAAAAGAGCAAGGGGTTGACGAGCGCCGACATCACCGATCCCGGATTTCAGCGATGGATGCGCGAGATTGAGATGGCAGTGCTTGAATTTGGCGACAGCACCGGCACCTTCATGACCAGTATGGTGCAGTTTGGTCCCAGCAAATACGACATCGTGCTTGTCTACGAGAACCTGGCGCTCGAAAACATCGAAGCCGCGCAGCGGCGCTGGGGCGACATCCGCATCTACTATCCGCCGGCGACAATGTTTAGCGACCATCCCTATGCCATTCTGAACACCCCCTGGGTGACGCCGGAGCAACGTCAGGCGGCGGAGACGTTTCGCGATTTTCTGCTGTCGCCGCCAATCCAGGAGATTGCATTCAAGCAGTATGGATTCCGTCCGGCAAATATAGCAGTTCCTGTATTGACGGATGATCCCGCCAACCCGCTCAACAGATACCGCGCCTATGGCGCACAGAAGGAAACTCCGCCGTCGGTTGAAACCCCGTCGGCTGATGTGGTGACAACGTTGCTCGATCTGTGGCGCCGTCAGATCAATCGGTAGAGAACAACAGACCATCAATGTGGGTAGAGACGTTGGCCCGCAACGTCTTCGGCTTGCAGGAAGGAAAAGGTTGAAGGCGGGAAGGTGCAGCAAGGTGCGCGAGCATTCGTTTGCGCCACAGGCTTCCGCTCTGGTCGCCGGCGCCATACACATCCGAATGCTCCCGTCTTTGGAGATGAGAGGAGAACTTCAGTGCATTATCCTTTCCGATGGCTTCTGATCCTGGTTCTGTTGACGCCGCTGCTGGCAGCGTGCGGCGCCGGCGGCGGAGGAGGGTTCCTGGGAGGCGCTACTGTCGAAGTCAGCATTGCCTACGGCAGCGAAAAGCGCGCATGGCTCGAAGAGGCGGTTCGACAATTCAACGCTGCCGGGCAGAAAACGGCGAGCGGAGCATCCATTCAAGTGGTGGCGACGCCAATGGGTTCAACCGACTCGATGAACCAGATTCTGAGCGGCGCCATCCAGCCGACCGTCTGGAGTCCGGCGAGCAAGATTCTGCTGCCGGTCGCCAACGATGAATGGGGCAAACGCAACAATGGCGCAACGCTCGTCGATGAAAATGCGCCGCTCCTGGTGCTCAGCCCGGTTGTCATCGCTATGTGGAAGCCGATGGCGGAAGCGCTCGGCTGGCCCAACAAACCGCTCGGCTGGTCCGACATCGCCGAACTGTCGGCAAGCGGCAAAACCTGGGCGGACTTCGGCAGACCGGAGTGGGGTCCGTTGCAGTTCGGTCACACCCATCCTGATTATTCGAACAGCGGGGTAGCGACGATTATTGCGATCAGTTATGCCGCCGCCGAAAAAACCCGTGGCTTGACCGTCGCCGATGTGCAGAATCCAAAAACGGCGGAGTTCATGCGGAATATCGAGAGCGGCGTCATTCACTACGGCGAAAGCACCGGCTTTTTCGCCGACCAGATGTTCAACCGGGGACCAGGATACCTCTCGGCGGCGGTGCTGTACGAAAATCTGGTGATCGAAGCCTACAATCGTGATCGCTATCCCTACGTCTCTCTCCCGGTCGTTGCCATTTATCCGAAGGAAGGCACGTTCTGGACTGACCATCCCTATGCGATCCTGAATGCGCCGTGGGTGACCGATGAGCAACGCGAGGCGGCGAATGTCTTTCTCCGCTATCTGCTCGACCGTCCGCAGCAGGAATTGGCGTTGCGCTACGGCTACCGGCCCAGCAGCACCGATGTAACGGTCGGCGCGCCGATCACGCCGGAGAATGGCGTCGATCCGCAGCAGCCTCAGACCTTGCTCGAAGTGCCGCGCCCCGATGTGCTGAACGCCATCCGCAGCGTCTGGGTGCAGAACAAAAAGCGGGTCGATGTCATGGCGGTGCTCGACGTATCCGGGAGTATGGAAGACGAAGGGCGGCTGGAGCAGGCAAAGGCGGCGCTGCGCATCCTGGTCGAGCAGTTGGAAGACGACGATGGGTTCGGGCTGACGATTTTCAGCGATCAGGCAACGGTGCTGACACCGGTCTCGCCGATTGGTCCCAAGCGCGCCGAGGTGCTCAACCGGATTGGCGGACTGACGCCGCGTGGCGGGACGCGCCTGCTCGATACGGTGCTCGAAGCGTACCAGGAACTGAATGCCACTCCGCCTGGACAGCGTATTCGTGCAGTTGTCGTTTTGACCGATGGGCTGGACAACAGAAGCCAGCGCTCGGCTCAAGACGTGCTCGGTCTGCTCAGACAAGACCAGGAAGGGTACAGTATCAAAGTGTTCACGGTTGCATTCGGTGGCGATGCCGATGTAAACTTGCTGAACGAGATCGCTGGCGCTACGGGAGCGAAGAGTTACGTTGGCAAGCCCGGCGAGCGTGGCAGCATCGAGCGTATCTACCAGGACATTGCAACATTCTTCTGAGATGAGGGCGTCTGTATGAACACGACAACTCTTTTGCTGGCGGCGCGCCAGTCGCTGGCAATCATCGTCCTGATCGTCGCACTCGTCGCCGGTTTGACTGTCACAATCTGGCTGCTCCCGCTCGGAGTGCTGGCGTATGTGCTCATGGTCTTCTTCGGTATGCGCGATCCGGTGCTGATCGATGCGGCGCGCCGCCCGCCGCCGACGCCGCGTCCACGCCTCGCCAGCCCCACATTCCGTGCGCAGATCGAAGCCATCGAGCGCACTCAGCAGGAGATTGCCCGCAGCGCCGCGCAGTCCGGCGGCCCGCTGGCGCGCCTGCTGCTGCCCATCGCCGATCAGGGGCGCGAACTGGTTGAGGAGGCGTACATCCTGGCGGACAAAGGGCAGATCATTGAGCGCTACCTGGCGTCTGTCGATCGCCGTAAACTCGAGCAGGATGTTGCATCCATCGATCAGCAGATGCGCGCGACGCAGGACCCGTATACCCTGTCGCAGTTGGCGGAGACGCGCCGGGCGCGGCTGGAAAAGATCGAGAATGTGCGCGACCTGGACACCTACATTGGGCGTATCAGCGCGCAATTGCAGAATATCAACGCCAGCCTTGACAATGTGTTAGCAGAGACGGTGCGTCTGCGCACTGCCGACGCCGCCAGCGCCGACAGCACCACCAGCCAGGTTGCGCGCCGCCTGGCGGATCTCAAATCGGACATGGACGCCTTCCAGTCGGTGCTCGATACCGCCCTGGCACGCAGCGGAGCAGTGTAACAACGGGCAGAGGCACGCTGCGGGATTGATTGATCGTCGCGGCGGGTCAGTGACCCGCCCGCGCGCTGGTTGTCGGGGCGGGTGGGTGACCCGCCCGCGCGCGTAAGAATTTTTACATGACAAGGAAGAAATGATGCGATCCTGCACATCACTCATTCTCCTGATTATTGTCGGATTAGTTGCCTCAGCATGCGGCGATCTGATCGGTGGAAGAGGAGGTGACGCGCCCTCCAATGCGATCACGATCACCATCACCTACAGCCCTGAAAAGGACGACTGGCTGAAGGATCGCATCGCCGCCTTCAACCGTTCACGCACACAGGTTGAGGGACGCCCGATTATGGTCGAAGGTATTAACAAGTCGAGCGGTGAGGCGCGCACCGAGATCCGAAATGGGCGATTGCAGACTACCGTCTGGTCGCCTTCGGCTTCCACCTGGCTGGAGGTCTTGAAGTACGAGAGCGGCAACCCAAATGTGGCAGCGTCGAATCAGCAGTTGGTTTTGACGCCGGTGGTCATTTCGATGTGGCGCCCGATGGCGGAGGCAATGGGTTGGCCCGACAAACCGATCGGCTGGTCGGACATGCTGGCGCTGATCGAGAACCCGCAGGGATGGGGCGCCTATGGGCATCCTGAGTGGGGGCGCTTCAGCTGGGGGCACACCGACCCGGAGATCAGCACGACGGCGCTATCGACGCTGCTGGCGGAGTTCTATGCCGCAACCGGAAAACAGCGCGACCTGACCGTCGCCGATGTTCAGAAGCCGGAGAGCCAGGAGTTCATCCGCAAATTGGGGCAGGGCATCAAGCATTACGGCTACAACACCCTCGTCTTCAGCGAGAACATGCGGAAATTCGGAATGGGCTACATCTCGGCGTTTCCAATGGAAGAGATTACGCTGATCGACTTCAACAAGAACAAAAACCCGCCAACGCCGCTGGTGGCGATCTACCCGCGTGAGGGAACTTTCTGGCACGACAATCCGTTCATCATCATGGCGAGCGCCTCGGATCAAGAACAGCGCGCTGCCGAGCAGTTCTATGATTTCTTGCTGACCAACGAGAGTCAGCGTCTGGCGATGAGTTATGGGTTCCGCCCGGCAAATGTGAATGTGCCTCTGGCAGACCCGATCAGTCTGGCGTATGGCGTGCAGCCGCAGGGAGTGCAGAGTGTGCTGCCCGTACCGTCGGCCGAGGTCATTGTCGCTGCCAAGAATGCCTGGTCACTCAACCGCAAACGTGCTGATATTCTGATCGTTGTTGATGTTTCCGGCTCGATGGAAGGCGAAAAACTGGAGGCGGCAAAAGCCGGGCTTGGAACCTTTCTGAGCCGCATTCTGCCGGACGATCGCGTCGGTCTGATTGTTTTCTCAACCGACTCACGTGTGGTCGTGCCGCCGGCGCCGCTATCTGATGTGCGCATCCAGCTCGACGACGCCATTGCCACGATGCTGGCTCAGGGTAAGACGGCATTGTACGATGCGCTGATTGATGGCAGGAACGTGTTCGATACCCTGCCGCCGCTTGAGGATGATCGGATACGCGCCATTGTGCTGCTCTCAGATGGACAGGACAACGCCAGCCGCGCGACGCTCGAACAGGTGCGCCTGGCATTCGAGGAGTCGGGTATCAGTATCTTTCCGGTGGCGTATGGCGCCGATGCCGATACCGACGCCCTGCAACGGATCGCCACATTCTCGCGCACCATCCTGGTTCAGGGCGATACCGGCGACATTGGTCAGATTTTCGAGAATCTGAGCAGGTATTTCTAGGTGTGAGGTGCGAGACGAGAGGCAAGAGGAACGCAAGGCGAAGATCTTTGTCCTGCGCACGCTTTGAAGACGCGGGCAGGCGCACATCACCTCGCCTGACGGGTGCGCGGATGGCTCGCGCCTTCCTGATCACTCCTCCGACAGCAGCAATACCCGCGCGATCTGCTCCCATTCGGCGTCGAGCGACCCGCTGGCGACCGGTCGGCCCGCCTGGCGATACCAGTATCCCGCATTCGCCAAGTCGCCTTCTTTGCGGTGCAGATAGGCATGCACCCAGGCGCCGTCGATGCTGTCGTCCTCCTGCGCAGCGCGATGCGCAGCATGCCAGTCGCCGCGGGCATCGTGCCACAGCGCCTGCAACGCGCCGCTGAGACCGGGTGGAGGCGCATTGCTGCTCAGTGACGCCCGAAATGCCTCGATGTCCCGGATCATAGGTCGTTCTCCTTCCTTTCAGATGGACGCGGCGCTTCCTTCCACATCGCCAACGGGGTTCAACCCGCGTTCAGCGAAATCGTGATGCGGCGGATCAAGCGCTCTTCGACTTCCTGCGGCAATTCGGCGGGCGTGTCGCGCAATGCGCGATAGATATGAATGGTGTGGCTCAACGTGTCGTAGACTGTCCGGCAGTCGGGGCATTCCGCAAGGTGTTGTTCCAATTCACGGCAAAGCGCCTCGGCAAGTTCGCCGTCGAGATAGTCGTTCAGTTGCGCCAGAATGTCACGGCACTGTTCGGGGTTGTCACGCAAGTGATGATGCGTGTCCATAGCCGACCTCCACGCGCCAGAGTCGTCGGCGCTCAATGTTCCTGCATATATGCGGAAAGTAATTCCCGCAAGCGCAGCCGTGCGCGGTGCAGCCGCACCTTGACGGCGCTTTCACCCAGACCAAGCGCAGCGGCGGTTTCTTTGGCGCTCAGCCCCTGAATATCACGTAACACAAAGACGACACGCAGCGTTTCGGGAAGCGATGCCAGCGCCTGTTCCAGCACCGTGCGCAGTTCGCTGTTCAGCGCTGCTGTCGCCGGATCGAACGTCCACGGCGTCAGGCGCTGTGGCATCTCGTCTGTCTGGATTGTCTCAGCAACGTCGTCGAGATCAACGCGCGGTGAGCGCTGCCGCAAATGCATAAGCGCCTCGTTGGTGGCAATGCGGTAGAGCCAGCTGCCCAGCCCGCTGCGTCCTTCGTAGGTGTCAAGTTTGTCGCATGCCTTGATGAAGGTTTGTTGCAACACTCCTTCGGCTTCATCGGCATCGCCGAGCAGCCGCATCGCCTGCGCATAGACCAGCGGCGCAAACCGTTTGATCAGACATGCGCACGCATCGGGATCACGGCGACGCAACCCGGTCAGCAACGCCTCCTCATTCTCATAGATCGTCAGGTCGATAGTTGGTCCGGGCATGGCACGGCTTTCATGACTCAGATGCAAACCCATCCATGGATGTTACACAGTGTTGCCTTCAGATGCCTGAGCATTGCTATCGTCCCATGTCTGCGGGCGATTGAGAAATGCCCGATGCAGGCGTTCGAACAGCGCGCGGCGCTGACCGGCAGGAATGGTACGTTGTCCTTCATCGTGGACGAGTACGATCAGGCGTTGGGTTGTGTCGAGAACGACGCGGCAATTACGGCAGTGTGCAATGTGTTCCTGCACCTCGGCGACCAGGGCGGCGTCCATCTCGTGGTCGATATAACTCGACAGATACGCGATCAGTTCTTCACACGTCATAGTCGTGGTTCCCGGCATTCAGTCATCGTTCGACGCCACCCATTCGCCGAAGTATTCACTGACGCGCTCGCGGAGCGCCAGGCGCGCGCGATGGAGGCGCACCTTCAGCGCCCCCTCGCTGATGCCGATGATCTGCGCACAGTCAGTGGTCGAAAGACCTTCGATGTCGCGGCAGACAAATGCAGCGCGCAGGGTGGTCGGCAGTGCTGCAATCGCGTTTCGCAGGATCTCCTGCGCCTCACGGCTGAGCAGACGATCCTCCGGCAGCGTGCTCCAGTCGGTCAGCGCCGATGGCATTGGCAGTGCGGCGTCCTCGTCGGGCAGGGACTCTTCGGGTCGTCGTCGGCGCAGGATCATGAGGGCGTGGTTGTAAGCGATGCGGTAGAGCCAGGTGCCAAGGCGAGCATGCTGCTCAAAACGGTCAATGGCTTCCAGCGCCGAAATGAATGTTGCCTGCACCGCTTCTTCGGCGTCGGCCTCATTACCAACGATACCATACGCCAGACGGTACACGCGGTCGGCATACCTCTCGAAGAAGGTCGCAAATGCCTGCGGATCGCGCCGGCGCAGCCCGTCGATCAGGGCAGACTCGTCATTCATACAGGCTCACAAAGGCGACAGATCGCTTCTGGTGCTATTATAGCGCATCGACTGGCACGAGCGAAAACCCTGTGTCATGGTACCTGTTCACGGTTGGGGGAAACGATGCCGCCGGTCGCCCAAAACGGAGGTTCGGCGGCAGCCCCGAAAAGGAGCAGCGGCGGAATGGCCTCAGCAAGCGCCCACGCACGACGCCCCGCCGCTCCGGGGTCCACACATAACGCCTGCGCTCCCAGGAAGAGCGTGAACAGATACGTGTCAGGGGGGTGCAGCCATGCATGGACAGGAACCACCGTGTTCCTGAGAGACGGCGCCCGCGCTGAGTGCACGCAGCCCCGCGTCAGCGGGGCTGGTTCCGGGCATGTGTCCATGCCAGGGCGAGGGCGCGGCAGCGCTCTTCGTGCGATCCGCCCGACGGTTTCGCGTCGGGCAGTGCAGCGGACTGCCGCCTGACAAGTCACGCCTGTACCCTGATTATAGGACGGAACAAGGAAGGGAGCAGATGCATGACCGACCCGACAACGCGCTTCCAGCGATTCCAGCAGCGCTACCGTGACGGCGAGATTCCCTGGGATGCAGACCTGCCGCCGCCAGAAGTCATTGCGGTTGCCGACGTTCTTCCGCCGGGGCGGGCGCTCGACCTGGGATGTGGCACAGGGCGCGCCTGCGTCTATCTCGCAGCGCGTGGATGGTCTGTTGATGGCGTCGATTTCGTCCCTGAAGCGATTATACGAGCCGAAGAACGCATCCGACGCGCAGGGGTGACCGACAGGGTGCGCCTCTTTGCCGCATCGGTCACCGACCTGCGCTTTTTGCGTGAACCGTATGATCTTGTTCTCGATGTCGGTTGCATGCATGGAATGACCGCAGAAGAACTCCGCGCCTATGCCGGCGAAGTCGCGCGCCTGACGCGCCCTGGCGGCCTGTATCTGCTCTTTGCGCATTTGCACGATGAAACATCGAGCGAGCCGCCGCGCTGGATTGCAAAAGGAGAGGTAGAACAATTATTTGCGCCCGACTTTGAAGTCGAGCGCATTGAATACGGAGTTACTCACGTGTGTGAGACCACATGGCCCTCGGCGTGGTACTGGCTGAGACGCAGGCGCTGAGCGCTATTCTTCAGCGGCGACGCGCCGCGATGCAACACGTGAGGTCGAGCGCGTCGCCATCCACTGATGCATACGTTGCTCAACCGACGACTGAAAGATGATAATGCGCCGCGCCAGCGCAGACACGAATGGCACGGACGACGAAGCCAGACCGCGGATGGCACGGTTCCACAACGCACGTATTGTGCGCAGACTGCGATCACGCGGACCAATCAGGATAATCCCTGCAATGACAATAATGAACCCAAATGGAATTGGTGAAATCGAAAGGATCAGACCGCCGATGATGCAGATCCAGCCGATAATAACGCGCAACAATCGCACTGCCTGTCCTATCATGATCGTGCCTTCCAGCCTGCAAAGATTATCTCATCCTGTATACCAGTGTACCATATCGTTTGGGTAAGGGGAAGGGTAATCATTCCCGATCAGGACGAAAGTCACCTGGTGTCCGCCTCTATACGTCGGGCTGAATTTGTGCTACGATCGATCCACGAGTTATGTTCAGATCACGCCCGAAACATATGGACGAGAGCAGGCTCCAGGACATTCTGTTGTGCAGCGCACATGCCCGCGTGCTGGTGGTGGGCGATTTTGTGCTCAACCGGCGCCTGCAGGTCGATCCGGCGCACGTCGAGTACTCAGAAGAGACGGGACTTCCTGCTCATCAGGTTGCTGCTGTGAATATGATTCCCGGCGCAGCGGGGAACATTGCGGTCATCCTGCGCGCACTCGGCGTTGGGGTGACCGCTCTTGGCGTGATCGGTGATGATGGTGACGGGTATGAACTGAGGCGGAGTTTGCGTCAGCGTGGTATCGACGAACGCGCAATGGTCGTTGCTGCCAACAGGTATACACCGGCTTCGATCCAGCCGGTGATTTCCAGCGCAACCTCTGTGCCGTATGAACTCGAACGGCTCGACATCCGCTCTCGCACTCCTATGGCGCCCTCGACAACAACGGCGCTGATCGAGCGTTTGCGGGCATTAGTGACTCAGGTTCATGCGGTGATCGTCGTCGATCATATTGCCGAAGAAGAATGCGGCGTCGTCACGAGCCGACTCCGTCTGGAGATCGCTGATCTCTCCGCTCGTCACCGGGATGTCTGGTTTCTGGCAACCTCGCACTATCGTGTTGGGCTTTTCAGGCGTGCGATGATCGTAACCGACGCTCGTGAATGTGTGCGTGCCGTTTATGCGAACGACAGCGGCAACCCGCCGCTGGCGCTGGTGGGTCAGGCTGCCGAGCAACTACGTCAGCGCACCGGCAAACCCGTGATTGTGACGCTCGGTGTGCGCGGGATGCTTGGAGTTCATGAGCAGGGCATGATCCATGCGCCTCCTGTTCCAATAACCGGGCCGATCCGGCTGACCGCAGCAAACGATAGCGCTATAGCCGCCATGGCGACGGCGCTGTGCGCAGGCGCCACGATAGATGAAGCGCTGGAGATGAGCAATCTGGCAGTGGCAGCCATGATGCGCCAGGCTGATACAGACGAGATGGCGTTGCAGAGTCAGATCATTGCAATGTGGTGGGCGTATCATAAGAATGAATGAGTAACTGCCACGCCGGAACCTTCCCACCTTCAACCTGCAACCTTCCTGCTTTCAGTCCCCAGCGTCTCATACGCCTCGACCAGCATGGACTCGGTTGTTTCCCAACCAACGCAGGCGTCGGTCACCGATACGCCATAGCGCAGTTGCGAGCGGTCGGCGGGGATCGGCTGTTTCCCTTCGTACAGGTTGCTCTCGACCATCATGCCAATGACTGCGTTGCTGCTGGCGATGTGCTCCAGGAGCGCCTCACGCCAGACGTGCGGCTGGCGCGTATGGTCGCTGCCGGCATTGGCGTGGCTGCAATCAATCATGATAGCGGGGAGCAAACCTGCCGCCGCCATCGCCTGCTCGGTGCGCGCCACGGTTGCCGCGTCGTAGTTCGGTCCTGTGCTGCTGCCGCGCAGGATGATCATGCCATCCGGGTTGCCGGTGGTGCGCACCACGCAACTCTGCCCATCCTGGTCGATGCCGAGGAACGAGTGCGCCCGGCGCGCCGACAGAAAGGCGTTGACTGCCACCTGCACATTGCCGTCGGTGCTGTTCTTATAGCCGACCGGCATCGAAAGACCACTGGCAAGCGCCCGGTGGGTCTGCGACTCAACGGTGCGCGCGCCGATGGCAGTCAGGCTGATCAGGTCGGTGATATACTGCGGGCTGATCGGGTCGAGCATTTCGGTAGCGGTTGGCAGTCCCATATCGTTGATATGCAACAACAGTTCGCGAGCGCGCCGCAATCCCTCGTTCATGTCGAACGAACCATCGAGGTGCGGGTCGTTGATCAGGCCGCGCCAGCCGACGGTGGTGCGCGGCTTTTCGAAATAGGCGCGCATCACGATGACGATGCGGTCACGCATTTCGATGGCGAGGCGCACCAGGCGTCGAGCATACTCCAGCGCCGCGTCGGTATCGTGGATCGAACAGGGACCGACGACCGCCAGCAGACGCGGGTCTTCGTGGCGTATTATGCGCTTGATTGCTTCACGGGCTTCGTAGACTGTCAGTGCAGCGGCTTCGGTGATCGGGTAGCGCTCGCGCAGGATGCGCGGCGGAGTGAGCGGTTCAAAGGCAAGAACATGAAGATTATCAACCGGTCGCACAGGCATTACTCCTCGTTGTCATCGAAGTCGTCATCTTCCGGTTCCGGGAACGGTCCCAGCCGGTCGTAACGTTCCCACAATGAGAGTTTCGCATCGTTGGCTATTCTGGATGTCCTGGGCGTCAGGAGCATCTGGCGTGCAACAGCAGCCGACATACTCTCCTGATCGACCGCGCCGGCGCGGTAGCGCGCCATAATATCGCCATACATGTCGGCGAGACCGAGATACGCTATGGCGCGCACAATCCCTGCATTTAGCGCGCGATTATCGCTCTGCATCAATCGCCGGTGCATTTCGGCAATGATCGGTTGGCGCATCGCCTCATCGATGACCGTTACACACGCCAGCGCCAGGAGCGCGCCATCCTGCTCAATAACGCTGTACGCCGGGTTATCGACGTAAGCCCAGAGCGTCGCCACCGCCGCCGCGCCGATCCGCCCGATCATTTGCGGCACGTCGTACTGCCAGATTTCGCGTGCAGGACTTATGCCATGGAGTTCCATATCGGCGCTCTTCAGCAACGGCTCGACCATGCGCAACGGGCGCAGTTCACCAAGCAGGCGCAGCGCGTGGATGGGCGCATAGGCGACCGGCGGTTCTTCGTAGAGGAGCGAGATACTGGTTGCCAGGTCGATCAACGGATCGACGGCGGCAGCGCCACAGCGCAGAATGTTGTTGACCAGGCGCTCGGTGGGGCGTAACCCGACGCGGCGCAGATGCCGGACATACTCGTCGGCGCTGAGACTGAGGCTCATGGCTATGCTCCTTCTCCTTCCAATGCGGCGCTCAGGGCCTCGGCGAACGCCATATCGCACAGCGGGCGGAACGTCCGCCGGTGTTGCTGTGTGGGACCGTAGCGACACAGCGCCTGTTGGTGGGCTGCTGTGCCGTATCCTTTGTGGGTTGCAAAGCCGTATTCGGGCCAGTATCGCCCAAGCGTCTCCATGAAGCGGTCGCGCGTTACCTTGGCGATGATCGATGCGGCCGCGATCGACAGACAGCGTGCATCACCCTTGATCAGTACGCGCTGCGGGAGGGACCAGCCGTCGAGGTGCACTGCATCGATCAGCAGCGCGTCGGCGGGATGCGGCAGGCGCAGCAATGCCACCTGCATCGCCAGGCGCGTGGCGGGCAGAATACCATGGCTGTCGATAATGTGCGCCGGTGTTGCTCCGACTGCCCACGCCGCTGCCACGCTCGTAATGCGTTCAAAAAGGGTGGCGCGCTGTGCAGGGGTCAGCGTTTTCGAGTCGGCGACGCCGTCGAGCACCTCCGGCGCATCGATCACGGCGTCCGGTAGAACCACTGCTGCCGCAACTACCGGTCCCGCCCAGCAACCGCGTCCGGCTTCGTCAACCCCGGCAATGGCGCGATACCCGGCGGCGCGTAGCGCCCGTTCCTCTTCGACTGTCGGGTGACATCCTTTCATTGCGGAAGCCGGCGCATTCCCAGGACATACTGCACGATACCGCCGGGAGTCGTCGCTTCTCTGAACGAAACGTCCATGCCGGCGCGCTCGAACCGTTCGCCAAAGCGGTGCAGCGCAGCATTCGATACCGTCGTTGCTGGGCGCGGCGATCGCTGGAGCGTCACGCGGTATGCGGCATCGACCAGACGCGCGTAGGGCGAGTCGTCGGCAAAGCGCGCCCATAACGCAACAGCGACGGTTCCGCCAGGGCGAAGCACGCGCCGGATCTCGGCGATGGTTGCATCCTGGGCGATATACTCGCTCGGAAAGGTTGCGATGATCGTGTCGAATGACTCAGAGACGAAGGGAAGGGCGTGGGCATCGGCGCGCACGAGCGGCGTCTGAAACCCGGCTTGCGCCAGACGACGCCGGGTGAGCCGAAGCATCTGCGGCGACCGATCCAGACCGGTAAAAAAACCGGTTCGGCGCTGTGCCAGCGCCAGTTGCACATGCCCGGTGCCGCAGCCAATCTCCAGCGTCACACCACGTGCAAACTCCAGCGCCGTCAACGTCCAGTCGCGCCACTGACCTGCCGACACCAGCGCGGCCACGGTGTCGTAAGTCCAGGCGAACTCCTGGTAGAAGCGCGCAAACGCCCAGCGTATCAGGCGCACATAGAGTGCAGCAGGGGCGCTGAATGTCATCTGCCTGGATGCCGGCGCTGCGTTTAGCGCCGCTCTTTGATCCGTGCCGCTTTACCGGTGAGACCGCGCAGGTAGAAGAGGCGCGCGCGCCGCACCTTGCCGCGGCGGACAACCTGAATACTCTCGACGCGCGGCGCGTGGACGAGGAATGTGCGCTCGACGCCGATCCCGTGCGATGCAATGCGCCGCACGGTAAAGTTTTCATTGAGTCCGCTCCCCCGCTTGCGGATGACGACCCCCTCGAACTCCTGGATGCGCTCGCGGTTCCCTTCGACAACGCGCACACCGACGCGCACAGTGTCGCCGACGCGGAACTCGGGAACCTCCTGCTTCATATAGCGGCGCTCGATCTCTTCTATAATCTGCTGTGACATTGCTGCCTGACTCCGGTCTACACAAAGAGAGCAGGGCGAACATCGGCGCCCTGCTTGCTTGAACACTGATGCGGATTATAGCATATGCTCGCAGTGGAGGCAAATGGAGTCGTATGAACCAACCGCTCGACATTGGCGTCGTCTTCCCCCAAACGGAAATAGGCGACGATCCCGGCGCGATCCGTGAATACGCACAGGCGGTTGAGGCGCTCGGTTATCGGTACATCCTGGCATACGACCATGTCCTTGGCGCTGATCCGTCGGTCCGCCCCGGCTGGAGCGGACCGTACACCAGCGAGTCGTTGTTCCACGAACCGTTCGTCCTGTTCGGGTATCTGGCCGGCATCACCACGACGATTGGCCTGGTCACCGGGGTGATCATTCTGCCGCAGCGACAGACGGCGCTGGTTGCCAAGCAAGCGGCTGAGGTCGATGTACTGAGCGGCGGACGCCTGCGCCTGGGGATCGGCATTGGCTGGAATGAGGTGGAATACCAGGCATTGGGGGAGAACTTCCACAATCGTGGGATGCGCAGCGAGGAGCAGATCGCCGTGCTGCGCGCCCTCTGGTCTGAGAAGGTCATCACCTTTCGCGGCCGCTGGCACACTATCGAGGCAGCCGGCATCAATCCGCTGCCGCCACGCCGATCCATCCCGATCTGGATCGGCGGGTATGCTGAAGCGACCCTGAAGCGCGTTGCGCGGATCGGTGACGGCTGGATCACCTTCCGCCCGCCGGACGAAACGACCCGCGCCGCGCTCGAACGCCTTGCCGGGTATGCCCGCGATGCAGGGCGAGATCCATCGACGATAGGCATTGAGACGCAGTTGAACCTGCGCTCGGTCGTGGAAGATCGCTGGCAGGCATACGTCGATGCCTGGCGTTCGCTCGGAGCACGCTATCTTTGCCTCAACACTATGGGGATGGGATTGACGAGCGTCGATCAGCACCTGGCGGTGTTACAGCGCGCGGCGTACCTGGTCAGATGACCGTCACCGCCGCCGCGTGCGCCGCAGCTGGTCGCGCCTCGCAGTGGTCGGTCGCCGCCGGATCACGCCCGCCGCCTGCGAGAGATGACCGTCACCGCCGCCGCGTGCGCCGCAGCCGGTCGCGCCCCGCGCAGTGGTCGGGCGCCGCCGGATCACGCCCGCCGCCTGCGGGAGATGACCGTCACCGCCGCCGCGCGCGCCGCAGCCGGTCGCGCCCCGCGCAGTGGTATAATTCAGAAAGAGCCAAGGTTTGCCGTGATTGCGAGGGAACCTGATGAATCAGGAACAGGTGCTGCGCGACCTGATGGCGTTGCCGCCGGAGGCGCAGCGGTTAGCAGCGGATTTTATCGCTCTTGTGCGTCTTCGTTATACCCAGGAGTCACCCGAAGAGCGTAACGCCCTGACTGGCTCGAAGGATGCCTCTTTCTTTGGTATGTGGCGCGATCATGCCGATATGGCGAATAGCACGCTCTGGACTCGTATGACACGATTGCGGAAATGGGGCTAGAGCAGGAATCAGCGCGACTATCGCTTTATTTCAATCTGCTGCCCTATCCATGGCATAGTAGGAGGGAGCGCATGATCTTCGACGACAACCCCCACGCCTCGATTCGTATTTTGCGGACGCGCATGCCGTATGCGACGTTTGATATGCGACCCTGGTCGCCAGCTGTGAATGTCTTCGAGACCGAACAGGCGATGCTGCTGGTCGTCGAACTGGCCGGCGTCGAGTCGTCGAATGTGCAGATCGAAGCGCATCCGCAGTTTGTGCGCATCGCTGGCGTGCGCCAGATTGCCCTGCCCCACGATCTGCGCCGCCTGCATCGAATGGAAATTGCCTCTGGCGCGTTTCAGATTGAAGTGCCCTTTGATCGCCCCATCGATCCGGATCGAACCAGCGCCCGTTTCACCAATGGCTTGCTGGAAATCTGGCTCCCTTTCGCCGGTCGCGGCGTTCGTCAGATCGTCGTCCGTGTCCATCGGGAGGGTGAGGTATGAGCACTCCAACACCAACCCAGGACTCGCCCGATATCCCGGAGGTGCTGCCGATCCTGCCGCTCAACAACGTTGTGCTGTTCCCCGGTATGTTCCTGCCCCTTGTCGTCAGCGGCGACGCATGGGTGAAACTGGTCGATGAGGCGGCGCTTGCAACAAAGATGGTCGGCGTCTTTATGCGCACTCAGCCCGGTGAGGGGTTCGATCCGCTGGCGCTGGCGCGCACCGGCTCTGTGGCCTTGATTATCCGCATGCTGCGACTGCCGCACGGTGCGGTGCAAATTCTGGTGCAGGGGCAGGCGCGCATTCAGATCAGGCAACTGATCGTCACCGAGCCGTATCCGCAGGCGCGCGTCGCCGTTCATCGCGATCCTGCCGTGCTGTCGATGGAGGTCAGTGGTCTGGCGCGCGCGGCGCTTGCCGCCTTCCAGCAGATCATTCAGCTCAGCCCGACGCTCCCCGATGAATTGGCAGTCGTCGCTGCCAACACCGCGCAACCCGGCATGCTGGCGGACCTGATCGCGGCAAATCTGAACCTCAAGCCGGAAGAGCAGCAACTCGTGCTCGATACGCTCGATGTACAGGAACGTTTGCGCCAGGTGCTCAGTTTCCTCGAACGCGAGCGCGAAATCCTGACGATCGGGCGCAAGGCGCAGGAAGAGATGTCGAAAAGCCAGCGCGAATATGTGCTGCGCCAGCAACTCGAGGCGATCAAGCGCGAGTTGGGCGAAACTGATGAACACGCCGCCGAAATCGCCGAGTTGCGCCGTCGCCTGGAGGCGGCGAACCTCCCCGAAGAGGCGCGCAAGGAAGCCGAGCGCGAAATTGCGCGCCTGGAGCGCATGCCTCCCGGCGCCGCCGAGTATGTCGTTGCCCGCACCTACCTGGACTGGCTCCTCGACCTGCCGTGGAACGTCAGTACGGACGACAACCTTGATCTCGGTCAGGCGCGCCAGGTGCTTGATGAGGATCACTATGACCTGGAGCGGATCAAAGAGCGGATCATCGAATATCTGGCGGTGCGCAAACTGCGGCTCGAACAGGATGCCCGCGGCAGCGCGCGCGGTCCCATCCTCTGCTTCGTCGGTCCTCCCGGCGTCGGGAAGACCAGCCTGGGAGCCTCGATTGCGCGCGCGCTGGGGCGCAAGTTTGTGCGTGTGGCGCTTGGCGGCGTGCGCGACGAGGCGGAGATCCGCGGGCATCGCCGCACCTATATCGGCGCGCTGCCAGGGCGTATCATCCAGGGGATCAACCGCGCCGGCAGCAACAACCCGGTCTTCATGCTCGATGAAGTCGATAAACTCAGTGTCGGTTTTCAGGGCGATCCGGCGGCTGCGTTGCTGGAAGTGCTCGACCCGGAGCAGAACGCAGCGTTTGTTGATCGCTACCTCGATGTGCCGTTCGACCTGAGCCGTGCGCTTTTCATCTGTACTGCCAACCGTTCCGATACGATTCCGCCAGCGCTGCTCGACCGCATGGAACTGCTGGAACTCGCCGGTTACACCGAGATGGAAAAACTGGAGATCTGTCGGCGCTATCTGATCCAGCGCCAGCGGAACGAGCAGGGTCTGGCGGAGCGTGCTCCGACGATTACTAAAGCGGCGCTCCAGCGCCTCATCCGCGAATACACCCACGAGGCGGGCGTGCGCGACCTGGAGCGACGGATCGGCGCCATCTATCGCAAAATGGCGACACGCGCAGCGGAAGGTCAGCCGTTGCCGGAGCAGGTGGACGCGCCCGACCTCGATGACCTGCTTGGACCGCCGCGCTTCCGCAGCGAAATGCTGCTTGGCGAAGATGAAGTGGGTGTGGTGACCGGGCTGGCATGGACGCCAACCGGCGGTGATGTGCTCTTTGTCGAAGCGAGTGTCGTGCCCGGCAACGGTCAGTTGACGTTGACCGGTCAACTTGGCGATGTCATGAAGGAATCGGCGCGCGCTGCGCTGACCTATGCGCGATCACGGGCGCGGTCGCTGAGTATTCCGACCGACTTTGCGCAGATCTGCGATATTCACATCCACGTCCCGGCTGGCGCTGTGCCAAAAGACGGACCATCCGCCGGCATTACGATGGCAAGCGCGCTTATCTCAGCACTGACCGAACGTCCTGCGCACAAACACGTCGCCATGACCGGCGAAATCACACTGCGCGGCAAGGTGCTGCCGATTGGCGGGGTCAAGGAAAAATTGCTGGCGGCGCAGCGTGCTGGCGTGCGCACGGTGCTGCTGCCAAAGGCGAATGCGCCTGACCTGCGTGAATTGCCGGAGGAAACGCGCCAGCAACTCAACATCGTGCTGGTTGAACACATGGACGAGGTGCTGCCGCATGTTTTGCATCCCAAGAGCGAGCCGGTCACTCCGCCTGAACCCGCACCAGCCGATGGGGTCGGCACAGAACAGGTGACATAGGCATGTTCTTCGAGGGAAGGCTTACGGGGCGGGTTTTTTCCGGTGCGCTCTTGTATTGCCCATTACAAGCCTCATACCAGGTGGCGTTCAGTCAGACAAGATGTTCGCGCGTTCGTTGGGCAAGGCGCAACGGTCAACGCGCACCGGCAGGCATGTCGTGGACGCAGACTGTGCCTTGGCATCAGCAGCCCCAGCGGGGCTTGCACATGCGGTGAGCGCCGTCGAACTGCGTCCTCAGCGAGGGCTTTCGCCCGCAGCGGCCCGGCATCCTGCCGTGCGCACCGGCAGTATGGTACAAATGACCGCGATTTAGCACCTATCCGAAAAATCGCTGACTGAAGTGCGACCGGGTAGGCGAAGGCATTGCCTTCGCCTACCCAACGATCTTTTCCGGATAGGCTCTTAGTATCAGTATGCGCGCAAGGGCGAGACGTCGCATTGCCCTTGCGCCTCTCACATTTGAAAAGCGTAATGCCTGAAAGGTCGGAGGAGAGGGCAGCAAGACCTGGTTATCTAGAAAGGATCCAACAATGTCGTTGAAGGAGCGTGTAGACAGTCTCTTGAGCGCAGCCGCCGAGCGAGGGAATGTTCCTGGGGTCGTGGCAGTCGTCGTAGACCGCGAGGGGGTAGTGTACGAAGGGGCGTTCGGGAAGCGCAATCTGGTGACCGGCGAGCCGATGACGGTCGATACGGTCTGCTGGATTGCGTCGATGACCAAGGCGATCACCGGCGCCTGCACCATGCAGATGGTTGAGCAGGGGAAACTCGACCTCGACACCCCCGCCAGCCAGTGGGTTCCAATGCTGGCGCAAGCGCAGGTACTGGAGGGATGGGACGACGAGGGGAAGCCAAAACTGCGTCCGCCAGCGCGCCCGATCACGCTGCGCCAGTTGTTGACGCACACAGCCGGGTTTTCCTACGAGTTCTGGAGTGCTGACATTCTGCGCTACCAGGAAGTGATGGGCGTGCCTGGCATCGCCAGCGGGAAGATCGCAGCGCTGAGCACGCCGCTCCTCTTCGATCCGGGCGAACGCTGGGAGTACGGCATCAACATCGATTTCGCCGGGCTGGCTGTCGAAGCGGTCAGTGGCAAGCGATTGAGCCAGTACATGCAGGAGCATCTGCTGGGTCCGCTCGGGATGAACGACACTGCCTTCAAGATCCGTCCCGACATGCGCGCGCGTCTGGCGACTGTCCACGCGCGCGGTGACGATGGTTCGCTGGCGCCGATCGAATTCGAGATCCCACAGGACCCGGAGTTCGAGATGGGGGGCGGCGGGTTGTACGGCACGGCGGGGGACTATGCCCGCTTCATTCGGATGGTGCTCAACCACGGTGAACTTGATGGCGTGCGGGTGCTCAACGCCGAAACGGTTCACCTGATGTGCCAGAATGCAATCGGCGATCTGCGGGTGACGCCGATGAAGAGCGTAATGCCGCAATTCTCCAACGATGCCGAATTCTTCCCGGGGTTGCCCAAGGGGTGGGGGATAACCTGGCAGATCAATCTCGAGCCTGCGCCAACCGGTCGTCCGGCGGGCGGTCTACAATGGGCTGGCCTGGCAAACTCGTACTTCTGGATTGACCTCGAGCATGGCATTGGCGGGGTCTACCTGACGCAGATCACGCCGTTCGCCGATACGACGTCGTTGCCGCTATTCGAGGCGTTCGAGACGGCAGTTTACCAGTCAATGTAACGTTGAGAGCGCCGGTGGCATCTCAGGCATAGGCGCCCAAACATGACCACAGGTGTAGGGGCAGGTCTCAGACCTGCCCCGGTCAGGGCCAGTCTGAGGTCGGCCACGGTCAGGGCCGGTCTGAGACCGGTCCCAACAGGAGACACTATGGCACACATCGAACTCACATGGATTCACGACCGGACATTTCTCGGCGTCGACAGCACCAACCACAGCATCGTTCTTTCCCCCGGCGGCGGCGTGGGGGTCAAGCCGTCGGAAACGATGCTGATTGCGCTGGCATCGTGCTCAGCCGTTGATTTGGTCGAAATACTGAAGAAGCAACGGGCGACGCTGCACCGCCTGGCGATCACTGTCGATGGCGAGCAGGACGCCGATCCGCCATGGCGATACCGCCGGATCCACCTGTGCTACCAGGTGATTGCGACTGACGTAACCCTCGAAAAGGTTCAGCGAGCGGTCGATCTGGCGCTCAACAAGTATTGTTCGGTTCGCTCCTCGCTGCACCCGGAGATCGAGGTGACGTTCGAGGTCGATCTCAGTGTTCCGGGCTAGAGGTTAGAGCCTGTTATGCACTTCAGAGATACACGTGGTATGATTTCAGTATGACACGTCAACCCTATCCCAGCGATGTGAGCGACGCGGAGCGCTGAGCCGGTCGAAGCGAGGAGCGGGCCTTCGTCGCTTCGACCGGCTCAG
>CALGYB010000138.1 GCA_937935075.1 uncultured Roseiflexus sp. | reverse complement strand
CTGACGCTGGCGGAACTGGTGCGAGAGAAACGCGCTGACATCCTGGCGCTGGCGGCGAAGCACGGGGCGCGTAACGTGCGCGTGTTCGGCTCTGTGGCGCGCGGTGATGCCGATGAACAGAGTGATGTTGACTTTCTGGTGGAATTCGATCCAGGTCGCAGTTTACTGGATCACGCGGCATTGTTACTGGATCTGCAGGACTTGCTGGGGCGCCCGGTCGATGTGGTAAACGAGCGCGGATTGAAACCACGCTTACGTAACCGTGTGCTTGCAGAGGCAGTGCCTTTATGAGAGACGCCCGTGCGCGTTTGCAGGATATACTTACTGCGATCGAGCAGATTGAAAAGTATCGCGCTCACGGGCGCGCCGCGTTCGATCAGGATGAGTTGATCCAGGTCTGGATGGTGCATCACCTGCAGATCATCGGCGAAGCAACAGCGCAACTCGGACGGGATTTTCATGAAGCCTATCCATATGCGTCGTGGGCGCAGATCGTCGCCATGCGCAATATTCTGGTCCATCAATACTCGGGCGTTGATCTCAATGAAATCTGGAATGCGGTCGAACACGATGTTCCGGCCCTGCGCCAGGCGGTCGAGCGGCTATTGCACACGCTGGATTCTGCAGATACATCCGAACGGAGGGAGACGTGACGTACACTGATCGCGCGTTTGCGATCCTGCACGAGTGGGTGCAGGGCGAACAACTGCGCAAGCACTGCTATGCCGTCGCGGCGTCGATGCACCACTTTGCGCAGTTGAACGGCGCCGATCCCGACCTGTGGCGGGCGATTGGTCTGCTGCACGATATGGACTTTGAGCGCTATCCACAGATGCCGCCGCCAGGCGACAGCACAACTGCGGCCTCTGAAGCCATTCTGTCCGGGCAGGTCACGGAGCCGCCGTTGCAGATGCACCCGTTCGTCGGGGTGACCTACCTGCGACTGAACGGCTGGTCGCCGGAGGTGTGCCGCGCTATTCTGTCGCACGCGAACTACAGCGGCGTGCCGCGCGAGACCGTGCTGGAAAAGACCCTCGCAGCGGTCGATGAGCTGTCGAGTTTTGTGGTGGCGGTGGCGCTCGTGCGCCCGACGAAGAGTGTGTTTGAGGTTGATGTGACGGCAGTGCGCAAGAAGATGAAGGACAAAGCATTTGCGCGCGCCGTGAGCCGCGATGAGATTACCCACAACGCCGCGGCGCTCGGCATGCCGCTCGATGAGGTCATCGGGCACGTCATCGATGGGTTGCGCGCCGATGCGCTGCGGCTGGGGATCGCCGGGTAGGTGACGGTCACCTTTGGAGGAACCGCTCGACTTCGGCGTGCGTTGGCAGCGCCGGAATGGCGCCCGGTCGGGTGCAGGTCAGCGCACCGACAGCATTGGCGAAGACCAGCGCCTCACGCACAATGCCGGGATCGACGCGCGCGAGTGATCCTGCTCGCTCACGCTCCGGTAACAGGCGTGCGATCATCGCCGCCATGAATCCATCGCCGGCGCCGGTTGTCTCGACGACCGGCACGGAGGGCGGCGTCATCTCGATGCGATACTCGCCGTTCGTCGCAATAGCGCCGCGCGCTCCCCGGCTGACGACCAGCAGTTCGACGCCTTTTGCCAGTACTGCTGCGATGCCGGCGTCAACGTCGCGTTCGCCGGTCGCCGTTTCCCACTCTTCTTCGCTGATCTTGGCAAGATGACAGAAGCGGAACGAGTCCTGGATCACAGCGCGCGCGGTATCGGCATCGCGCCAGAGGGTCGGGCGATAGTTCGGATCGTAGGTGATCATCAATCCGCGTGAGCGAGCGATGTCGAGCGCGCGGCGCTGCGCCGAAGCGCACGGTTCGTCGATGAATCCGATCGAGCCGAAATGGAAACAGCGCGCCCCATCGACGATCTGCTCGTCGATCTCTTCTGGCGCAAGCAACATGTCGGCGCCGGGGTTGCGGTAGAAACAGAGGTCTTTGCGTCCATCGTCCCATACCGCCACAAACACCGCCGTGGTGCGCGCTGTGGGGTCAACCCGCAGAAAGCGGGTGTCCACCCCTTCCTGCGCCAGGCTATCGCGCAGATAGACGCCGAACGGATCGTCGCCGACTTTGCCGACGAAACGCGCGCTGACTCCCAGCCGTTGCAACCCAACAGCAACATTGGCAGGCGCTCCGCCGGGCGCTTTGATGAAACCGGGCACGTGCGCCAGTGGCGTGTTCGGTTGCGTTGCCACGAACTCGACCAGCACCTCGCCCATCGAGACGACATCAGCCATAGGCGCATCACTCCAGATCAACGCCACGCTCGCCGAGACCGAGCGGCAGCGGCTTGGGACGGGTCATCGCGCTATGCAGGATAATATGGCGCTCCTCGCGCGACGCATCGTGAATGGCGTGCATAATGTCGAGTACGTGATACGCCAGTTCGCCGGAAGCGCGGTGCGGTCTGCCGGTTCGGATAGCGGTTGCCATATCCGCCACGCCGATACCGCGACTGTTGCGGGTGAAGCCATGCGACAGCGGCACGCTCGACCACTCGCGCGCCCCTGCGCGGCGCAACAATACCGGTCCGTCAAAGGTGTTCGGGTCAGGTACGCTCAGGGTGCCTTGTGAACCGTAAATCTCGATGCGCGGCAGTTGCGCACCCCAGACATCGAAACTGGTGATGATCGTCGCAATGGCGCCGGAAGCGAAATCGAGCACGCCGGCGACATGCGTCGGGGTGTTGACCGGAATCTTTGCGCCATAGTTGTGCTCGCTGGTCACGGTACGCTCTGTGAATGACGCGCGCGCCGAGCCGGTCACCCGCTGCACCGGACCAAGCAGCACGCAGAGCGCCGTCAGATAGTACGGTCCCATGTCGAACATGGGTCCGCCGCCGGGCTGGTAGAAGAAGGTCGGGTTCGGATGCCAGCTTTCGGGACCGTGGCTCATCATGAAGGCAGTCGCCCCGATCGGCTCGCCGATCCAGCCATCGTCGATCAATTTGCGGCAGGTCTGCAACCCGCCGCCGAGGAACGTGTCGGGGGCGCAACCGACACGCAATCCTTTGCGATCGGCAAGGTCGAGCAGCGCGCGCGCCTCGCTGCGGGTGACGGCGAGCGGCTTCTCGTTGTACACATGCTTGCCTGCGTTCAATGCCGCAAGCGCCACCGGACCGTGGGCGTCGGGGGTGGTCAGGTTGATAACGATCTCAATGGCGGGATCGCCCAGCAACTCCTCGACACTGCACGCTTTGGGGATATGGTACTCTGCCGCGCGCGCCTGCGCCCGATCCGGGTCGATGTCCGCTACGGCCACGATGTTGATCGCATCGAAGATTCTGCCGTTTTCCAGATAAATGCCGCTAATGTTGCCACAGCCAATAATGCCGACGTTGGCAGGGGTCATCATAATGGTTCCTCGATGAAACAGGTCTGCGAATAAACGGAATGAGGCGTTACGTGTCACATTGAACGTTCGGCGTCGTGCCGGCTTGCCCAGAGCATACCGCGCCGCACCAGTTCGCGCGCTTCAGGAACATCGAAGTCGCGCGCAACGTGCCCCAGCGAGCAGTAGGAGACACGCCCCTTGCCCCACATGCGCGTCCAGACGACCGGCATGACCACTCCGTCGATCCAGGGACAGTATTCGCCGCTGAATGTTGTGGTCGCCAGCACATTGTTGCTCGGATCGACGTGCATGTAGTACTGTTCGGAGTGCATGCGAAAATCGTTCAAACCGGCGGTGATCGGGTGGTCGTGGTTGGTGATATGCACCGTGTAATCGATGATATTGCCGGGATGCGCAACCCACTGCCCGCCGACCATGAATTGATAGTCGGTGTTCTGGCGGAATGCGTCGGCCATGCCGCCATGCCAGCCGGCAAAGCCGACGCCGCTGGCAATGGCGTCGAGCAGCCCCTGCTCTTGCTCGCGTGTGATTGTCGCCATGGTGTAGACCTGGACAATGAGGCTGTAGGAGTGCATGCGTTCACGGTCGAGATACGAGTCGAGCGTATCGCTGATCGTCACCTCGTACCCTTCGGCGCGCAGCAGCGGCGCGAAGATATCGACGCACTGCTTTGGTTCATGCCCTTCCCATCCTCCCCAGACGAACAGAACCGGCTTCATAGCGAACCTCTTGATGGTTGTTCCAGATAGTGCGTCCATCATAGCATAAGTTGAGTGCATTCCGGCTTCTACGCTCATATGCATAATTGCTGCGGGCTGACGCCCTTGCTGAGGACGCAGTTCGACCATGCTCACTGCAGGCGGTTCGGCCGTGCTCACCGCAAGTGAAAGCCCCGACGGGGGCTGTGCGCACCGGGAGATGGTTCCACGACGAGGAGTAGGGAGCAGGAGGGCTGCGGGGCGCCCGGCGTCAAGGCGCGCAGCGCCTGCCGTGCATCCGTAGTCGTTTGACGAATGCCCGCGATATGCTATACTTTTAGTGTCAGATTGACAACGCCCAACACGTGCATCGCATTCTATTCCTGGAAGCGGTCGGTAAAGCAGGCAAATCACGCCTTGTAAGGAGACAAGACCATGACCACTTCGACGACGTCGCAACGCAGCGGGTTGAGCAGCACTGCGCTGGCGTTGATCCCCATTGCCATTGCCATCAACGTGGCGCTGGGCCAATTGGTACAGAGCGTCTTGAAGTTGCCCATCTATCTCGATTCGATCGGCACGGTGCTGGTTGGCGTGCTGCTCGGTCCGCTGGCGGGAGCAATCACCGGCTTGCTCGCCAATGTCATCTGGGGATTGACGCTGGCGCCTTCGGCGTTGCCGTTTGCTGCGGTAGCGGCAGTGATCGGTCTGATGGCGGGATATGCCGGACAGTATGGCGCGATATACTCGTGGTGGAAGATGGCGCTCGCAGGGGTGATCACCGGCGTCGTCGCTGCGGCGATCTCGGCGCCGATTGCGACGTATGTGTTCGGCGGCGTCACCGGCGCCGGCACCGATGTGCTGGTGGCGATGTTCCAGAACCTTGGCGCCAGTGTGTTGGGCGCGTCGTTTATGCAGGGCGCTGTGTCCGACCCGCTGGACAAGACGATCACCTATCTGATCGTATGGGCAATCATCAGCGCATTGCCCAAACGTTTGCTTGCACGCTTCGGCGCTGCCGACCAATAGCCATTTTGCTGCCGTGCAACGCACCGGTTTGTTTATCGAACGCGCCGGTTTTCTCCAGCGGCTGAACCCGCTGACGAAAGTGACCGGCGTGTTGTTGCTGATTGGAGCGACGTTTTTGCTCCCTGCGCCGCTGACGGGGGCGGCGCTGCTGGCTGGTGTGCTGCTGCCGCTGGCGTTTGTATCGCTGATAGGGCGCCGCTTTCTCGATATTCTGCTGAAAACGCTGTTGCCGGCGCTGATCTCGCTGGTGCTGGTGCAGGGGTTGTTCTTTCCGACCTCTGATCCGACCACGGTTGCGGTCGGTCCGCTCCTGTTCCGCCGCGCCGGGCTTCAATTCGCGCTCAATACCGGTAGTCGGCTGCTGGTAGTCGCCGGGGCGCCGTTGTTGTTGTTTCAGACAACCCACCCCGGCACGCTGGTTCAGGGGCTGATCCAGAGCGGTATGCCGCGTTCGATCGGGTATATTTTGCTGGTGGCGCTCCAACTCATTCCCGCAATTAGCGAGCGCGCCGTGGGGGTGGCGGAAGCGCAACGCGCACGTGGGTTGGAAACCGAGGGCAATGTGCTGCAACGCATCCGCGGGGTGCTTCCCCTCATCAGCCCGCTGATCGTCGGCGCGCTGGTCGAAGCGGAGGCGCGCGCCATAGCGATTGAGGCGCGCGCCTTCAATGCGCCTGGTCCCAAAACCTGGTTGCGCGATATTCCCGATCCGCGCGCCGAATATGCCGCACGGATCATGATGCTGGCAGCGCTGGGAGCGCTGATCGTGTGGCGCATTGCGTGGTTCTTCTCTGGATGATGCACGGATCGACCTGTCTTCTCCACAGCTCCTTTATGCTGAAATGAACGCTGTTCTGCAACCGTACACTCCCATTGCGCTGCGCAATGTAACGTTCACCTACGCGGGCGCGACGGAACCGGCATTGCGCGATGTGACGCTCGCGGTTCCTGCCGGTCAGATCTGTGCGGTCATCGGCAGGGCCGGCGCCGGCAAAAGTACATTGTGTGCGCTCTGCACCGGGTTCGTACCGCATTTCTTTCGCGGTCGCCTGAGCGGCGACGCAGTGGTGGATGGATTATCGATTGCAAGCCATCCAATCGCCGAACTGGTGCGCCATGTCGCCCTGGTGAGCGGCAATGCCTTCAGCCAGATTTCTGGCGCGCGGTTTACCGTATACGACGAGGTGGCGTTCGGGTTGGAGAACCTCGGTGTGCCGCGCCCAGAAATGATCGAACGTGTCGAATGGGCGTTGCGGGCGCTCGGTATCGACCACCTGCGCGACCGTTCGCCTTACGATCTCTCCGGCGGCCAGCAGCAGCGCATAGTCATCGCGGCTGCACTGGCAATGCGCCCGCCGGTGCTGGCGCTCGATGAACCAACCTCGCAACTCGACCCGCCGGCGATGGCGGAACTTGCCGATGTGCTGCGGGCGCTCAGCCGGCAGGGCATAACCATGCTGGTCGCCGAGCATCGCCTGGAGTGGATCGCCGACCTGGCTGAGCGCGTGGTGGCGCTGGATCGCGGCGCCATTCTCGCTGATGGCGCCCCTGCCGATGTGCTGACCGATCCGCGGCTATGTGAGCATGGCATCGGCTGGCCCCGTCCGGCGCAGATGGCAGCACGGGCGCGCGCCGAGGGTCGTTGGGCGCCAGATCGTCCTTTGCCGATCACGGTTGCCGGCCTTGCGGCGGGATTGCGCGCTGCGGCGTCAGACCAGGATTCGGTGAATGGACAGGACAACGCCTCATGTTTACCCGCGATGCGCCCTCAGAACGAATTGGACGGCGTATCGCCGATAGATCGAGATGCCGAACCAATCGTAACGCTCGATGAGGTGCGTTTTACGTACCCGACCGGCGTTGCAGCGCTGCGTGGCGTGTCGCTGACGGTGCGGCGCGGCGAGCGGATTGCGCTGGTAGGGCGGAACGGCGCGGGAAAAAGCACGCTCGTGCGCCATTTGAACGGTCTGTTACGCCCGTCACAAGGACGAACCCTGGTAGGCGGCGTTGATACGCGGACGACTACCGTCGCACGTTGCGCCCGCCATGTCGGCGTCGTCTTCCAGGATGTGCGCAATCAACTGTTTGCCCGCACTGTGCGTGATGAGATCCGTTTTGGACCGCGCAACCTGGGATTTACGCCCGAAAAAGTCCATGCGCTCGTTGAAGCCGCTATCGATGCACTCGACCTGCGCGATGTCGTTGATGAGCACCCGTATGATCTGCCGCCTGCGCGCCGTCGTCTTGTGGCGATTGCCGCAGTTCTGGCAATGGACACAGCGCTGCTGGTGCTCGATGAACCGACTGCTGGACTCGATAATGCCAGCATCGGGTTGCTGATGCGGCTTATCGACGATCTTGCCGCGCGCCAGCGCAGTGTGCTGGTGGTCAGTCACGACCTCGATTTCTGTTACGAGACGCTTGATCGCGTCGTTCTCATGCGCGACGGACAGATTGCGCTCGATAGACGTTTTGCGGAACTCGACGACGCCGAGATGGAAGCGCTCGATGAGGATGTCGGGTTGCCGATCGCGTTACGCTTGCGTTACGTAAGCATGTAAAAGTCCGCCAAGGACACGAAGCGCACGAAGGTGAATACACATGAAGCGCATTTCCTTTGTGACCTTCGTATTTAACAGCTTTTTGCAGTGAAGTCATGTAAGAAATGAGCATATTGACGGGTTCACCTGCGGCGCGAAGTGGTGTACAATGCCCATACTATTTGTGACGCAGAGAGGCGTTTATGACAATACCTGCCGATCCCAACATCCCTGCCCCGCCTCAAACCGGTCGCACCCAGGCAGAGCGCACCCGTGAGGAGCCGATCGGGTTGTGGGCGCAACTGTTGACCGCGTTTCGCGATCTGAGCGGTGCATTCGATGCGTTCGCCAACGACGCCCACCCCGATGTGCGCGCCCTGGGGCGCACTGCGCGCATGCGTCGTCCGCCGCAGGCGAATGATTACTTTGTCATTGGCGATCTCTGCGCCCGCCTTACTGCGCAAGGCACGACGCTCAGCCAGACATATGCCGCCAAAACGGTTGCGGCATACACCCGAGCCGGAGAATTGTCGAGCCGGGAACTGCCAGCCGCTCGCCGCGCTATCGTCGCATTTGCGTTCTGGATTGCAGATGCTGCGCGTATCCTGGGCAACTACGAATCGCTCGAAACCGCCCTGTTGATCTGCGAACAGGCGCGACGTCTGATTGCCGGGGCAGGATTGAGCAACGACGAACGACGCTTGCAGATGACCGAAAATCGCCTGCGCGAGCAGGTGACGCGCATGTTCGAGCACGAAAGCGCATCCACGGATAAACGTGCCGCTGCCGAACGGGAAAGCCGGATGCTCTGCGACCAGGGGCAGATCCTGTTGCGTCAGGGGCGCCCTCAGGAGGCGTTCGAGCGTTTCGAAGCGGCGCTGGCGGCGTCGGACGCCAATCAGAGCGCCTGGCTCTGGCGCGCGATGGCGCTCACCGACCTCGGGCGCTTCGATGATGCGCTCGCCAGTTATGATCGGGCGCTGGCGCTCGAACCGGAGAGCGCCGGGGTGTGGAACAACAAAGGGTCGCTGTTGATGGAATTGGGCCGTCTGGAAGCGGCGCTGGAGTGCTTCGAGCGCGCGATCGATCTGGCGGCGCCGGTTTCCACCGTGAAGGCGGTCTACTGGCTCAATCGCGGGAAGGCGCTCTACATGCTGGGGCGCTATGCCGAGGCGCGCGATGCGCTGATGCACTCGCACGAACTCGAGCCCTCTGCTGAAAGCGCAGCGGGAATCGCCGCCTGTCGTGAACGTCTTGAAGGTTCCACTGGCGCCTAGTTCTATGATCTGGATCCACTGGTTTCGCCGCGACCTGCGTGTGCGCGACAATCCGGCGCTGCACGCCGCTGCCGTTCGGAGCAATGGGCGCGTCATCCCGCTCTTCATTCTCGATGACGCCATCCTGCACGCGCCACGCACCGGCGCAGCACGCATAGCGTTCATGATCGATGCGCTGCGCGACCTCGATGACAGCCTGCGCACACGCGGCAGTCGTCTGGTGGTACGGCGCGGACGAACGCTCGATGTCATCCGTGATCTGGTGCAGGAAACCGGTGCGACCGGCGTTGCCTGGAACCGTGACTACACCCCCTTTGCGCGCCGCCGCGATACGCAGGTTGAAGCATTGCTCCGCGATCTGAACGTCGAGACGTTCAGCGCCGAAGACGCGGTCATTCTCGGTCCTGATGATGTGCGCACCGATGCGGGACGACCATACACCGTTTATACCCCCTACTGGCGGCGCTGGCGCGCGCTGGTGGAACAACGTCGTGATGCGTTGCTGCACGAGTTCGATGCGCCGCTGCTTCACCCGGTTCCCGATCATGTTGTCGATCTGGCAACCCCAGATGGGGCAGACCTCGGTATTACGGTCTCTCAGCGGATTCCTCCCGGCGGTGAAACTCCCGGCGCTGCGCGGCTGGCGGCATTCATCGATCTGGCTGGCGACTATAGCATCGCAGGGTATGCAGAGGGACGCAATCTGCTGGCGGAACCGGCAACCTCGCGTTTATCGCCCTACCTGCGGTTCGGGTGTGTAGCGCCGCGGCAGGCGCTGCGCGCGGCGCTGCGCCTGCTCGATCAGCGGGATGACAATCAGAACATTGCACGAATTGCCAGATCGATCGAGACCTGGATTGGAGAACTCGCCTGGCGCGATTTCTACTATCAGATCCTGTGGCATTACCCGCACGTGCTGCGGCGATCGTTCAAATCGCAGTACGATACGCTGGCGTGGGAAAACGACACGGCGCTGTTCGACGCCTGGAAGGAAGGGCGCACCGGCTACCCGATCGTCGATGCCGCCATGCGTCAGTTGAACCAGGAAGCCTGGATGCACAATCGAGCGCGCATGATCGTTGCGTCGTTTCTGACAAAAGACCTGCTGATCGACTGGCGCTGGGGTGAACGCTACTTTATGCAGCAGCTGGTTGACGGCGACCACGCTGCGAACAACGGGGGATGGCAGTGGAGCGCCGGTACAGGCACCGATGCGCAACCCTATTTCCGCATCTTCAATCCGGTCAGTCAGGGGCAGAAGTTCGATCCACAGGGTGCGTATGTGCGTCGCTATCTGCCAGAGCTGGCGCAGGTTCCAGACTGCTATATCCACGCACCGTGGACGATGCCGCGCGCAGAACAGCAACGGTGCGGCGTTGTCGTCGGGCGCGACTATCCCGCACCGATCGTCGATCACGCAGAACGACGTATGCGCGCACTATCGCTCTACCGTACAGCATCGGTTGCGCTTTAGGTGCGGCAATGCTATAGTTAGAGTGTAACGGAGCGTCAGGCGTTGGCGCTTGAGCGCCTGATCTGTGATGTGTTTCGGCTGTTTGTCTGTACGTTGACAAGTGATAGGCTCCTCGAACAGCGCAATGGTTCGATATTCCTGCGGCGGTTCGTTATTCAGCGGAAAAAGAGGTCCGGGCTGGAGCATCATCGCGTAGCCGGCCTGCACGATTGGCGCCGCAGATTTTACCGCGCATTCGCGGGCTTTGGTCTACCCGCAGACGGATGATGCGCAATGATGCCGTAGACGGAATCGAACGCTCCGTACACAGGCGATTCCGCTCAAATGGCATCACCGCGCGTCTGGCGTTCTGAACGTTCTGACGCCCCGCTGTGGAAGGCGCCTGGCTCGCGTCTGATCGCTGGAGCCAATACTTGACGACACTAAGTATCAGGAGAAGATTAAACGACCCATGGCTACCGACAATCTGCGTCTCGATGTCGCTGTGTTCATCGACTTCGAGAACGTCTATGTCAGTGTCCGCGACAAACTCGACGTCAATCCGAACTTTGAAATCATCATGGATCGCGTCGCGGACCTGGGACGGGTGGTGATCGCCCGCGCATACGCCGACTGGTATCGCTATCCGCGAGTGACGAGCGCCCTGTATGCCAACGGCATCGAGCCGATGTATGTGCCGACCTACTACTATGATCGGGATCTGGGGCGGACAGGGCGCGCCATCAAGAACAGCGTCGATATGAATCTCTGTATCGACGCGATGAAAACGCTGTACACCAACCCGAACATCGGCAAATTCGTGCTCGCCACCGGCGACCGCGACTTCATTCCGCTGGTGAATGCGATTCGCCAGCACGGGAAGGAAGTCATCATTATCGGGGTGGGCGGCGCCGCCTCCGGGCACCTTGCCCAGAGCGCCGATGAGTTCATCTTCTACGAGCAGTTGCTGGGCAAGAAGCCGCAGCCGTTGCAGACTGACATACCGCGTGTCCGCGAGGCGGAGCGCGGACGCGACCTTGAGAGCGTCGTGGAACCCGCGCCATCGATACGGATGCGCCAGGAACCCCAACCGGCGGAGCGCACGCCGCCGCCTGAGCCGCCCGCGCCCGAACCCGCGCGCGATGAACCCGACGTCTACGAGACACTCGTGCGCGCAGTGCATCTGGCTCGCGAGCGCGGGTATGTCTGCTCCTTCGGGTCGCTCAAACTCGTGATGAAAGAATTGATGGGCGGCGAGTTCAAGGAGAGCA
Source organism: uncultured Roseiflexus sp. (assembly GCA_937935075.1). Taxonomy (GTDB): domain Bacteria; phylum Chloroflexota; class Chloroflexia; order Chloroflexales; family Roseiflexaceae; genus Roseiflexus. The sequence continues at coordinate 14,684 of CALGYB010000138.1, read as the reverse complement.
AGTACCGCGACTCGACCGGCAAGCCGTTTGCAAAGTTCAAAGATTTTGCCCTCGAAGCCGAGCGGCGCGGCAAGGTGCAGGTCTTCACCAGCGGCGCTATTGTCGAAGTCTTTCTGCCCGGCGAGGATCCGTACAAACTCTCGCAGTTCGCACAAGACCTCAAAGAAGAACCGCCGGTCAGCACTTCCACAACGCCTGTCCACGTCGATGCGCATATCGACGGTCGTCCGGTGTCGAACGGTCGCCGTCGTCGCCGCCGCCGCAGTGGCGCCACGCGCCCAACAACCATGTCTGAAACATCCCCGGCGCCAACGCAGGATTTCGTACTGCACGAGGATGTAACGGACGAATTGATGGCGGAAGCGCTGCACGATGCGGTGAACGGCGAAACCTCCACGACGTTCGAGGAATTGCTCGACCGCCTGGAAGCCGAGCGCGAACGACAGGCGGTGCTCGCATCGTTCGATATGCCGATTGACAACATCACACCGGCGATCGATGAGTTGCCCGATCTGGAGGAAGAGCCGGATCGGACGATGCAGAGCGGCGATCTGGCGAACGAACCGGCGTTAGAAGCGCCTGATCTGGTAGACCGGATGATCATCATCGATACGCCGGTCGGGGCGTCAGAGGCGTTCGAGACGCCTGAAACACCGGTCGGCGAAACGGCGACGCACCCGGCAGAGATGCACCCTTTCACCGATGCTGAATGGCAGATGTTGCACGATGTGGTTGCATCGGCGGGACGGCCGCTGTCGTTCGCACAGATCCATGATCTGCTGCGGAGCGCTCGCAACAACGCCGGTATCTTCCGCACGAACGAAGAATTGCGGTCGCTCATCAAGCAGGCGATCAACACCGGCATCCTCCGTCGCAGCGGCAAAGGCGCTCGCGTCGTGTATCACCTGGCGCCGCAAGAAGCGCTCGAAGCAGTGGAGGGAATTCCACGCACGCTGGTCGAGGAAGCGCCTGTGTTTGAGCACGAACCGACTCCTGTGGCAGCGGTCGTCATGAAAGACGTTGCAACGGACATTGCCGGGGCATCGGACGTGTCGGCGCCTGTGGTAGAACTGTCGTCGCCTGAAATTGCCGCTCCCGAAGCGTCTGATCTCGACGTTTTACCGGCAGCGGATATGACCGTCGAAATGCCGGGAGAAGCAGTTCCCGGAATATCAGAGGGCGTCATCGGGGCGGGAACGCTTGAGCCTGTATCAACCACGCTGGAGGGAACGGCGCTTGATGTGGAAGAGTCCGCTGGTGCAACGGAAGTGTTTGCCCCTGCATTAATCACAGAGGAGGAGGCACACACAGACGATGCAACGGCGCCAGCGATCGCAGGGGAAGGGATCGCGGTTGCAGTGAATGTTCCTCACGAAGCGCCGGTCGCGCCCGATACCGGCGAGGCAACCGGGGCTACGGCGTTGATCGAGGGTTCGCCGGCGGACGCAACGAGCGTCGCTCAACCGAAGCCGCGTCGCCGCCGCACAACTGCACCGGTCAAAGCGGAAGCGGGCGAGACGGAGGATGCAGCGCCTGCAGCACAAACCACGCGCTCGCGCAGCAAAGCCACGGTCGCCGCACCAACCGAAAAAGCGCCGCGTCCGACGCGGCGACGGAAGAAAGCCGAGACAACCGAAGAGTCGTCTGAGGCACAATGACTCTACGGTGAGTGTGTGATGATGATCAAGATCTGCGGTGTGCGGAGGCGCGATCATGCCCTGACGGCGGTCGATGCCGGCGCCGATATGCTTGGGCTGGTGTTCGCTCCTTCGCGCCGTCAGATCACAGTTGAGGACGCTGCATCCATCGCTGATGCGGCGCGTGTCGCCGCCAGAGATTGCGGTCGAGCAATCGCGCTGATTGGGGTGTTCGTCAACGAGACGGTGGAACGCATCCGCGACGTTGCACAGTCGTGTGGACTCGATGGCGTTCAACTGAGCGGCGACGAACCTGTCGCGTATGCCGATGCCCTCGAGTCCCTGCTGATCATCAAAGCCATTCGCTTCGATGATTCGGCGCACGAGCATGCGTGGCTGCAACACAACCGGCCTCATGTACGCCTGTTGGTCGATGCTCACGTGCCGGGCAGCTACGGCGGCGCTGGCGTTGTGGCTGACTGGGTGCGCGCCGCCGAACTGGCGCGTCAGCGTCCCTTACTTCTGGCAGGTGGACTGACCCCGGAGAACGTTGCTGGCGCTATCGCGCAGGTAGGTCCGTGGGGTGTCGATGTCAGCAGCGGCGTCGAGAGTAATGGCGTAAAGGATCACACGAAAATTCGCGCATTCATTGCAGCCGCTCGCGCTGCTATGCGATAACACTATGCTGTCTGCGCTTCGATCACTTTCCCTGGCGCTCGTCGGGGCATGCGCTGTGTTGCTTCTCCGGCGTCGTCTGCACCCGGTGCGCCTGCACCCGACCAGTGAGACCACCCCGCCGATCGGCCCGGACGATATTCGACCTGGAATACGCCGCCTGGTGCTCAGTGATCTGCACATGGGCGCAGGTGATCGCCTCGATGACTTTGCCGCCGATACCGAACTTGCGACGTTGTTGCACTCCTATGCCGCTGACTCTGAGCCGACGGAGTTGATCCTGGCAGGCGACACCTTCGAGTTTTTGCAGGTATGCCTGCCGGATGTACCCGACCTCGAGTGGTCGCCGCGCGCGGCAGCGCGGCGCCTGGAAACAATTCTGCATGCGCATGATCAACCGGTGGCGGCGTTGCGCGCCTTCCTGACGCAACGCGAGAATCAGGCGACGGTCATTATTGGGAACCACGACTTCGAGCTGCACTATGCGAGCGCCAAGCAGACGCTGCGCCAGGCGCTTGGACTGGCGCCAGATGATCCGCGACTGCGGTTTGGCGTATCCTACGCAGGTGATGGCATTTTTCTCGTGCACGGCAATCAGTTTGATCGCTGGAACCGTTTTGTTCACTTTGACGGCATCTGTGAACCATTCGAGGTTGTGTTCGGCACGCGCCTGATCCGCCAGGCAATCAATCTGCTGGAAGACGAGCCGGTGGAGGTTGCCACGCTGATCGACAATATCAAGCCGCTGTCAGCCATTTTCTGGTATGCCCTGTCGCTGCCGACGCTGCGCAACCGCGCGACACGCCGGCTGGCGGCGCGCGGTCTGGTGTTGCTGATCAACGTGCTGCTGCAAAACACAGCATATGTGCTCGATGATGACCCACGGCAGCAGACGCAGCGTTCGCTCTGGAGGCCGATGTACCGCCAGGTTGCATTGGCGGCGACCTTGCTGGGACGCGCGGCAGGAGTACGGCGACAATCCGGGGTATTTCCCGAGGTTGCATTCCAACGCGCAGCAGAGCGTCAATTACACCGCTCTGTTCGGGCTTTTGGGAGCGCCTCGATCCGCAGTATGGCACGCATGGCACGCGACCCACGGCATCAGGCGACCAGCCTCTTCATCTGCGGGCATACGCATCAGGCGCAAATCGTGGCATTGAACGAGCGCCAGACGTATATCAATACGGGTACCTGGACCGATGTGGTTGTCGATGTCGTCACCTCGCAACGTCAGCAGCAGCGTTTTCCCTATCTGGAAGTCACCTATCCGGCGCCAGGCGCGTTGCCTGATTGGCGATTACTGGTGTGGCGAGGCGCCGGCGAATCGCCATCTCCGTGGCACGATGAGCGAGCGCCGATGTTGGACAGCGTCGAATACCCGGTATAATAGAGCGTGTCTGAGAACTGAGAACTGAGGATCGAGAACTGAGGATCGAGAACTGAGAATCGAGAACTGAGAATCGAGAACTAAGAACCAGGAACCGGGCAATCTGCACATAGTGATGGGAAACGTTTGTGCCAGCGGACCAGAGCGGCGGTTCCGGGTCTTCCTGCGAAAAGAAGAAACGACGGCGGAAAAGCCTCGGCGAGCGCCAATGAATGTCGTCTGCCGACCCAAGGCGTCTCTCACAGGCAACACATCAATAACAGGGATAACAGAGGAGGTTACACGCATGAAACTCGTTCTTCGTCTTCTTGGCGTAGCAGCGTTGATCGCGCTGGGTATCGTTATCTATCGCGCTGTTCGCCAGTATCGTGAAGACAGCGTCTTCGACCTGGGCGCCAATCCGCAATCGCCGCCGCCATCATCGTCTGGCGGAGAGCCGCGCAGCATCAGTCCTGAGTTGCTGGCCATCCTGGCAGACCCCGGCGATAAGGGACCGGTAGAGTTGATGCGGGATAACGAAGGTAAAGAGTGGCTGGTCAATCGCCGCAATGGGTACCGCTACCCGGTTGAGGACGGCATTCCGATCATGTTGCTCGAAGAAGGTGAGAAAAACCGCGATGAAAGCCTGATCATCCGGCAGGAATAGAGGGTTAGGGGTTAGGGGTTGCGAGAACCGGGAACTGAGGGCGGGAGTCGGGGCTGAAATGGAAGCCCTTCATTGTATGCTTCGCACCCGGAAGGGTTCTGTCTGTTTCCAGACTCTTATTACTCATGCACGGTCATTTGAACTATACTGCCGGGGTGCGAAGCGGGATGCCGGGGCGCTGCGGGCGAAAGCCCTCGCTGAGGACGCAGTTCGACCATGCTCACCGCACGCAGTTCGACCATGCTCACCGCAAGTGGAAGCTCCGCCGGGGCTGCTGATGCCAATGCGCCGTCTGCGTCCACGATATGCCTGCCGGTGGGCGCCAACCGTTGCGCCTTGCGAGCTGGACGCTCGAACAGTTTGTCTGACTGAACGCCGCCTGGTATTAGTTCTCAGTTCTCGGTTCTCGGTTCTCAGCCATGCAGACATTCCTCAGCGGCGCCTCGTATCCGCTGCGCGCTCTCGGTGTTCTCAGGCGCCATCCGGCGCTCTGGCAGTATATTATCGTACCCATCTTCCTGAATATTCTGGCGGGCGTCACTCTGTACGCCGGTTTGCTCGTCGCTGGATTTCGCGTTATTGACGGGTTTATCGCTGGTCTCCCCGAATGGATGGCGTTTATCACGTGGTTACTGCGTGTGCTGCTGGTCATTGCCCTCTTGATCGCCACGGGCTTTGTGCTGGTGCGCTTTGGCGTTGTGATCGGCTCGCCATTCTACAGCCGTCTCTCCGAACGGCTGGAAGAACGCTTCGGCAGTGTCGTGTTCGATGCGCCGCCGCCAACCGTGGGAAATGTGGCGCGTGACATTGCCCGCGCCCTGCTGTTCGAGATCAAGAAAGTGCTCCTGGCGTTGATCATCGGAGCGCCAACGTTGCTCCTGAACTTGATTCCGGTTGTCGGTTCATTCCTGGCAACTGCCGGTGGCATTGCGCTTGGCGCAACCATTTCCTGCCTCGATTTCTTCGATCCGCCGCTTGAGCGTCGCCGGTTGCGCTTTCGTGACAAATTGGGATTCATCCGACAGGGTTTGCCCGCAACTGCTGGATTCGGGCTGGTGTGCCTTGGGTTGGTGAGCATTCCTTTCATTAACCTGTTTGCCGTGCCTCTCTGTATTACTGCTGGAACCCTCTTCTTCTGCAACAAAACCGCAGTTGTTGATCCACCGCATCAGGGACATTCCCACCTGCAGGAGTAGCAATGCGTCTTGTGCCACCGGACCCGCCGGCGCTCGACTGCCTTGACAGTTGCTGCGCCGTGGTTGGGGAATCTTTACTTCAGATGGAGAAGACATTCTCTTGACGTAATGCTATGTTAGGGTACACTTGCACCATCCTGATTATTCTCCGTATCAGTTCGTCTCCTCGCTCGAGGGTACGTATATCAGGCGATCCCAGCGCGACTCAGCGCTTGACAGATACAACAAAGCAATAGCAGAAGGTAAGTCACGCCGTTTGCCCCATTCGTGCGTCGCAATCGGATGCTTGTCTGCTGTACCCTGTAAACCGTGCCATACCATCCTTCAGGGGAGCAACGGTCAGGCGCGTGGTGCCTGATACGTGCCACATAGACAGGAAAGGAGCATTCGCATGGTCAAACGCACACTGGTCATCTTCTGGTCGGTTCTGGCGCTGGTCCTGGCTGCATGTGGACAGCCTGCGCCCACAGCCCCTACAGCCGCGCCATCCGGCGAACAACCCACAACGGCGCCCGCTCCGCCCTCTGGTGAAAAACTTCGACTGATCATCGGCACCGGCGGCACCGGCGGCGTGTTTTTCCCCTACGGTGGAGGTCTGGCGCGTATTCTTACCGAAAAGATGCCTAACACTGAAGCGACGGCGCAGGAAACCGGCGGCTCGGTTGATAACATGAAGCTGCTCCAGAGTGACGAAGCGCAGATCGGCTTCACAACGGCGGACTCGGCATATGACGGTATCAATGGACTGGCGGCATACCAGGCAACCGGTCCGGTTCCGGCTGCGACGCTTGCCGTGCTCTATCAGAGTTTCATTCATGTCGTTGCGCGCGCCGATTCGGGCATTACGAGCGTCGCTGATATGAAAGGGCGTCCTGTGTCGATCGGGTCGGCAGGCAGCAGCACCGAAACAGCCGCCCTCCGCCTGCTCGAGGCGGCCGGGCTGAAACCGGAAGATGTCATCCGTGAGAACCTGGGTGTGGCCGACTCGGTAGCGGCGATGAAGGATAAGAAGATCGACGCCTTCTTCTGGATTGGCGGTCTGCCGACAGCCGCAGTCACCGACCTGGTTACTACCGAGTCGGTAGTCTTTATTGACACCAGTGCGCTTTTGAAGCCGATGGTGGATAAGTATGGACCAATCTACTCCGCAACCGTGCTGCCCGGCGGCACCTATAAAGGAACGGATCAGGACGTGCCTGGCATTGGCGTTGCCAACCTGCTCGTCGTGCGCGAAGACATGCCTGCCGACCAGGTGAAAGGCATTCTGGCAACCATTTTCGATAATCTTGAAGAGGTGCATCAGATCCATCCGGCAGCACGCACCCTGACGCTTGAGTCAGCGGTCGCCGGTTCATCGATTCCGTTCCATCCGGCGGCAATCGAGTTCTACAAGGAACGTGGCGTTTGGAAGGAGTGACGAGGTGAGATTGAGGCCGGATGCGGCTTAGAGCCTGTCCGCAGGACGTGGAGTGGCTGACGTTGGCTGAGCCTGTCGAAGCCAACGTCAGCCGCGAGACGGTCAACACAATTCAAGACGGCAACATAATCATTGTGCAACATCTGGTTGATTGCTCTATCAGCCAAGCCAGATTGCGCGGTTGCAGTCTCCGTACCATTGAGAGAGGGGTGTCAACGATGAGCATCGCCGCCAACGCTCAGAACGACGACGCGCCTGACAATGAAGTCATTTCACAGGACAAAGTCGAGCAACTCATCGAGGAGTTCGAGAACGAAGCAGCCACCCGCAAACTGAGTGGCGCCTGGGCATGGATTGCCGGGATTGTCGCGGCTGCGCTCTCGATCTATGCGCTCTACTGGACGCAGGCGATCATCACGACTCAGGTCTACCGCGCAACGTTCCTGATGCTCGTCCTGGCATTGACCTTCTTCTACTTTCCGTTGCGCAAAGCTGCGCGCACGAAGGTTCCCTGGTATGATGTGGTGCTGGCAGCGCTTGGCGCTGCCAGTATGATTTATTTGAGCCTCAACTTCCGTGATGCGTTGCAGCGCGTCACTCAACCTACGCCGACTGAACTGGTGATGGGCGCGATTATGCTGTTGCTGGTGCTGGAGGCGACCCGGCGTACCACGGGCATGGCGCTGACGCTGGTGGCGATTTTCTCGATCCTGTATGCGCTGTTCGGGTATGTTTTTCCTGAACCATTCGACCATCGCGGCATCTCACTGCAACGTCTGATCGGCACGAACTATCTGACGTTGCAGGGGGTGTTTGGCGTGCCGCTCGATGTGGCGGCCACCTTCATCGTGCTGTTTACGATCTACGGCGCGGTGCTCGAGTACAGCGGCGCCGGCAAGTTCTTCATCGACTGGTCCTTCGCGGCATTGGGCAAGTCGAAGAGCGGCGCCGGTCCGGGGCGCACTGTAGCAGCCGCCGGGTTCCTGCTCGGAACGGTGTCGGGCAGCGGGGTAGCCACGACGGTGACGCTTGGTTCGCTGTCATGGCCTATGCTGCGCAAGGCGGGATACGATAAGACGGTCGCCGCCGGTATGCTGGCGGCGTCGGGGATCGGCGCCACGCTTTCACCGCCAACCCTCGGCGCAGCGGCGTTCCTGATCGCCGAATACCTCGACATCTCCTACCTCGATGTGCTGATCATGGCGATCGTGCCGACGATTCTCTACTATCTCTCGATCATTCTCATGATTGAAGCCGACTCGCGCCGCATGAAGACGCAGGCCGTCGAGTTTAAGACCGAACCGCTCTGGGAGTTGACGCGGAAGTTCGGGTATCATTTCTCGTCGCTGTTTGCCGTCGCCATCCTGATGGCGTTTGGGATGACGCCCTTCATGGCGGTCTACTGGTCGATTGTCGTCGCGTTCTTCTTGAGTTTCCTCCGCCCCGAAACACGCCTTTCGTCCCTGAAGGCGCTGGCAGCTGGCGTTGCGCTCATGGCGCTGCTCATGGCGCTGGAGGTGACCGGCGTCCTGCCGCGTATGCGTCCGTCGGTGGCGATCTTCTGGGGATTGATGCTCACCGTCGTGATCGCGGCGGCGATGGCGCTCTACCGGCGGGTACGCGCCATTCCCGGCGAAGATGAGAATATGCGCATCCTGCGAGCGCTGGAGTATGGCGGGCGCAGTGTGGTGTCGATTGCTGCCACCACTGCCTGCGCCGGCATCATCGTTTCAGCCGTGACGCTGACCGGTCTCGGATTGAAGATTTCGGGCATGATTGTGAGCCTGGGCGGCGGGAATATTTTGATGACTGTCTTCTTCGCGGCGATTGCAGTCTGGGTGTTGGGGCTGGCTGTGCCGGTCACTGCGTCGTACATTCTGGCGGCAGTGATGATCGTTCCGGCACTCCGGCAGGTCGGTGTGCCGGAACCTGCTGCGCATATGTTCATTTTCTACTATGCCGTGCTTGCCGATGTGTCGCCGCCGACGGCGCTGGCGCCAATGGCTGCTGCTGCCATTACCGGCGGTCGTCCCTGGCCCACGATGTTTATGGCGTGGAAGTATTGTTTGCCCGGCTTTCTGGTGCCGTTTATGTTTACGATGACGATCGATGGCACGAGTCTGCTGCTGTTGTTGCAACAGGTTGGCAAAGATGTGGGCATGGTGGCGCTGGCATTCAAGCCTGCCTGGTATGAGGCGCTTGCAGCGGGCGGATGGGTCACGATCACGGTCACATTCCTGACCAGTTGCGTGGCAGTCGGTGCGCTGGCGGTCACTTTTGGCGGATGGTTGCTCCGTCAGGCGAATCTTTTCGAGCGGGTGCTGATGGGTATTGCCGGTCTGGCGATGCTCTATGCCGACCTGGGAGCGGATGCTGTCGGGTTTGGGTTGTTCATTGTGGGCGTGCTGATTCACGTGGTACGGGTGCGCCAGATGCGCAAGGCGGAGTCGGTCGCTGTCGCCGCAGCGGAAACGGAGACGTTCGGCGAGCGCTCGGTTGGATGATGATCAAGCCCCCCCTGCCCCCCTCTCCCACGTGGAGAGAGGGGGGAACATTGCACCCCTCCCCCGTGATGGGGGAGGGGAAGGGGGTGGGGGCACGCTCCCCTCCTCCACAAGGGGGGAAGGGGGAAGCCCTAACCCCTAACCCCAGTAGCATGCAGAATCTCGCGCAGGAACCGTCCCGTGTGCGATGCCTCGACCAGCGCAACCTCTTCGGGTGTGCCGGCGGCCACGACCATGCCGCCGCCGTCGCCGCCTTCCGGTCCCATGTCGATGACCCAGTCTGCGGTCTTAATCACGTCGAGATTGTGTTCGATGACGAGCACGGTGTTGCCGGCGTCCACCAGGCGGTGCAACACCGTGAGCAGGCGTTGCACATCGGCGAAGTGCAAACCGGTTGTTGGCTCATCGAGAATGTACATGGTGCGACCGGTGGCGACGCGCGCCAGTTCTTTCGCCAGTTTCACACGCTGCGCCTCGCCGCCGGAGAGGGTCGTCGCCGACTGACCGAGTTTGATGTAGTCCAGCCCGACATCATGCAGCGTCTGCAAAATGCGCTTGATACGCGGCACATTGTCGAAGAATTCCAGCGCCGTCTGCACATCCATATCGAGAACGTCGGCGATGGACTTGCCTTTGTATTTGACCTGCAACGTTTCGCGGTTGTACCGTTTGCCCTTGCAGACATCGCAACGCACCCAGACGTCTGCCAGGAACTGCATATCGATGCGCTTTTCGCCGTTGCCCTCGCAGGCTTCGCAGCGCCCGCCCTTCAGGTTGAACGAGAAGCGCCCGGCGTTGTAGCCGCGCAGTTTCGCTTCATTGGTCGAGGCGAACAGATCACGGATCAGGTCGAACAGTTTGACATACGTCGCCGGGTTCGAGCGTGGCGTCCGCCCGATCGGTTGCTGGTCGATGTCGATCACTTTATCGAGATGTTCCAGCCCGCGCAATGCGCGGAAGGGTCCCGGCTTCAACTGAGCGCGGTTCAGGCGGTTCGCCAGCGCCGGGTAGAGGGTCTCGGTGATCAACGATGATTTGCCCGAACCTGACACTCCTGTGACGCAGATGAAGACGCCGAGCGGGAAGCGGACGGTCACATTGCGCAGGTTGTTCATCGTGGCGCCTTCGAGTTCGAGCCATGGTCCCTCTGCCGGATCGGTCTGATGGTCGAGGCGGCGGCGGCGGCGAGGAGCATCCGGCGATGTCTCGACTACGGTCCGCACCCGTGCAGTACGGCGCTGCTGCGGCACGGGGATTTCCAGTCGCCCCGCCAGATACGCACCGGTCAACGATTCAGGCATCGTCGCCACCACATCGGGCGGGCCAGCGGCGACGATCTGCCCGCCCTTGACCCCTGCGCCTGGACCAAAATCGATGATCCAGTCAGCCGCTTGCATGGTTTCCAGGTCGTGTTCGACCACTACGACAGTATTGCCCAGGTCGCGCAGTTTGAGCAGCGTATTGAGGAGTTTGCGGTTGTCACGCTGGTGTAGCCCAATGCTTGGCTCGTCGAGAATGTAGGTCACTCCCACGAGACCGGAGCCGATCTGCGACGCCAGGCGGATGCGTTGCGCCTCGCCGCCGGACAACGTCGGCGCGGGGCGTTCGAGCGTCAGGTAATGAAGACCGACATTCAGGAGAAAACCGAGACGCTCACTGATTTCCTTCAGCACGTCGCTAACGATTGCCATCTGGTAGCCGGTCAGCGGGGTCACCTTGTAGTACTGTGCAGCGCCGTTGCCCGCAGCAACCGCCGCCGTCATCAGTTCTGCCGCGTCTGCCGGATGTACGCCATTTCCGGGTATGCCGCTCAGAGCATTGACCCACGCCAGCGCCTCTGCAATTGTCATCCGGGTAACGTCGTGGATCGACAAACCGCCGACCCGGACTGCCAGGCTTTCGGGGCGCAGGCGCGCGCCGCCGCATGCGGGGCAGAGTTGCTCGCTCATGAAGCTCTGGTAATACTCGCGTGTATAGTCGCTGCCGGTCTGCTGATAGCGGCGGCGAATTTCACTTGCCAGCCCTTCCCACGTGCGCAGATACTCGCCACGACTGTCACCGCCTTCATCGCCCCAGCGGAAGCGAATCCGCTCTTTGCCGCTGCCGTAGATAATGGCATGGCGCGCCTGTTCACTGAGTTGTTCCCAGGGCGTGTCGAGATCGAAGCCGTAGTGCTGCGCAATCGCCAGCAACGCGCGGTATCCCCACGAATCGCGTTTCTTGCGCAGTTCGCCCCAATAGGTCACCGCGCCTTCGTGCAGGGTCAACGACGGGTTGGGAACCAACAGCAGCGGATCGACTTCCAGCCGGACGCCGAGACCGGTGCATTCGGGGCAGGCGCCCTGCGGGCTGTTGAACGAAAACATTTGCGGCGAGAGTTCGGGGAATGAGATGCCGCAGTGAGTGCAGGTATTAGCTTCGCTCATCAGCCATTCTTCGGCGGGGCCGGTTTTATTCTGAATGCTAATGATCAACTGCCCCTCGCCAACACGCAACGCCTGCTCGACGCTATCGGTCAGGCGGGTGACGAAAGCGTCCCATTCGCTCTGCGCCCCTTCCTGCGCCCGTCCGACAGGACCAACAGCGGGGCGCTCCTGATCGGGCGCGGCGTCGCGCGCAGGCATGACCAGTCGGTCAACCACAATCTCAATGGTGTGTTTGACCTTCTTGTTGAGCTTGATCTCACTCGTCAGGTCGAAGATTTCGCCATCGACGCGCACCCGTGCAAACCCTTCGGCGCGCGCCTCGGCGAACACGTCCTTGTACTCGCCTTTGCGTTGCGACACGAGCGGCGCCAGTACCATAAAGCGCGTCCCGGCCGGCAAGGTCAGCACCCGATTGACCATCTGCTCGGCGCTCTGCGAACTGACCGGACGGCCGCACACGTGGCAGTGCTGCACCCCAACGCGGGCATAGAGGAGGCGCAAATAGTCGTAGATCTCAGTCACAGTGCCGACGGTCGAGCGCGGGTTTTTCGACGCGCTCTTCTGCTCGATGGCAATGGCGGGCGACAGTCCTTCGATGGTATCGACCTTTGGCTTTTCCATCTGACCAAGGAACTGCCGCGCATACGCCGAGAGGGACTCGACATAGCGGCGTTGCCCTTCGGCGTACAACGTGTCGAATGCCAGCGATGACTTGCCCGAACCAGAGACGCCGGTCAGGACAACCAGTTTATCGCGCGGGATTTCGAGGTCGATCCCTTTCAGGTTGTGCTCGCGCGCACCCTTGATGACGATAGCGTCCTTTGCCACGATCTGACGACCTTTCGCAGGATAAAGCGCTGCCAACAAAAACAAGAGACACCCTGTTCGTGAAGCGTCTCTACAGCCGTTATGCAACGAAGTGAACAGGTGTGCGATAGTATAGCATCGCCTGGATGTCGGGTCAATCGCATCTATCCGCCATGGCGGGTCGGAGACGCGCCACGACGTTGTGCCGGATGGTGGGCGGGTCGGAGACGCGCCCCTACGTCGGGCGGGTCAGAGACCCGCCCCTACCTGCAACGTTCCTCTCTTGGATACGTACTCTGGGGAGCAAAGGGTTTTCCGGCAGACCTTAATGACGTTCGGTCCCAAAAAACCACCACGTGACAGCGACCGAGAGCGCGTACAGGGTCGCGGTCGCAACGAACAGCGGACCAAAGCCATACCGTTCCTGAACGAATGTGCTGATCAACGGCGCAATAAGAAACCCGGCGCTGTACGCTGCTCCGAGGAGACCGATCATGAACGGGCGCGCGCTTTCCTCGGTCTGCTCCATCGCGTAGGCATCGTAGAGCGGCGCCGCCATGTTGAATGCCACCACCCGCGCCAGCGCTGCGGCAATAGCGAGCCACAGATCCGACGCCGCTCCCAGGATCAGCAGCAACGGCACGCCAATCGCGCGAGTCACCGCCACGGTGCGCATCTTCCCCAGCCGCGCCGCCAGCGCCGGACCGGTCAACGACGCGAGACCGGTGGCCACGTCGAACCCGGCGAAGAGCGCGCCGAGCGCGCGATTGTCGAGACCGAAGCGTTCGCGGAAGTAGAGGTTGAGGTAGGGAATGAGCAGCGCCGCGCCCCACGAGATCAGGAACGGCGGCAGCAGCAGTTTTACCGTCAGCATCGGTTGACGCAGCAATGCACGCAGCGGCGTTGGCAGAAGCGCGAACCACTGCCGGGCAAATGCCAGCCAGGTTGGGACGTCATCGACCGGAACTTCTGCCCTCGTCAGCGTAGCGCTTTCAGACAGTAGCGGCGCCGGTGTGCGCCTCGGTTCACGAATGAGCAGCAGTGGCGGCAGCGATGCCAGCGCTCCAATCCCTGCGACTGCAAACACAGCGCGGTAGGTCGTGCCGCTATCGGCGGGGATGCCGAGCGCGCCCCCCAGCGCATCGGCGAGAATCCCGGCGCCCAGGTTGCCGATGCCGCTCAATCCGACGGCAACCGCTGCACTGGCGCTGAACAGGTAATCGCGGGTGGCATCATTGCTGAGGCGCATCATGAGCGGCGCGGCAGTCACCTGCATCAGCACGGACGCGATCCCCATCAGCGCGGCGGAACAGACCAGCAGCGCCGCCTGCGGGAAAGCGGCAAACAGCAGCATGCCGGCGGCATACAGTACGACCGACACCGCAATTGCAAGGCGCAACCCAAGACGCTGCACGCTCAACCAGAGCGGCAGGCTCAACAGCGCCGCAACCGCCTGCGTCACCGTTTGCAGCATGCCAAGGAAGCCACGGGAATACCCGAGCGCCAGCACTGCCAGGTTGTAGTACAACGCCACGAACGAAAGGCTGAGCGTGAGAATCGCCAGGTGCAGAAGATAACGACGCGCGCCAGTTTCCAGCGCGCGCCAGCGTTCGATAACGTGGTGCATGCAATGTTTCAATGTGGGCGTGGCGCCGCCGTGCCCCTACGCCTTTCCCGCTCGCCATGCGCAACGTTCAATGTGTACCGCCGGGCGCATGTGACGTTTTTCGCGGGCGTGGCGCCGCCACGCCCCTACACACCGCCACCGGTGATGATGTGCGACGTTGCGGTGCGACGTTCAACATGTTCCTACCTTCAACCTTATTCACCCTCACGCCTCGCGCCTCACGCCTCGCGCCTCACGCCTCACGCCCCTCACCTTTTGCCTTGCACCTGTGGTATGATGCGTGGCGTTCCGTTTCCGACATAAAACGCCATGATCGATATTCCTCGCATTACGGCTGGATTGGTGTTGAGCACCGTGATTGG
>CALGYB010000137.1 GCA_937935075.1 uncultured Roseiflexus sp. | reverse complement strand
GTCGACACGGGCAATTATGGTGCAATATCTGATTGATCGCACTATAGGATGTCGTCGATGCAGGTGTGCGTCAAGCCCGCGCAGGCGCGCGGAAGCCCGCCCTCCTCCTGCGCGGCGCCTCCCTGCTCCAGCCTGCGCCGGCGGGCTTGACAACCGTAGCCCGCAGCTATAGCCGCCGGGCGGAAGCAGCAATCGCCTGCGGCTTCCGGCGCCGGGCGGGTTCGGATCGCGCTCCAGGCGTCATCTGCGCTTGCACCGGCGCATAAACAGCAGTATAGTATGACGGTTGTGCCAGAATGGAGAAGCCTTGTCAGGAATCTATGTCTTTCTCCGGTCATATTCTGGTTGTCGATGATCACGACTATATTCGCAGTGCGCTGGCGCGGCAGCTCGAACTCGCCGGACATACCGTCGTCGCCCTGTCCGACGGCATTCAGGCGCTCGAGGCCGTGCGGCAGCAGACGTTCGATCTGATCTTGATCGATATTCTCATGCCCGGCATGCGTGGGGATCAGGTGCTGGCAACGCTCAAATCCGATCCTGCGCTGCGCCATATTCCGGTCATCGTCATCTCCGGCGATCAGGACCTCGATCTGGTAGCGCACTGTATCGAACTCGGCGCCGCCGATTATCTGGGCAAGCCGTTCAATGCAACCATTTTGCACGCGCGCGTCAACGCCTGCCTGGAGCAGAAGCGGTTGCGCGACGCTGAACAGGCGTATCTGCGCATGCGTCTGCATCTCTTGAGTACGGCAGCGGATCACCCGGCAACGGCGCATGATCCGGCGGTGCAGCAGGCGATGCAAAACCCCGGCAGCCCCGACGCTGTGGATCAAACGTTGCAGGCAATGCTCAATCGTCTCGAAGCGGAACAGCGCGAGCGATTGCGTGCAGAAGAGGAGTTGCGCACCCTCAACCTCATGCTCGAACAGCGCGTCGCCGAACGCACCATGCTGGCAGAGCAGCGCGCCGAGGCGCTGAAACGCTCCGAAGCGGCCCTTCGACGGCAGACAAACCTTCTGCTGGCGATTCTCGATAGCATGGGCGATGCGGTTGTTGTGACCGATACGGAAGGACGGTTGATCCATCATAATCCTGCGGCTATCCAGATGCTTGGTGATCGTCTGGTCAGCCTGCTCCCGGATGCCCCCGATGCTCCTGTGGCGCAGTCGCCTGATGGTCGTTCCTGGTGGACCCCGCGCGATCTGCCGTTTGCGCGCGCGCTTCGCGGTGAAGCGGTCGATGGGGCGGAAGTGCGGCTGCCCGCTACCGACAACCATCCAGAGCAGTGGGTGAGCATCACGGCTCGTCCGCTCCGCGATACCGGCGGTTTGAGCGGGAGCGTGGCGATTGTGCGGGATGTGACTGACGCCAAGCGTGCTGAGGCGGCGTTGCGCGCCAGTGAGGAACGGTATGCGCTGGCGGCGCAGGGCGCAAACGATGGTTTGTGGGACTGGGATCTCCTCAGTGGCCACATCTATTTTGCGCCGCGTTGGAAGACAATGCTGGGCTACAGCGAGGATGAGATCAGCACGTCTCCCGATGAATGGTTCAATCGCATCCATCCCGATGACCGCGAACGGGTTGAACTGCGTCTTCTGGCGCATACCCGTCGCCTGATCACATCGTTCGAACTTGAATATCGCATGCTCCATCGTGATGGAAAGTATCGCTGGATGCTCTGTCGTGGGATCGCGGTATGGGATGAGAGCGGTCGAGCAACGCGGATGGTCGGATCACAGACGGATATCACTGCCCGGAAGCAGGCGGAAGAGCAGCTTGCGTATGGCGCGTTGCACGATGCGCTGACCGGGTTGCCCAATCGGACGCTCTTTATGGATCGCCTGAGCCTGGCGCTCAAACGTTCGCAGCGCGAAAAACATCTGTTTGCGGTGTTGTTTCTCGATCTGGATCGGTTCAAAACGATCAACGACAGCCTGGGGCACGCCGTCGGCGATCAATTGCTGATCGCCGTTGCGCGACGACTGGAGAGCCTCCTGCGCCCTGGTGATACAGTCGCGCGATTGGGGGGCGATGAGTTTGCTGTGGTGCTTGATCATCTGGACGCTCCAGAAGATGCTGAATGGGTTGTGGAACGCATCCAGCAGGCGTTGCAGGCGCCGTTGCCGATTGGCGATCGCACAGTGTACACAACGGCGAGCATCGGTCTGGTGTTGAGCAATCAGGAGTATGTGCATCCCGAGGAGATCGCGCGCGATGCCGATACAGCCATGTATCAGGCGAAGATGGGGCGGCGTGCGCGCTATGTGGTGTTCAATCCGGATATGCGCCGGAAAGCGCTCAGTCATTTTCAGCTCGAAAATGATCTGCGCAGTGCGATGGAGCATGGCGATCTCTCTATCTACTATCAGCCGATCGTGGCGCTCGCCAGCGGGAGCATCGTTGCTCTCGAAGCGCTGGTGCGCTGGCTGCATCCCCAGTATGGTCTGATCTCTCCTGAGCAGTTCATTCCGCTGGCAGAGGAGGTCGGATTAATCGGCGCTATTGGTCAGTGGGTCTTGCGGGAAGCCTGTCGTCAATTGCGAGTGTGGCATACCCGCTATCCTCATCGTGCCGATATGTGGGTGAATGTCAACCTGTCGGCGCATCAACTGGCGCAACCCGATCTGGTACCGCAGGTCGCGGGGGCGCTTGCAATGAACGATATACCGTCGCGCGCGCTCAAACTGGAGATCACCGAGAATACATTCATCACCCATCGTGAATCTGCGGCGGCGCAACTTGCAGAACTGCGATCACTGGGCGTCGGCGTGTGCATCGATGATTTCGGCACCGGCTATTCGTCACTCAGTTATCTCAGTCAGTTCCCTGTGGATACATTAAAGATCGACCGGGTATTTATCAGTCGTCTCGGTATGGCGCGCGAACATTATGAGATTGTCAAAGCCATCATTACGCTGGCGCATTCACTTGGCCTCACTGTGGTCGCTGAGGGCGTCGAAACTGCCGATCAGGCGAGTGAGTTGCGCGCCTTACGCTGTGAGTATGCTCAGGGATGGCTCTTTGGCCGCGCACTGCCGCCAGTGCAGCTTGAGGGGTTGCTCGCCGATCATCATTCTCATCATTCATGGTAGCACTCGTCTATGCCCAACCGAAATCTCGACGCGACACCGCTCACCATTGGTCTGCTTATCTCGATTGTTCATCAACCGTTCTGGTTGGGCGTCGTTGATGCCGCACGCAAACGCGGCGTGAATCTCCTCTGCTTCATGGGTGGAACGCCGCCAACCCGTACACAGCCGCTGCTCAGGGTTCCGTATCAGCAAATGCTGCCGGCGTTGTCCTTTTTCTCTCTGGCGAACAGTCCGCGCCTCGATGGACTCATCACATGGGGCGGTAGTCGGGCAGGGTTTGGCGTGAATCTCGATGAAACTGAAATGGAGGAGTTTATCGCACCCTACCGGCGGTTGCCGATAGTGAATTACGAAGGTTCTATCCAGGGCATACCATCGGTTTGGACCGATACGCGCCAGGGTATGAGCACGCTGCTTGCGCACATGATCGAATATCATCGCCGCTGCCGCATTGTGTTCATTCGCGGTCCTTTGCGCCATCTGGAGAGTGAGGAACGCTTTCTGGCGTATCAGGAGACGCTTCAACGGTACGGTATCCCCTTCGATGCCGCGCTGGTGTATCAGGACTCACAATGGGGGAAAATCGTCGGCAGCGAGGCGATGCACACCCTGATCGACGCCCGGCGCATGCGTCCCGGTGTGGATTTTGACGCCGTCATCGGCTCAGAGATTGATTATGCCATCGGCGCACTGCAAACGCTCCAGGAGTATGGCGTGCGTGTCCCGGACGAGGTGGCGGTTGTCGGGTTTAATGATCATCTGGATGCGCAGACGTCGGGGTTGCCGATCACGGTGATGGCGAAACCATTCTACGAAGCCGGCGCTGTTGCCCTCGACGCACTCCTTGATCTGATCAACGGAAAGCGCATCCCTGATCGGATTGACGTTCCTGCCCGGCTGATCGTTCGTCGCTCTTGCGGCTGCTGGTCGCTCGAATGCTCAACCGGCGCCGGCGATGCTGCGACCGGTTCCCAACCCGCTGCGGCTGAGCCTTCCGTTGACCTTCTGGTTGCAGAGATCGCGCGTCTCCGTGAAACGAAGGCGACCGCCATAGAACGATCCTGGCTCGATGGATTGATTACAGGGTTGTCATCTGGTGCACCAGATAGAAGCAATCTGTGGCGGGATCGATTCTGGAGCGAGTTCGAGCAAGAACTGGTACGCCGGCGTACCCGCCAGGAGATGGCGCAATGGCACGATCTGGTCTCAGAGTTGCTGTATCTGGTCGTTTCGGCGCTCGATCATTCTGAACGACTGCCGCAGGCCAGTCTCGTGTTCTTGCAACGGGTTCGTCTGGCGCTGATACAGGAACGAGAGCGCGCCAGGATCGAGTTGCGCACCAGAACGATTGAGCAGACCCACACACTGCTCGAGATCAGTCAGTCTATGCTCAGCACGCAAGATGTCGATCATCTGCTCGACGTGATCGCACGACGCCTGCCTGAAATGCGCATCCGCGATTGTTATCTGGTTCTGTTCGACGATCTCCCGCCGACAACCGCCAAGGAAGCGCCAACGCAGGGACGGTTGGCGCTGGCGCTGCGGGAAGGACGGCGGTTGCCGTTGCCTGCGGATGGCATGCTGTTCCCCAGTTGCCAGATTATGCCGGATGAACTGCTTGATCATCGCCAGCCATACGTGCTGATCGTCAGTCCGCTCTTTTTTGGGTTGCGCGACTTCGGGTTTATGGTGGTGCAGGTTGGACTGCGTGAGGGTAGAGTGTATCAAATGCTGGCGCAAGAGATCAGCAGCGCGCTGCAATCGGTCTTTCTCTGGCGCGACTATCGTCAGTCGGAGTATGCGCGGCGCGAGAGCGAGGCGCGTCTGCACACGCTGGTCGAACATGTGCCGGTTGCGCTATGGGCGAAGGATACTGCGGGCCGCTACATCATGCAAAACTCTGTCATGCGAGCGCTGATCGGCGGCGATGCCCGGAAGGAGCACGATGCCGACCTCGATACCGCGCAGGCGGAATGGGCGCCATATGAGGCATGGGCCTGGGAGGGAAGAACGGTGTCCTTCGAGCATACCCTGCTGGTTCAGGGGCAGGCGCGTCTGTTCAAACAGATCATTGCGCCTGTCCGGATGGATGGTGCGGTAACGGCGATTTTGGGGTTGATGTTCGATATTACCGAGCAGCGCACGATTGAGGATTCTCTGCGCGCTGCCAAAGAGTCGGCGGAAGAAGCGCGTCGTGCTGCGGAAGCAGCCAATCGCGCCAAGAGCGCCTTTCTTTCCAATATCAGTCACGAGTTGCGCACGCCGCTCAATAGCATCCTTGGCTACGCTCAGATTCTGCAACACGATCCTGCACTTCCCGATCATGCGCAGAAAAGCCTGCGCGTGATCCGGTCGAGCGGTGAGCATCTGCTGCATCTCATTGATGATTTGCTCGATCTGGCAAAGATCGAAGTTGGGAAAATGAAAGTGCAACCGGCGCCGTTCGACCTTTCTGCCATGCTCGGAACGGTCTGCGACATGATGCAGGAGCGAGCGGCTGCCAGACATCTGGCGTTCGTGCGGGATTTTGGGCGCCTGCCACAGGCGGTCATTGGTGATGAGCGACTGCTGTCGCAGGTGCTGGTCAATCTGTTGAGCAATGCGATCAAGTTCACGCGCAAGGGTGTGGTCATCCTCAAGGTCGATAGGTCGCCCGATCAAGGGGATGATGTCCGATTTCAGGTGATCGACAGCGGCATCGGGATTGCGCCTGAGCATCTCGCAGTGATTTTTCGCCCGTTCGAGCAATTGGGCGCTCAGACCGGTGAGAAAGGAACCGGTCTCGGGTTGACGATCTCACGCGAATTGGTTGCGTTGATGGGTGGCGTGTTGCAGGTGCACAGTACGCCAGATGTGGGAAGTCGCTTCTGGTTCGAGATCCCGCTGCCGGTAGCACAGCATCCAACTTCGGTCACCGTGCCGGTCGAGCGCCAGGTCGTCGGCATTGCAGGTCTCGCGCCGAAAGTGTTGATCGTTGATGACAATCAAGACAACCGTGCCATTGTGCGCGGCATGCTGCAACCGCTGGGGTTCATCACGGCAGAGGCGCAGGACGGGAACGAGGGACTGCGTCAGATGGCAACGTTTCACCCCGATGTCGTCATCCTGGATCTGGTGATGCCGCATCTGAATGGACTGGATATGATCCGGCGCATTCGCCAACGCGCTGCGTATCAGCACATTGTGCTGATTGTGAGTTCCGCCAGCGCCTACCCCGACGATCGGGTGCAGAGTCTGAATGCCGGCGCACAGGCGTTCATTCCCAAGCCGATCAACCGCGCCATGCTGATCGAGACGCTGCAACGTCTGCTGCCGCAGGTTGAATGGCGCTACGCTGAACTGTCCGTCGATCAGCCGTCTCCAGCAGTATCGATGCTGCCGTCGCGCGCGATGCTTGACTCGCTGTGTGAACTGGCGCGTATTGGCGATATCGACGCTATTCAGCACACGATCGATGCATTGGTGCAGGAAATGCCGCAGGCGGCTTCGTTTGCTGCACAGGTGCATTCCTTTCTGGAACATTTCCAGATCGGTCAGTTACAGGCATTCCTGCAAAAATCCAGAGCAGAAAAATGAATCAATCGCCGGATACTGTTCTTGTTGTTGATGATACGCCTGCCAATCTTGCGGTGCTCTTCACGGGGTTGAAGCACGCCGGCTTTAAGGTGCTGCTGAATGAGCGCGGTGATGTCGCTTTGCAAACGGCTGTCGATGTGCATCCCGATCTGATCGTTCTCGATGTGATGATGCCTGGAATGGATGGATTCGAAACCTGTCGCCGCTTGAAAGCCGATCCTCGCACAAAAGATATTCCGGTCATTCTGATGACGGCGCTGACCGATCCAATCGATGAGGTGACCGGGTTGCGCGCCGGCGCTGTTGATTATATTACGAAGCCAATTAACGTCGAGGTGGTGCTGGCGCGCATCACCACTCACCTGACTCTCCAAAAACTCTACCACGATCTCGAACGAAAGAATGCCGCCCTGGAACAGGCGCTGGCCACGATCAAAACCCTGAGCGGGATCATCCCGATCTGTGCGTGGTGCGGCAGCAGCATTCGCGACGAGCGTGGCGATTGGGTGAGTGTGACGACCTATCTCGAAACGCATACCGATGCGTCGTTCACTCATACGATCTGCCCGGCTTGTTACGAGCGCATTATGAATGAGCCGTCGTGATCTGCACGACGCCTGCGTTCTCCAGGTGATTGTTCGGATGGCCTCTAAACAAAAACGGCAGGTGATGACACCTGCCGTTTCTTCTGGTGGAGCAGAGGGGGATCGAACCCCTGACCTCAACACTGCCAGCGTTGCGCTCTCCCAACTGAGCTACTGCCCCGTACTCTGGTGGAGGTGAGGGGGCTCGAACCCCTGACCTCGACAGTGCGATTGTCGCGCTCTCCCAGCTGAGCTACACCCCCACAGCGGTACACAGTATAGCACGCTGCGGGGGGTGTGTCAAACCTTACGGTCGCATCGCTCGCCGTGGGCATGAGGACGTATCCCAACGCCCCCTGCTCCCCTGGTGGGAGCGGAGGGAATCAGGACGTATCCCAACGCCCCCTGCTCCCCTGGTGGGAGCGGAGGGAATCAGGACGTATCCCAACGCCCCCTGCTCCCCTGGTGGGAGCAGGGGGATGGGGGGATGAGGGGGCAACAGGCGCCGTTGTGATGCGCCCCCCAACCCCGAGCAAGGGCTTGCGCCCGCAGCGCCAGGTCGCCGGACCGCGCGCGCCTCGCTGAAGACAACCGTGGTGCAACCGTGGTACTATGGAACCGCTGTCGCATTCGTAGTACAATCCGACAAAGCCGCAGATTCTGGTTGCACGAGGTTGACGATGCGCTCATTGTCTCATATGCGTTGCCTGGTTGCTCTGCTGACTCTGCTTGTGATTGCGGCGTCGTTTGCGTTTGAGCAGGCGACGGCTGCGCCGCAGACGTTTACCGTCACCAAGACGGCCGATACCGCCGATGGCGTGTGCGGCGCCGATTGTTCGTTGCGTGAAGCGATCAGCGCGGCCAATGCCAATCCTGGCGCCGATACGATCATTCTGCCCGCCGGGACCTATGCGCTGACGCTCACCACCACCCTGGAAGATGACAACGCCGATGGCGACCTCGACATTCGCGATGACCTGACGCTGATCGGCGCCGGCGCCGCTACGACGACCATCATCGCTGTGGGGGGCGATCGTGTATTTCACCTGCTGGCGACGGCGACAGTCACGATCACGGGAGTGACCCTGCGCGGAAATGGCGACGTTCCCGGCAGCGGCGGCGTGATTCTTGTCGTGCCGGGCACGAGCCTGACCCTGCGCGATAGCGTGGTGCGCGACGGGCGAGCGGGGCGCGGCGGCGCTATCGAGGTCCTTGGCGATGGGGTCAACCAGGCCAGCGCCAGCGCCACGATTGAGCGGGTGACGTTCACCGGCAATCGGGCGGCCAGCCTTGGCGGGGCGCTGAGCGTGTTTAACGGCGGCGCTGCATCGCTGACCAATGTGACGATAATCGGTAACAGCGCAGGCAATAGCGGCGGCGGCATAAGCGTGTCGCTCGATCAGGCGCTGATCAATCCGCCCAAAAGCTCGGCGACGCTGAATAATGTCACCATTGTGCGCAATACTGCCGACGATGATCGCAATGACATCGGTGAAGGCGGCGGCGTCTCGGTGCGCGTTGATGCGCAGGTTATCAATCAATTGCGAATGCGCAATACCATTATTTCCGACAATGCCGACCTCAGCCCTACGCCGGAGCGGGTCAATCCAGATTGCTTCAATATCCTCGAATCCCAGGGGCATAATCTGATCCACCGCGACGCCGGCTGCACGATTGTCGGCAACCTGAGCGGCAATATCATTGGCGTCGGCGCGCGGCCCGGCGTATTGCTCGACAACGGCGGATCAACGCCAACGGTCGCGCTGTTGAGCGGCAGTCCGGCTATCGACGCAGGTGATCCGGCGGTCGGAAGTTCATGCGCTGCAACCGATCAACGTGGTGTGGCGCGCCCGATCGATGGGGATGGCGACGGACACGCAATCTGTGATATGGGGGCGTATGAGGCGCCTGTTCTGGGGGATGCCGATCTCTCGGTCATCCTGACCGCACAACCAAGTCCGGTCGAACCCGGCGGTGTGCTGACCTATTCGATTGTCGTGCTGAATGCCGGTCCGGGTGCAGCGGGAAGCGTTCAGGTTCAATTCACGCCGCCGTCTGGTGCGACGAATGTACAAACTGGCGGGACGGGATGGGAGTGTGTGATTGCCAGCGCCGTTACCTGTGGTCGTGGCGCGCTCTCAGCCGGCGGCGTCGCTCCAGCAGTCACCATTTCGTTGCGGGTGCCATCGCCTGGCGGCGTGAGTACGGCGACGGCAACGGTTTCATCAACGCAGCGCGACCCGGCGCCGGCGAATAATACCGCAACCCTCAGCGTCGTTCGCGGCCGACCGTACCTCTGGATCCCTCTCGTGACGCGATAAGAAAATGCCGACATGTCACTCATCACTGGTATAATGTTGGCATTGTTGGATCCCGAAGAGGCATATGGTCAAAACCTGGCGCGATTACAATTTCCCGCTGCTGCTCTCTGTCGTTATCTTGCTGGGCTTCGGCGCGGCCATGGTGTACAGCGCCACCCTGCGCGATCCGCTGACGCAGGGGTACTTTTCGCGGCACTTGGTCAATCTGCTGGTGGGATGCGCCGCTATGGCGTTCCTGACCGTGCTCGACTACCACGTCTTCGAAGCCTGGATCGTGCCGTTCTATCTTGGCGCCGTGGCGCTGTTGGGGTTGGTGCTGGTGATCGGTCAGGTCAGTTCCGGCGCGCAAAGCTGGATCGACCTCGGTGTTCGGACGTTTCAGCCCTCGGAACCGGCGAAACTGCTGGTCATCCTTGCGCTGGCTGCGTACTGGTCGCGTAACGAACGCGAACCATATGCATGGCGCGTTGTCATCACCAGCCTGATCCTGGTGGGCATTCCTACGGCGCTGGTCTTTCTGCAACCCGATTTTGGCACCGCGCTGGTCTTTGGCGCCGTCTGGCTGGCAATGGCGCTGGCGGCTGGCGTCCAATGGCGGCAATTCGCTTTGCTGTTGATCGCCGCCATACCCGCTGCGATCTACGGTTGGACGCACATACTCCGTTCCTATCAGCGCGATCGTCTGTTGATCTTTATCGATCCGCTGAAATACGACCCGGAACTGAAACAGGGCGCCTGGAACATTATCCAGTCCCTCACGGCGATTGGGTCGGGCGGTCTGACCGGGCGCGGATGGACGCATGGCTTGCTGAGCCAGGGCAACTATTTGCCGGTGCGGTATTCGGACTTCATCTTTGCCATTACCGGTGAAGAACTGGGGTTTATCGGAGCGACGCTCCTGCTCGTCTTCCTGGGTATGACGATCTGGCAGGCGCTGGCGATCGCCCGGGTGGCGCGCGATTCTTTCGGGCGTCTGATTGCGGTGGGAATTGCAGCCATGCTGTTGTGTCATGTCCTTGTCAATGTCGGCATGAATATGAGCATTATGCCAATTACCGGCATCCCTCTGCCATTTATCTCCTACGGCGGCAGCTTTACAATGACGACGCTGGCGGCGGTTGGATTACTCCAGAGTATCGCACTGCGCCGACGTCGCATTACCTTCTAGACGACATTGCTGCAACAATCTATTAATTTTTTGCGTCTCATTTCCAGGAATCGAACGTACTGGTCGCACAGCGACCCTGAAAGCCTGGGAATGCAATGAAGTCTCGTCTGGTGCGCAGTCGTCGTGATGCGGTCATCGCCGGGGTGTGCGGCGGCCTTGGAGAATATTTTCAGATCGATCCGGTGATCGTTCGCCTGATTTTTGTGCTGGTCACGCTGACCAGCGGCATCGGTTTTCTGCTGTATCCAATTCTGTGGATCATTATGCCAAAAGCGCCGCCTGACGCAGGGCAACAGTTGGAAGCGCAGGAGGCTGTGTTCAGTCGTCAGGCATATCACGCTCAGTACGCCCGGCAATCCGGCTATGCCGAGGCGCCATTTGCCGATGCATCTTCCGAGCCGCCCAACACGGGGCAGACGATCAATCTGCGTATGGACCCTGCCGCGTCGCCAATGAGCGCCGCGAAATCGGCGACGCGGCGGCGCCTGAATTGGTCAGGGATTATACTGATTGGGCTTGGACTGATCTTTCTGGCTGAGCAGTTCGGCATCGATACCGATATCGTCTTTCCACTGCTGATGATCGTCGCCGGAGGAATGCTCATCTTCCGCCATCGCTAGCACTGCGCTACGATGCTGCATAATGCAGCGCAGTCGGTTCAGACGCCACATCGACGGCGCGTGCCAGGGGCAGGCTGATGCTAAAGGTGGCGCCGCGCCCGGGCATGCTCGAGACGCTAATAGCGCCGCCGTAACTTTCCACAATAGTCCGGCTGACGCTCAATCCCAGACCGCTTCCCGCGTTGCGTGTCGTGACAAACGGCTGAAAGATAGTGCTCTGATGCGCCGGTGCAATGCCCACGCCGGTGTCACTGATCTCGACAATCGCGCGTTCGCCGGTGCTGTAGGTGCGCACCGTGAGCGTGCCGCCTTCCGGCATGGCTGATACGCCGTTGAGAATGAGATTAACCAGCACTTCACGCAGGTCCGCCGGATGACCGCGCACCGGTGGGACGGGCGCCAGCGCCATGTTGACCGTGACCGAACGACGGTTTCCCCAAAAGGGCTGGGTCAGGCGCAGTGCATCGTGGACCAGCGCCGTGAGCAGCACAGGCGACATTGTTGCTTCCGACGACGATGTCGTGCTGCGAATGGTGAGCAGACGCCGTAAGAGATAATGTCCATCTCTGGCAGCCTGTTCGATGGTCTTGAGATCGTCCTGGAGATGGGACGGCGCCGTTTGCTGCAGCAGCTGAGCGTGCCCCAGCACTGATGCAAAGAGATTGCCGATGTCGTGTGCGGCGCCAGCCGCCAGGGTCGCCCGCAACCGCATTTCTTCGATCTGCCGCAATCGCTCCTGGGTTAAACGCAGTCGTTCGTCACGTTCTTCGAGGGCGATCCGCTGTCGGTGCGCGCTCAGCCAGAGTCCTGCAATCGGCGCGATCTGATGGACAATAGCGCGGAGATGCGGATCGATTTCAGTAGATCGCTGTGATACGAGCAATTGTCCTTGCGCTTGATCAGCGCACATCAACGGCACAATATCGGTATGGTAGCCGTGCTGATTCAAGCAGGCGATGAACGGCGACAGACACTGCGTCGGCGGCGGCGATGGCAAATCCTGTGCGCCGCGCGTGATCAGCAGGCGCTCTGTCGACTCGCCGAAGACGAAGAGGTCAACACGTGTATCAGGGAACACATGAATAACCGCGTTGTGGATGGCTTCTACAAGCCCTTCGGTGTCGGGTGCATCGACAATTCGACGCAACGTGGTCAGCATGTCAGCAAGCAACGACGCAGGGGATTGAGATTCGAATCCGCTATTCATGGCGACTCGTCTTCTATAATGATGCAGCGGACGTTGATGGCTGCCCCGATTGCCGACGCTTTTCCGCCAGATCTGACGTGTGCGTGAGTATTCGATGTTCGGGACATAACGATGCTATGTTCCGTCAACCTCAGCGGCAAGCTCGCCCAGGAATTCGCCAACGGTCCGCGCGCGCGCGCGGATGGCGGCCAGCGTGGCGCGATCATGAGCATCGAGTGTCACGTGGTAATGAGGATGGGCGTCGGCTGCATCGAACGGATCGCGGAGCAGCCGTTCCGCCAGCGCGGGGTCAGCGGCAGCAAGGAGCGCCAGGCGAGTCAACGCCGGTCGTGCGCTTTGCCCCTGAACCAGGCGAGGACGCTTCTCGGTCGATGCCGCAGGCGTACTGAACGCGAGCATGAGATGTTTCCTTTCCGACTCAGGCGTGCGACTGAACAACAGCCATACCAGCACGCCGCCGACGATCAGCAGATCGCCAGGACTGACAATGAGGGTGAAGAGATCGGTTGTGACCGGCAACCAGTCAGAGAGAAGCCAGAGCGGCGAACCGTGAACGACAATATCCTTCGAACCTTCCAGCAGCATGCCGGTTTCAAAATGATACCCCAGACCTGCCAGGATGTCCGCTCGCACCGGCATAGCGCCGCCATGCCAGGCCATTGCCAGCATGTTAAGCGCCGCACCGCCAGCGACGAGCGGGACGCCAGCGATGCGATAATTGCAGCAACACCACAGGAGCATTGCCATCACCGATACGGCAAACATTCCACGAATGTGTATGCCGAGTACGTGTCCGACCTGTGGTGTGGCGGCAATTGCCAGTAACAGGTTGTAACGTGGCCATGCCGGCGCTCGCCACAGCGCAATGACCGCTCCGACGAGCGCGCAGACAAGATAGACGACGAACAGGTTCATATTTTACCGGTTCACAATGGTCGTCGACGGTCCACGGATGGGGGGTGGCGCAAGGGGCGCCATTGCTGCTGCTGCGATTGTGCCAACCAGAAGCGCCGCTGCAAGTGCTCGCAGGATCTTCGACCGCATGGCAGATTGCCTCCTCACAGATAGATGCTCATACCGGACAGTGCTGGAGTGCTTGCTGGAACTGGCATAATCATAGGATACACGGTTGACTCGTCATTGACTGTTCATTGACTCAACGAGTTAATATCGTGTAAACTAGCGTCCCTCTCCAAAAGTATACAGGCGTGTCGTAGCATTCAGGATCTGTATCGATGAAACACTCCGGAATCCGCTTTCTTCTCCCCTACATGGCGCCCTATCGGAGGCATCTGATTGTTGGAACGATCTATGCCCTGATCAGTGCGGCTGCCAGTGCATTCAGCCCCGCGTTGCTTGGGCGCGCGATTGACGACGTACTGGCCGGCATTCGCGCCGATCAGCTGATGTGGTACGCCGTCGGGCTTGTCACATTGGCAGCCACGCTCGCCGTGTTCAGGTATCTGCTCCGTATGCTGACCGGTCAGATTGCGGTGGGGGTCAGTTATCGCATGAGCCAGGACCTGTTCGATCGGGTGTTGCTGTTCGATCAGGCGGCGATTCAAAGCTACGGCGTTGGTGAATTACTCTCGCGCGCCTCGAACGATTTCATTTACATCTGGCGCTTCTACAGCGCAGGCTTTCAGATGTCCATGCACGCGCTGTTTCTGCTGACGATCGGAACGGGGCTGATGGCGCTGACCAGCCCGCTGCTGGCGATTCTGGTCGTTGTGTTGCTCTTTGCCAGTCTTGGGGCGCAGGTTGTGCTGGGCCGCGTGCTGGAGCGCGCCTTCGACAAAGTGCAGCAGCGTATGGCGCACCTCTCGGCGTTTGCTCAGGAGCATCTGAGCGCCATGCGCATGCTGGCGGCATATGCGCAGGAACGCCCGATGGCAGCGGCGTTTCAACGCAGGAATGATGACTATGTGCGCAGCAATCTCGATTTTGCACTGCGTTCAGCCGCGATCGCGCCGTTGCCCGGTCTGGTGGTGCGTCTGGCGGCTGCGCTCGTGCTTGGCGTTGGCGGCGCCCTGGTGATCGATGGAACGATTTCCGTTGGTCAGTATGTTCAGTTTATCGTCTATCTGGGGTTGCTCAGTGCGGCAGCGCAACAACTCAGCCAGGCATATGAGCGTTTGCAACAGGGGAGTGCGGCTGCCGGACGAATCGGCGAAGTGCTGCGCCGTCGTCCGCGCATTGCGGATGCGCCTGATGCCATCACGCAGATGTCTTCCGGTGATATCTGTTTCGAGAGCGTGGGTGTGCGCGCGTCGGGTGATGGTCCCTGGATCGTGCGTGGCATCAATCTGCGGGTCCCGGCCAGTGCGACGCTAGGCGTCGTCGGTGCGACCGGCGCCGGGAAGAGCACGCTGCTGAGCCTCGTCGGGCGGGTGCGCGACCCCGATGAAGGGCGTATCACTGTCGGGGGAGTCGATATCCGCAGCATACGACTGGACACGCTGCGACGCTATGTGGCGTATGTGCCACAGGAGCCGTTGCTCTTCAGCATGTCGGTGCGCGATAATATCACCCTCGGACTTACTCGTGCGCCCGATGAACTGGTACATCGCGCCGCATCCGCCGCCCGTCTGACGAACGATCTGGCGCAGTTGCCGCAGGGCCTGGCGACGATTGTCGGGGAACGCGGCGCAACGCTTTCCGGCGGGCAGAAGCAGCGTACCGCCATTGCACGCGCGCTGGTGCGCGACCCGGCGATCCTGCTGCTTGACGATACGCTGTCGAGCGTCGATACCCAAACGGCTGCCGAGATCATGCGGGAACTCGCCGCAGCGCGTGAAGGTCGCACCGTCTTGATCGTCAGTCAGCGCATGGCAGCCGTGCGCGACGCCGATCAGATCATCGTTCTTCACGATGGACGCATTGTTGAACAGGGCGATCATCAATCGCTGCTGGCGCTCAACGGACGGTATGCGGCCATGTATCGTCGTGAATTGCGTCAGGCTGAAGAGGCTGAGGAGTCGCACGAATGACCGATGATTCTTCCGCAACGCGGTCGGCGCCGGTGCGCGGACAGGATGCCGCGCTGGTTGCATTGCTCGTCAGTACGATGGCGCCCCGCTGGCGAATCCTGGCGCTGGCGCTCATCATTCTGCTGGCGACTGCGGCGTTGAATGCGGCGCCGCCGGCGCTGATGCAGCAGGCAATCGATGGACCGATCGCGCGTGGCGATGCCGATGGTCTGTGGATCATTGCGGCGCTCTACGGCGCTGTGGCGCTTGCCATGTTTGCGTTGCAGTATGTCTACACGCTGTTGCTGCAGATCGCTGGTCAGCGCGCACTGGCTGATCTGCGCATGCGACTGTTCGAGCATATCACCCGCCAGGATCAGGGGTTCTTCGGGCGTATGCCGACGGGCGATCTGGTGACGCGCCTGACCAGTGATGTCGATACCATCAATGCGCTCCTGTCGAGCAGCGTGGTGACCATCCTGGTTGAAAGCGTGACTTTGCTGGTGATCGTCGGGGTTATGCTCGTTGTGAACTGGCGTCTTGCGCTTCTGTCGCTGGCGGTGCTGCCGGTATTGGCGCTGGTGACGCGGTTCTTCCGGCAGCGCATTCGGCGTTCCTCCACGGGTGAGCGCACGGCGTTGGCGCGTGCTAGCGCCTTCTTGAGCGAACGTATCGCCGGAATGACCGTGATCCAGTTGTTTGGCGCGCAACGGGCAAGCGCAGCAGAGTTCGACGGTTACAACATGGCGTATCGCCAAGCGTTGCTTGGATTGCGTCGTCAGAGTGCGCTGTTCCTGGCGTCACAGGAAATCCTGTCGTCGGTTGGTCTGGCGCTCGTGCTGTATGGCGGCGGGCAGGGAGTGCTGGCGGGATGGGCGACGCTTGGCATGCTGGTTGCCTTTGTGCAGTATACCGAGCGCGCATTTCAGCCGATCCTGCGGTTGGGCGAGCAGTACAATACGGTTCAGATCGCGTTGGGCGCTGCGGAACGCATCTATGCCATGTTGCAGACAGCGCCGGCAGTCGTTGCGCCGCCGGTTCCTGTGACTCTGCCGCGGGTGCGTGGCGCTATCGAGTTGCGCCATGTGAGTTTCTCGTATGTGCCGGAGGAGCCGGTGCTGCGCGATGTCTCCCTGAGGATACCGGCCGGTCAGAATGTGGCGATTGTCGGCGCAACAGGCGCCGGGAAATCGAGCCTGGTTGCGTTGCTGGCGCGGTTCTACGATCCGCAACAGGGGCAGGTTCTGCTCGATGGCGTCGATATTCGCCGGTTGGACCTCAGCGCGCTCCGGCGGGTTGTTGCCGTGGTTCCCCAGGATCCGATCTGTCTCTCGGGGACGATTGCCCACAATATTCGCCTGTTTCGTGACGATATCAGCGATGTTGATGTGCGGCGCGCCGCTGAATTGGCCAATGCGGCGTCGTTCATCGAACGGCTTCCCGGCGGGTACGAGTTTGAGGTGTTGCCAGGCGGCGCCAATCTCTCGGTCGGGCAACGACAATTGCTGGCGCTGGCGCGCGCGCTGGCGCTCAGTCCAGAGGGCGTGCTGGCGCTCGATGAAGCGACGTCGAGCATCGATAGCGCCACCGAACGCCTGATCCAGCAAGCGCTGGAGCGCATCCTGCGCACCCGCACCAGCGTGGTGATTGCTCATCGCCTCTCAACCATCCGCAACGCGGACCGGATTCTTGTTCTGCATCGGGGGAAGATAGTCGAAGACGGCGATCACGAAACGCTGCTGATGCGCGGCGGGTTCTATGCGCGATTGCACCGTCATCAGTTTGCCATGCACTAAGTCAGTTGCTGATACAATGCCGCAGTCCCTGGTTCTGGCGCGGCGCCAAGCGCCCGCAGCGCACCTTTGAGATGCTCGAATGTGGAGTTGACCAGGGTGCGATTGCCATAACGGGCGGCCAGGCGCATTAATTGCGCGGCGGTATGCTCACGGCAGCCATCGATCTGCAGCACGTGCTGGTAGTGGAACATCGCCTGTTGCGGCGCTTCCTGCTCGATGGACCGGGCATACTGTTCGATCGCATCGAGGTAGCGTTGCTGGAGATGCGCCCGACGCGCTTCGACCCACAACCCGGCGCTCATGGGCGCGCCCGGAAGGAATTCACCACGATAGAGCGCCATGGCGCGCTGGATGGAGTCGGGTTGGGTTGGGGTCTCAAGGGCGCGCTCCAGTTCACGCACATCGTATTCGATCTGGTCCCATCCGCTGCGGATGGCGACAGCCCCCTCGCGCGCCGATGCGGCCAGCCCGGTTTGCAGGCGCAACCGTCGTAGCGCCTGGTGCAACGCCGGCATCGAAATATCGACATCTCCCCATACTGCTTCCCACAGACGCTCGACTGCCAGGCCCTGCGGGCCGGCATCGAGAAGTCGGATCAGGAGAGCGCGGTGCAGTTGAGACAGTTCGACAGGTCTGCTATCGACCAGGCACTCGAAGCCGCCAAGCGCGGTAATCCGCCAGCGGGGGGAGGCAGGACGACGAATGGCTGTGGTCACACGCGCAGCAAGCGATGTGTGAGGCGCAGCGGCTTCAAAAAGAGCGCGATGAATCGAGGCGAAGCGGTGCAGGATAGGGTCGGAGAGCGTGCCGGCGCGTGCAGCAAAATCGCGCCAGGCTTCAGCGGCGCCATGCCAGCCGGTGCGAGAAAAGGCGAGTTCGGCGCGCAACAATGCCGCATAGGCGCGCTCTTCCTCACTGAGTGATGCCTCGTATGCCGTTGCCTCAGCCAGAAGATCGGCAAGATGCTCCCGATCCGGCGCAGGTTGGTGCAATGCCAGCATTGCCCGCGCCAGTGCCAGGCGTCCACGCACCTCTGGCTGGAGTGGCTCAGTGATCGCGGCAACCACATCATGCCACGCAGATGCAACGTCCGTTTTTCCGGCGAGGAGCGCAGCCCAGAATGCGACCACTGCTGCCGCCTCCGCGCTACTGGCGATGTCGAAATTGGCGGCCAGGGTATGCGCTTCGGTAGCGCAATTGATTGCCGCCTCAAAATCGCCCTGGCGCAGATGCAGTTCTGCCAGACTGCAAAGCAACACGGTTTCTTCGCGTCGCAACCTGATCTGTCGGGCGATATCCAGTCCGGTGTCGAACGCTGCGCGCGCTTCAGCAAGTCGTCCCTCTTCCAACGCTATCACTCCCAGGTTATTGAGAGTCAGAGCGCGTCTTCCCTGATTGCCGGACGCTTGCCAGCAGGCGTCGGCGCGCTTGAGATAACGAAGAGCCGATTGGCGATTGCCCTGCGCAGCGTATGCCCAGCCAAGGTTATCGTAAATATCCGCCAGTGCATCGGGATTATCCGTCGTATCCGGCTGAGAGGCCGCAATAGTGTGAGCCTGTTCCAGCTCCGTAATGGCAGCCGCGATTTCCCCCGCCATGATATGCGCGCGCCCGGCAGCCATGGCATACTCCAGACCCAGCCGGTCATCAAGAGTATCACGATCGACAGTTCTCAATGTTTGCTGGGCGCGGGCGTAGTCACCCTGAAGCACCTGCACTTCCGCCTGAAGGATCTGCGCCTCTGCACGAACCTGTGCAGACCCGGTTGCTTCCGCGATCTGGAGTGCCAGATATGCGCGTTCCCAGAGCGCCAGGTCGCTATATACTCGCGCCTCTGCCAGCAAGAGATCGGGAGGGAGCAACGATGGTCGTGCGGTGTGCGCCAGCAGGAACGGCGAGTCGCCTGCGCGCAGATGATCGCTGTTCGATCGTGATCGCGCACTATGCAGACGTTCAAAACACGCAAGCAGGGTTGTCTGACGCGAACACCGGCGCAGGCGCGGCACGGAGGAACGCAGCACGTTGATCGCCTGCTGATCATCGCCAGCCGCCAGATAGCAATCGAGTGCGCGTTCAATATCGTCCTCGGCGGCATAGAGGTCGCCGGCGGCGCGCAGGAGCGTCTGATGCCGCTGTGGATCGCGCGCCAGGCGTGATCGCAGGTAATCGCGAAACAGACTGTGATACGACAACCATCCGGCGCGGCTTGATACGAACAGACCACGACGCTTGATGTCATCGAGATATGCTGCTGCGTTCGTCGTCGAACGCAACCGATCACAACGACGCGGCGACAGATCTTGCAGAACGCTGGTGTCCTCGAGAAAACGCTGGAGATCGGCAGGGAGCGGCGCCAGAATCTGTTCGGCAAAATAGGCGTACACCTGACTCGTATTGGCTTCGATAATGGCAGCGCGTCGGGTTGCAAGCGTTGCCAGGCGTTGATGTTGATCGGTTGCCCGCCCTTCATGCGCAAGCGGTTGATCCAGCGACAGCACAATACCGGTAACCCAGCCGCCAACCGCTGCGGTCAGTTGATCCGCTTCCTCATCGGAGAGGGTCAGGTCCGCAGCGACTCCTGCCAGACGTTGCGTATCGGCGCGTTGGAACTGCAACACGCTATAATCGAAGACCGCAGCGCGTTGCTGCGCAACCATGCGCACCATGCCGTGCAGGGCTGGCAGCGTGCGCGAGGCAAGCACCAGATGGCATCTGGTTGCGTACTCGGCAATCGATGCGAGGAGGGCGAAGACCAGCGACACGCCGGGAATCGGTTGCGCCTGATCATCCTCCAGCACATGCACATCATCCAGTATCAGGGCAAAGTGCTCGGGTGCATCAGCAAAGGCGAGCGCAACCTGCTGCGAGATCTCTGCCAGTCCTTGAGGAGGGGTTTCGCTGAGGCGCGCTGCAATCTCCGCCGATCCTGGCGCCAGATCAGCGGTGCTGTGGAGCAGATAATCGAGGAAGACCTTTGGATCGCGATCAGTGCTGTCGAGCGTATACCATGCAGCAGGCATCGTTTGTTGGGCAACCCACTGCGCCAGGGCGGTCGTTTTGCCCCAACCGGCGGGTGCAGCAAGGGCAACTACGCGCTTGCTGCGAATTGCGCGGTCGAGCAGCGCGAGAACATGCGGGCGTTCGATCAGCGGTCGCGCTGATGTCGGGACAATAAGCTTCTGCTGGAACCGCAGCGCCATAGTCGTTTCGTATGTCGCATACACCACGTACAATGATCGTAGAAGGTTACGCCGTTATTGTCAATCGTGAATTGACCGGATTTTAACGATAAGCGGCATCTGTAACCGGGATGTCATTTTCATCATCTGGCGCCTTGCCATACGATAGGGTGCAGGTCTACAATACAATGGACAGGAAGACCAGCATGTCGATGAGTTCCATGCGCGACTCTCCAACCGCGACGGCATCATCGTTTTCTGGGGGACGCAGGGCGGCGCCGCTGACGGTGTGGGCAGGTTCGCCGGGGATCTTGTTGATCCACGGCTTTGGCGGCGATCCGGCGGAAGTCCGTCCACTGGCGGCTGCATTCCTTCGTGAAGGATACAGCGTGCACGCGCCGCTGCTCCCTGGTCATGGCGCGCTTCCCGATGAACTTGCCGGCGTCCGGTGGCAACAGTGGGCGGAAACGGTGACGCAGGGCTTTGCCACGCTCCGTCACCGTTGCTCTGAGGTGGTGGTGGTTGGTTTTTCGATGGGGGCGTTGCTTTCGCTGCTCCTGGCGGCGCATCTGCCGGTTGCGCGCCTGGTCGCGCTGGCGCCGGCTCTGACGTTGCGTGGTCAACTCCTGGTGAATCTGAGCGGTATCGCACGGCACGCCATTTCGTGGTACTATCCGTTCGCAGGCGCTGATTTCAATGACCCGACGCTGCGCGCGTTGATACGTCAGCGGGTTCCGGGTGCCGATCTTGATGATCCGTTGGTCTGTGAGCAGTTGCGCCGGATGGTGCGGGTGCCGCTGGCTGCGATCTATCAGTTGACGCTGCTGCAACGGTATGCCCGCCATGCGTTACCGCGCGTCACGGCGCCAACGCTGGTGGTGCAGGGGCGCGATGACGCCACCGTCGATCCGCGATCCGCTGAACAGGTCGCGCGGTCGATCGGCGCCACCGACTGCCGGCTGGTCTGGATGGAAGGGTATGGACATCAGTTGCTCCTTGGCGAGGGCGGCGAACGGGTTGCTCATACCATCGTCGCCTGGCTTCAGGGGCGTATGTAGCGCATCATGTCGCACAATGGGGATATGCCCATGTTTATCGATTGCAGCCATCTGATCGGTTCCAATCCGCCGCGCCTGCACTATGGCGTGGCAGTGGTCGATATCAATGATGATGGCATCTGGGAGTTGTTCATTGCCGGCTTCGATGGCGCCAATCGCGTGCTGCGCTGGGACGGCGCCGGTTTCGCCGATATCGTTGACGAGACCCTCGCCGATGCGCAGCGCCAGGCGATCGGCGTGGCGGCCGGCGACCTCGACGGCGATGGTCGAGAGGAGATTTATGTCCTCAACACCGATACCTTTGCCGGGCGCAAACGCTTTGGCGATCGGTTGTTCGATTTCCAGGAGACCGGCTGGATCGACCTCTTTGAGTTGCCGCAGAACCGCGAGGCGCTCAATCTGACTGCCGGTCGCTCGGTGGCGGTGGTGGATCGCCTGGGGACGGGGCGCTATGGTTTCTTCGTCGCAAATTATGGCGGTCCGTTCCGCCTGTATGAGCGCGACCGCTTTGGCGAAGTGCAGGATATGGCTAGCGCCGCCGGCATCAGTTTTACCACCGGCGGGCGCGGTGTGATTGCGCTGCCGCTGGTGACGTCGCGCATGGATATTTTCACGGTTAATGAGAATGGTCCTAATCTGCTCTTCGCCAATCGTGGCGATGGCACATTCGAGGAAATTGCCCGCCGTGCCGGTCTGCCCGATCCACACGAGCACGGACGTGGGGTCGCCGCCGGCGATTTTGATGGCGATGGCCGGTTCGATCTGGTCTATGGCAATTGGGAAGGTCCCCATCGCCTGTTCTTGCAGAAGTGGGATGGGCTGTTCGTCGATGCCGCGCCGCCTGATATGGCGGAACCATCGCGGGTTCGCACCGTCATCGCCGCCGATTTCGACAATGATGGCGAACTGGAGATCTTCTTCAACAATATTGGCGAACCGAACCGTTTGTTTGCGCGCCGTGGCGCTGAGTGGGCGAAGATTGATCCGGGTGATGCGCTCGAACCTGCCGGGCTGGGCACCGGCGCTGCGGTTGGCGATTTTGACAACGATGGGCGGCTTGAATTGCTGATCAGTCATGGCGAAGCCGATCTGCAACCGCTCAGCCTGTACCGACCTGTTCCCAACGATTACGCCTGGCTGCGCGTGCTGCCGCTGACGCGCGCCGGGGCGCCGGCGCGTGGCGCGATCGTCGCGCTTTTGGCAGGCGGCAGGCGGCAACTGCGTGCCGTTGATGCCGGCAGCGGCTATTTGTGTCAGATGGAAGCGGTTGCTCACTTCGGTCTGGGCAGTGTGGCGACGGTTGAGTCGGTTGAGGTGTACTGGCCCGATGGCGCGACGACGACGATTATGACGCCGGAGGTGAACCGCGTGCTCCGTGTGCCACATCCGTGAACGCCGTTATGCTGCATCGTCGAGCGCGCGCGCCAGCCCGACGACCAGACGCACGGCGTTCTCGAGGTGCGCTGCGTCGAGCCTCGAAAGGTCATCACGCCGGTCGTGCTGGTATGGAACATGGTGCTGTGCGTCGAGAGCGGCAATGCCCATGGCGCGCCACCCGCGACGCCGCAGGACGCCAGCATATGTGGTCCCGCGGTAGACGCCAGGTCTGACCGCCGCCTGCCCACTGTCCACAACACGAGCCGCCAGGTGCAACAGCAATGCGTCCGCAAGTCGCTGGCGCAGGGCGCCTTCGGCTGCCAGGTAGCACAAAGTTCCCTGTCCGATGCCGTCGAGACCGACGAAAAGGGTTTGCCCGGCTTCAAAGGGATAACGCCGCAGGAGATCGTCGATGCCGGCCGACCCGGCGCCGACTCCCACGATCCATATCTCGGTGTGCTTGAGATGGGGTAGTCGTGCTGCGCTCTCGATCAACGTCGCCAGAGCGCCAGCGTAGCTGATCGCGCCCGGGGTCGCCGGGGCGTGCTGTACGATCAGCGCGATGACCCCCTGAGCAAACAGGACGGTCGCCGGCGCCGCCTGGGCATACCAGAGCCACAAGCGGAGATCGAGTGGAAGCGGCGCATTCGCTGCAATACCCAGCGCCAACAGCAACGTTGCTGCCACGGTGCGCCCGATAAGCCCGGTCTGGTCAGTGCCAGACGCGACAAGCCAGCGTCTGGCGGCTGGCGGCGAACTGAGCGGCGCCAGCATCACTAGGCGCCAGCGCATCACGTCAGCCGCTGCGCGGGTGGCGACGACATTCTGACTCGCAATGCGCGGCGCCAGAAGCGGCGTGTCGTACAGCCACGACAGGAACGACGCGCCCCAACTTACGGCAAAGATCAGGATGGCCGGCAACGGCATCCAGTAAAAACCGATCACCCCCAGAACAGCCAGGATTCCAACCACCATGCCATCGTAGCCGGGGGGACGCAACGCATGGTAGGACTCGGCGGACAAACGAAATCCTGCCTGGCGGAGACGCGCATCGAGGAATGCAGCGACCTTTGCCTCGCCCATTGATCCGGGAGGCCGGGGACCGATCGTCTCGACAATCTGTGCGGCGATAGCAAATGGCGTCTCGAGCGGACGTCCTGACAGTTGGCTTTCGGTTGCACTGCTCCGATCAGATGCCGTCACTGCCGTGCCCGTCTCATGGACTATGCGCGATCACCATGCGGTACTTCGTGTGCGTGGGACTAATGGCTGATTGAAGCGGCGCGCAGTTTGTGGCATGATCATGCGCGAAGTGAGTGAACCTCTCCGACGCCGTTTTCGATCCACACAGG
Organism: uncultured Roseiflexus sp.; assembly: GCA_937935075.1. Classification (GTDB taxonomy): domain Bacteria; phylum Chloroflexota; class Chloroflexia; order Chloroflexales; family Roseiflexaceae; genus Roseiflexus. The sequence goes on along the minus strand of CALGYB010000137.1, from coordinate 2,011 downwards.
AGGTGCACCCCGTGTTGCGCAGTTTCTTTTACAAAGACTAACGCAGACAGACCTCCGAGACGCCAGTGTCTCGGAGGTCTTGTTATGTTCATGGAAGGTCTTCGCCATAGCGCCAGCGGTAGTAGTGTCGCCCGACATTGCCCATCTCAACGCGCCAGCCGGGCGGGTTGTCGGGCACATAGGTCAATGTGCGGCGCTCGAACAACTGAATCAGGACATCGCGCTCAACCCCGCCGAGGCGCACACGCGCCCAGAATGGCTCGCTGATCGGATACCCAAGCGTGAACAGCCAGTCGAACAGACGATCGCTGCGTAACCGTCCCTGATCGTAGATCAGCCCGCGTGTATTGAGATAGTCCCAGAATACTGCTGGAATGTTATGCCCGCTTTCGGGCACATAGTGCGCGATGCGGGTTTCGCTGCGCATCGGACCTTCATATGCGCCAATGCGTCCCTGGCGATCAATGGTCATGCGCGGCAACTGTCCGGTCTGGTCCGGTTCCGCCTTCGTGATAACCGTGGCGAAACTGGCGTACAACGGTGCGTTCGGGTCATCAGCGTCGCCGGCAACGGGGATAGCCGCCGCTTCACGCTGAACGAACTCGTTATCACCGATCTGCATCCGTCCGCTGACCAGTTCCATCACCAGCAAACCGGAGGTGACAAACCAGGGACTCGAACGGTCGCCGAAGGGGTTATTCAGTTCCATCCGGCCCTTATCGAAGTACTGCACCTGCCGCATACCGCTGGTCGCCTGCTGATAACTCTCGGCGCGCGCCATCAACCCGCGCGGTCCCCACATCCAGCTGCGTTGCACTCTGCCGCTGGCAACGACCCGATCAGTGCGTTGCCACAGTTGATCAAAGGCGACATCGGCAAACCCGACCAGTGGACCATTGACGAATGCGCGCGTCGTCCCGTCCTGAGCGCTGTCGGATTCATCACCGACCGATCCGCTCGTTGCGGGAGTGCCGGTTGGCGTCGGCGTGCGATCATCGAATGGCGCTACAGTCGGTGTTGGTCCTGATGGGGTAGGGAGCACCGCCGGCTGAGGGGCGCGCCCGCACTCTTCATCTGGGACGCACAATTGCAGGATCAGGTCATAACGGATGAACTGATTGCCAAGGTCGCCGTTGTTCTTGATCTGCACATAATAGAACCCATCAACCCGCGGAACAAAGCGGATCTGCGAGTCGAGCGATCCGGCGATGTCGTCGCTGAAGTCGAGGAGGCGAATGCCATCGCGGTCGAACAGATACATGACCGTATCGGCGCCGGCCTGCGTCTGATTGTTGAAATCCGGCGTGTTGCGGTAGGGTCGGGTGTCGGTGTAGATGTAATAGATTTTGCCCGCCTTGCCAAAGAACTTAACCCAATCGGCATCTCCCGTCGGGCAGAGCCGTCGCCCCGGATGGATCTCGTTGGGCAGGATCAGTTTCGCCTGCTCCGGCAGACCATCGTCTTCGTACAAGTCGCGGCAAATCTCCCCCACCAATGCGGCTGTTGGTCCGTAACTTTCGGAGCGCACGACGAAGACATAGGTGCGGTTGCCGCCGCCAATGTTGAGCGTATCGCGGACGCGGACGTAGTAGAAGCCGTCGCGCGGGGCGCGCCACGATTGAATGCGCGGCTTGATGTCCTTCGGATCGGGGCTTGCCGGATTGCGATTGAAGAAGTCGTCGTTGAACGCCAGGCGCTGACCGTTTTCATCATACAGTTCGAGCGACAGATCAAGCCCGGCGTCCATCCGTTCGATGTCGATGGTGTAGACCTTGCCGCCGACGCCGCCGAAACGGAACCAGTCCTCATCGCCGATCTCGCAGATGCCATGGGTGACTGGCGAATCGATCAGCACCAGCCGCGCACTGCCGGGGTCGTTTCCCGGATCGCGCGCCCCTTCGGGGCACGTCGGTCCCAGCGTCGGCGTCGGTCCCGGCGTGCGCGTCGCTGTCGGCGTCACCGTCGGCGAAAGCGTCGGTGTGGCGGTCCGCCCGCCGACAGTCACGACAAA
>CALGYB010000136.1 GCA_937935075.1 uncultured Roseiflexus sp. | reverse complement strand
AGGGGCGCGGTTCGGCAGGCTCACCGCCAGGGGCGCCGCTGCGCCTCGACGCTGCTCACGCCCGAAAGCCGCACCCGCCTGGTCGCAGCGAGAGACGGGGAAAGAGACCGCCGCCGCGCCGCGATGCCGCTCACGCCCGGTTGCAGCGGGCAGATGGGGAATGCGTCTGCCGCCGCGCCCCGACGCTGCTCACGCCTGAAACCCGCAACCCTTGTGAGCAGGATCGAGTTCTGGCGTCGCTATCGTCCTCAGCAACGTGCGCCTCGTCTGCCAGAGCGATCACCCCAAATCTGGACAATCAAGGACGCGGAGCGGCTGACGGTGGCTGAGCCTGTCGAAGCCGGCTAAGCCTGTCGAAGCCACTGTCAGCCGCAAGACAGTCAACTATCTGGTTGGTCGCGCTATAAGACGCGCCGCCCGGTGCAATCCGCGCAGGTCCGTGCTCCAGCGCAGGCTGTGCCCGCAGGCAATGTGAATCTACGTGGTCGCCGCTTGATTGGAATAAGCGCGCCCCGACGCCAGGCAACACGCGGCAAGGCGCAAACGCCGCCGAATGACGTCAGGGCGCGGGTTGGAGAGAGAGTATCATCCCTCTTTATGTCCGGCAGTGCGCCGGTCTATCGAAACAGTCGACGCAGTCGATCCGTTCCAGGGTTTGCCTGCGCTGGCGGGCGTCGGCTGCGACAGGCTCAGCGTGCGCTGACTGCACAACTGTCTGTATGAGATTTATGTTTGATGAGAACGGCTGTAGCTCCCACAGTTCGATCCTGATACTAATTTGCGGTCAGTCAGGCAAGATGTTCGAGCGCCCGGTTTCTACAACGCGCGTTGGCGGTCGTGGACTGCATGGACTGTGCATTGGCATCAGCAGCCCCAGCGGGGCTTTCACTTGCGGTGAGCATGGTCGAACTGCGTCCTCAGCGAGGGCTTTAGCCCGCAGCGCCCCGGCGTCCGCTGCGCGACCCGGCAGTATGGTACGAATGACCGCGCATTAATTATGATACGACAGGCTGGCATCAGGACTCAACATCGGGCAATGCTTCTTGATACATTGTGCTGTATTTTTTATCTCGGTCAAGAGTGTTGCCGCCGGTGCGATGCAATGGCATCGACCACATCCGGGGATCGGGCGCGCCTGCGTTCGGTAGGCGCCTGCACCATCGGGCGCCTACCGGTCGGGATGATCAGACTCCCCTTCTCCCCTGGTGGAAAGGGGGGGCAACCGCTGTAGGCATCGGGATGAACAAACTCCCCCTTCTCCCCCTGGTGGGAGAAGGGGGCAGGGGGAAGAGGGGAAAACCGCCCTAACCCCTGACCTCCTCCACACTCGCATTCCACAACCACGCCCCCACCACAATCGCATAGTATGCTAGCAGCAGCCAGAGCGGAAACGGCGGCAACTGCACCGCTGCCCACGGCAACTGACCGAACAGACGCGCCCCCTCGGTCAACCAGGCAAGGAACAGATACGCCGGCAGCGCCAGCCATTGACCCAGCGGCAGCCAGATCAGTCCACCGACCAGCGCGATCGCCCCAAACAACATCGCCGACGGAACCATCGGCAGCATCACCACATTTGCCAGTGGCGCGATCAGCGACAGATTGCCAAAAGCGTAGAGAATGAGCGGCAGCGCCAGAATTTGCGCCGCCAGCGTCGCCGTGAGCGCTTCACGCGCCCAATCGAGCCACCCGGCGCGCAGCGGCGTGCGCATGAGCAGCGCCTCGGTTCCTTTGCCATACGCAAACAGTGATGCGGTTGCCAGTGCGCTCAGTTGAAACCCCATGTCCCACAGCGTCTGCGGATTCCACAGCGTCATCGCCCAACACGCCGCGAAGAGGGTCGTCCAGGCGTGCGCCGGGCGGTCCAGGCGCTGCCCGATTACCACGATACTGCCCATGACCGCCGCGCGAATGACCGTCGGCGTGGCGCCGACGAACAGCGTATAGACCCAGATGGTCATCAGAATGAGCCAGAATGCCCTGCGCCGCTCCAGTTTCATCCCATCCGCCAGACTGTACAGCGCCGCGCTGATGATTGTGATGTTCCAGCCGGAGATGACCAGGATGTGTGACGTGCCAGTGGCGCTAAAGTGGTCCAGTACCTCATCCGGGATCGACGATTGCAGCCCCAGCAGAATGCCGACTGCCAGCGCCGCCTGCGGTTCGGGCAGTTCGCGCAGCAACACCCGGCGCGCCTGATCGCGGAACCGGAGCAGCGTCGTGATCAACGGATGTCCCTGATCCGATGCGATCAGGCGCGTCTGTTCCGGTTTCATCAACGAGAAGATGCCGCGCCGCGCCAGATAAACCCGATAATCGAAATCGCCGGGGCGCGCCGCCGCGCGCGGCGTCGTCAGCGCACCGGTCAGTTCCAGCCGGTCGCCGTAGAACCGCTCCGGGTAGCGCGGCAGGGTCACCAGCGCCAGACCTTCGGCGGGGCGCCATGCATCCCCGATACGCACACTATCGGCGGCGAACACCACCCGTTGCCCGTCGGCAAGACGACGCGGGTCTTCGATCACGATACCGCGGATCTGCGCCTTGCCGCTGTCATTCAGCAGCCGAATGCTGTGGGGCGACACTGGAATCTCCGCTGCTGCCAGGCGCGCGCCACCGGCCGCTGCCACGCACAACGCCAGGAATACAAGCCGTGCACGCGGACTGCGACGCAGTGCGATGGCGGCAATGCCGCACCCGCTGCCGCCGGCGACCAGATGCCAGAGCGGCAAGTGTAGTGCATCGGCGAGAAAGATGCCGACCATCCAGGCAATGGCAAGAACAATCAGGGTCATCGTCACCCCCTGCCACTGCTACCGCATTCGTCAAGAAAAAGTTACGAGGGGAGGGGTAGATAACATCCCGCAGGGGTAGGGCGGGCTTCCGCCCACTGCGACGCGGCATTGCGCCCGCCTGCCCCTCCTCCCCGCCTCCCGCTCCCATCCGGGGAGCAAGGGAAATACCGCTCTCCTCCCCCCTCGTGGGGGAGGGGGAGGGGGTGGGGGATATGGTGTGATCTCTGCCCGCCTGCCCCACCCCCCTGCCTCCCGCTCCCACCCGGGGAGCGGGAGGCGAGGTAGCGCGGACTTCAGTCCGAAGCAACACCCGCGCGCGCGGGCTTGATCAGAGTGCACAGCCGCGCAGTGGCTCGCACAATTTCAGCCGGGGCTTTAGCCTGTAGCGTCCTTTACATTTTCATTACAGACTGATTGTTTCGTTTACCGCATCAAGATGACCTAA
>CALGYB010000135.1 GCA_937935075.1 uncultured Roseiflexus sp. | reverse complement strand
CTCACCTCTCACCTCTCACCTCTCACCTCTCACCTCTCACCTCTCACCTCTCACCTCTCACCTCTCACCTCTCACCTCTCACCTCTCACCTCTCACCTCTCACCTCTCACCTCTCACCTCTCACCTCTCACCTCTACCTCTACCTCCGCCTCCGCGCCGCTTCGCGCAGCGCCTGCAAATTGAGCACCTCCGCCACCTCGTAGCGAGTAGGAACCGACCCGGCGACTGGGCGCACGTTCAGCATTGTCGGGAAGCCGCCGGCTCGTCCGTGGATCTCCGCCAGCACCACAACCGCCAGCGGCGCCAGAGCCGGCGGGTTGATCAGGAGCGGAATCGTCTGCCATTCGTCAGCGGTCAGCCCGACGCGATCCACCAGTTCGACGGCAACCTCGGCAAGCGGGCGTTCGCGGTCGATCTGCGCATCGATCGCGCGAACCTCAGGCGTCGTGCCAACCAATGCCACGACCTGGGCCAGTTGCTGGTCGGTCAACGGATGCGAAAAATTGATCAGAATCATGGCGTTGTTCCTCCTCCACTTGTAAAGACGATCTGTTTCGGTGCAGCGGCGCTGTTGATCAGCAGCGAGCCACCTTTACCGTAGACTGCCGGATAGTACTGCAACGGCGCATGCCAGTTGCGCGCCGCCAGCGCCAGCCCGACGCTCATCACCGCCGTGCCGCCGGTGATGTCCACTGCAACCGGCAGCGCCAGCGGCGTTGCCTGCGCCTCGCGCAACGCCTGCATCGCCGCGCGAAACACGTCCTCCAGGGACGTGGCGTTGGAAATAGGCGTCGTGCTGACATCCACATTCTGTTCGATCAGCCACTGTTTGAGATCACTCAGCTTGGCGCTGTTCTGCACTTCCGGCGACACGATCAGCCAGCATTTGCGCAGTGTAGCGCCGCTCAGATGCCACTCCAGGATCGCGCGCTCCGGACCCTGCGGACTCAACCCGACTGGCAGGATCAATCCGGCATGCGGCTGAATCTGCTCAACAGGCTCAATCTTCATCATTGGGCGCCGCCGGGCGATTGTTTCGATTGCCTGGCGCAGAAACCAGAAGAGCAGCGGGAAAATCAGGGCTGCGCCGATAATGATGCCGAGCAGCGTCACCGGTTGCTCGCCGAGTATCAGCAGCACCAGTTCGTAGAGCGCATTGCCCAGCATCGCCAGAACAAGTGAGGCGACGATGAACAGCAGCGGCGCGCGCGAGTCCAGAAACTGCGCCAGAAACTCGCTCAGACGACGAGACTTCATACAATCTCCTTCGTCTCAGTCGAATACATATCGAACATCCTCTGGATGCTCGCGCGCATCATTTCGACGAGCGGCGCCGGTTCGAGCACACGGCAGTGTTCGCGGTAACGCATCAGAATCTGATGCGCACGCCACAGATCGTTCGTCACTGCGGTTACGGTTGCAGAACCGTCAGCCGCATAGTCGATAGTGGTCTGCGGAAACCAGTGCGCAACATCGCGTTGCCGCGCCACTGCCGGCGCCAGCCAGTACCGCACCGCATACGTCGGGCGTCGATAGTCGCGGCGCAACGCGTGCGGCAGACGCCGGACACTGCCGGGCACGATGCGGTTGAGACGATACAGCACGAACTGACCCACAAGTTCGGGAACATCACTCTCCAGGCAGAAGGCGTCGAGGTAGGTATGCCCTTCGCGGTAGACGAATTCGAGTGGCGCGATGCGGTGATGCCGGGCGGCGCCGTCGGGCGTATGCGGCGAACGGTAGTCGAACTCGACTTCACGCTTGCGCAGGACGCCTTTCAACAACCTCATCATCTCGGCGACGCCCTCAGCCGGCGCCTGTGGACGATCCACCCGTGGCGATACGGTCAGGGTGTGCAGCAGGTTACGGCGATCATCGGGCATGAGCGACTCGATGCGCTCCAGCAGCGCATTGATCTGTGCCGCGATCGGCAGATCGCTTTTCTCATAGATATCGAGCAGAAATGCCATCGCCTCGATTTCACTGTCCGGCAGATCGATCAGCGCCAGATTGCCCGGCGACCTCAACTCGTAGACCCCGTCGTCATCACGCTCAATCGCACAGCCATACTCTATGCGCAATGCAGCGATGTCGTGGCGCAGCGCAGCCGACGCATCCGCCGGATAGATCCGCTCCGGCACATCGATGAATGCGGCATTCGCTTCATCGATCAGATCCTGCGCCGTCGCTGGCCCCCGAATAAGACGCCGAATCAGAAAGAGACGGCGCCGGTGGATCAATTGGGAACTGCGCTTATCACCGCCGCGCCGACGCCGTTCGGTCATGCTCGTCTCCTCATTCTGCCAACTGAACGAACCGATACGTCTGCTCCCATTCCTGGCGCGGTTGCGGGATCATCTTAAAGAAGCGCTCCAGCACGTGCTCCACAATGCTGGCGAACTGATCATACTCCTGGCGCGAAATCGCGCGGAATCCATGCGCTAGAATGCTAGTATTGCGCACGTAGGAACGCTGACGAATCTCGCCGATGCTCCAGCCGCTCACCAGCGGATCGCCGAGCGCCTGGAGCAGCATATAGCCGTCGAAGAGCGCAATCGAGCGTTCAGGCAGGTCGTACACCTTGCGAAACCCCTGGGTGCGCTGTGTCTGACGGTATCGGTCTTCAAGATCAGGCACGCGCTGTAACGCCTGTTTGAATGACGGCTCTGCCGTCCAGACGCCATACGTCGCCAGGCGATGCTGCGACAACAATTCCAGGCAACGATAGCGCATCAGCGCCGCGACATCATAGCGTTCCTGCGCTACACGCCGCTGCGCCGCGCCGTGCAACGAACCGAGCAGCGCCAGAACCTGATCCAGGTCATTGAGCGCGGCGAGGGCATCATCAACCTGCGGACTGCGCTGGGCCAGCTGCTGGTTGATGGCGGTCAGCCGCGCCAGCGACCGGCGCTGCTCCTCCAGGGTTGGCCGTAGCGCCTGAAGCCCATCAGGCAGACGGCTATGCGCCAATACACGGTCGAGCGCCACACTCGCCTGTTGCGGCGCAAAACTGTCCCACGCCAGATACGCCGCCGAGAGATCGGCGTAGACGGCGTACTCCTGATTTCCCGGAACGCGTTGCGCCAGATCGCGAAAGACCTTCTCGGCGCCGGCATAATCGTGATGATTGTGCAACCGTCGCGCCTCAGCCGCTTCCAGGTCGCCAAAGACCAGATAAGGGTCTTCTGGCGTCGCCAGGCGCTGTGTTCCCGGAACAGGACGATTGTTGGCATAGTCGCTATCGACATAGACCGACTCCAGGCGCAGGACATGCGCCGCTTTCGCCAGGCCAACCGTCATCGTCGCTTTGCCTCCGGTCAAATCCACTGCGATCTCGTGGCGATCCAGGTCGCTCCACTTATCAAGCACTGCCCGCAACCCCGTGTAGACGCTCAAGACGTTGGAATGGTCCCCCTCCGGGCAGAACCAGTCATCTGGCTGGCAGCGCAGCGACACCTGATCGGCGATCTCTGCAAGCCGCTTCTGACACTGTGCAACGAGTCCCCCTGTCCGTGACTGATCGGTGAGCAAAAACGCCACCCGCTCCGGGTTGAGACCCGCAATCAGCAACGATGGCGTGTCCGCCTGCAACGTTCCAACCAGCACCAGCCCTCGAAATGTATGGTTGCCGACCGTCGCGTGAAAGCGCCGAAACACGTCTGGAAAAGGCAGCGATTCAACCGGCTGCGTCATCGAACGTTTCTCCTTTTGATCGAGTCCAGAGAAGAGCGCCA
>CALGYB010000134.1 GCA_937935075.1 uncultured Roseiflexus sp. | reverse complement strand
GACGCAGACTGCGCCCTGGCATTAGCGATCCACTCATCTGCACTGCGGCTGAAGCCGCAGGCTACGGTTGCAAAGCCCGCCTGCGCGAGCTTCACCGGGCGATACCGGATTCTTTTCTCGAAAACCATAAAAAGCAACCATGAAACCACGAAGGTCACAAAGGGACACAAAGGAAATGCTCTTCTTATTCACCTTCGTGCACTTCGGGTCCTTGGCGGTTGAGCCTTCCATGACTTCACGGCAAAAAGCAACCACGAAGGTCACCAAGGGACACAAAGGACATGCGCTTCATTTTTACTCACCTTCGTGCTCTTCGTGTCCTTGGTGGTTACTTCACCGCACCAAGCAACCACGAAGGGCGCCAAGGGACACGAAGGACATGCGCTTCATCTTTATCCCCCTTCGTGTGCTTCGTGTCCTTGACTTCGTGTCCTTGGTGGTTAAGCCTTTTTGCAGTAGACTCATGATTGTCCAAATGACCGCGCATGAGTATGAGCGTTGACCTCGGCATCCGTCGGTCGGCGCCCTGCCCTGCTGCCGCCCAACGGATGCGGGAGACGGCTGCCTGAGCGCGACCGGCGCAATGTGGTCTCCACTTCGACATTGTTCTTTTCTTCTACACGAAGTCTTCAGTACCGGCGAACTGCGTGACGACAGGTGATCACGAATCGACGCGGGGGCGCGCCAGCTTCGCCACGTCACTAATGGCGTCGAGCACCTGTCGGATCTCGTCATCGATCGCTTCTGGTGGCACGAATGCAGCCAGTACGTGAAAATTGGTCTTGTTCATCTCATTCGGTCGATCAAGAATCTGAAAAAAACGCTGAAACAGCGGCGTCAGGAAATCATCACCGGCTTTGATGTCGCCTCCCCACGGATCTTTGCCGAGCAAGCGCAGCGCATGTTCAATTTCCTGTATTGCCTGAGCCATAGCGTCGCGCCAGCGGCCGGTGAAGAGCGCCCCTTCGTATTCCTCGCCTTTGCTGGCAGCGAAGGACAGCAGCGTTTCGCGCCAGCAGAGATAATTTTCCAGTTCATAGCGCGACCACATGTACTGTCTGAGGTTCGGGTCGTCTGGCAACCCCCGTTCTAACCGGTCATACACGGCAATGCCGACAAGATCGGATTTCGCCTCACGGAGTGCATAAAAATGTTCCTGCGCTTTGCGCGGTTGATTGGCGACGTAATAAACGAATGGGCGCTCCAGGAGTGATCGAGCCGGATGGTCGATCCGTTCTGCAAAGGCGCGCAGCATGGCCAGATCGGTAGCGCCTTCGAGATAGAGCACCCAACCGATCGTTTCAGCCAGATAGTAGTGCTCAAAACCAATCTCGCGCAACGCCTTCAACACCTGCGATCCGCGATCATCAATTCGATGGGGGCGACCGACAAAGGCGACGACCACATCCCGTTGCGCTGCTTCGTTCATGACCACTTCGGAGTGGCTGGCTGCGATGAGTTGACTCTTGGTGCGTTCGGCCTGACGGGTCAGCACATCATAGATTTGCCGTTGCCGGAGAATCTCCAAATGCGCATCCGGCTCGTCCAATAGCAGCACTGCGCCGCTATGGACGGCCATATGCGCCAATAAGAGAAGCGTTTGCTGCTCACCGCGCCCGCTGGAGGAGATGTCGAGCGTTGTGCCGGAACGGGTGCGATAGTGCAGTGTTATCTCGCCCCGTTCGGCAATATACTGTGGAAGAAGCAATCGGGAACCGAAGAGTCGTTCGATAGACTCACATATCTCCTGCCACTTCTGCTCGCCGTTCTCACTCTGCACCGCCTGCCAGCAGAGATTCCTGAGCACTTCTGCGGTTCGTCCTTCACCAAGTCGCACCCGAATTGATCCCATCTCAAGCCGATCCTCACGGGCTGCCAGACCGGACATTGGCGGCAAATATGCGACTTGCAAGCGTTTGAGATGCGCCGGCACCGCCATGCGGGCATTGTCGGGACCAAGAGGAGGGCGACAGTAGATCGACTCTTCGTTCGCATAATCGAACTCTAACCAGCACTGCCACTGCTGATCATCGCTGCCCGCAACGCCAATCTCGATACGCACGTTGCGCGTGCGCGATTTGCCGTCGTGTCGCTCACCTTCCCGCACGCGCAATTCTCGCCACAACAAATTTGCGGAAGGCACAGGAATGGCAAGGAGATCTTTACGGTTGATCGTCACGCCAGCCCGTTCAGCCGGAATGGCGCCGCTCCCCCGCCGTTCCAGCCACCGCTTCACGCCGACATCCCATAAGGCAAGGGCCTGCAATGCCGATGTTTTGCCGGAATTGTTCGGCCCGATGAATACGACCCGTTCACCCAGATCGATGGCAACATCGGTGAACAGCTTGAAGTTTCTGATCGTCAGCGCAGTGAGCATAACAGCCTCGCTGATAGCAGCGACAGGTGATGAATGACGCGTCGCACATTCCGCTTGCACGCTGCCTTGCACGATGTCATAGGACTTTCCCAAATCATCGACCGATGTGAAAGGGACAAACAGCGCACATTGCGCGACGCAACGTCGCGTGCCGGTTTCGCGTATCAAAAATATACCATCATTTCTGGTCAGGTGCAGTCCGTACTTCCCGGAGCAGCAGAGTCGATCCGCGCCCAGCGCCTTTGTCGGCCCGACGATAATCGGCTATCCTGCAACCGCAATGCAGATCAGCCGATACAGGAGAGATGCAGGGTATACGTTCCAAGAACGCTCGAAGCGCTTATCCTCGACGCCGCCCGGCACTTTTCCGTTGTGCTGGCGACCGGCGCACGCCAGGTGGGCAAGACGACGCTCCTGCGACATCTCGCTGAGGAACGGCGCACCTATATCACTCTGGACGATCCGCTCGTTCTGGATCTTGCCAGAACCGATCCGGCGCTGTTTATGCAGCGGTTTCCGCCCACTCTCCTGATCGACGAAATCCAGTATGCCCCCGGTCTGCTGCCATACCTCAAAATGGCAGTGGATCGCGCCGGTGAGCCGGGTATGTTCTGGCTTACTGGTTCGCAGCAGTTTCACCTTATGAAAGGCATTTCCGAGTCACTGGCTGGTCGTGTCGCTGTGCTGAACCTGTTGGGGCTGTCCAGATGGGAGTTGATGCGCCGGGGACTGGAGGCGCGCCCCTCCACGCCGACGCCGGAGGAGATCGTCTATCGTACTGCGGGTATGAAGCAACTGACGCTCAAGGAACTGTACCGGCTGATCCGGCGTGGATCGCTGCCTGCCATTGCGCTCAACGAAGCGATGGATCGTGACCTGTTCTACAGATCCTACGTTCAGACCTACCTCCAGCGCGATGTGCGCGATCTGGCGCGCGTCGGCGATGAACTCGCGTTTCTGCGCTTTCTGTGAGCTGCGGCTGCACGCACAGCGCAGATCCTGAACCTCGCTGATCTGTCACGCGTTGCGGATGTGGCGACGAATACAGCGAAACACTGGCTGTCAATCCTCCAGGCATCTGGCATCATCTATCTGCTGGAACCGTATCACAGCAACGTGACCAAACGGCTGGTCAAGACGCCCAAGATCTATCTCTTCGATACCGGTCTGACGGCGTATCTGACGGAATGGGCGACACCGGAGACGCTTGAGGCAGGCGCGATGTCGGGCGCCATTCTGGAAACCTGGGTCGTCGCAAAATTGCTGAAGAGCTACCGGCACGCCGGGCGACGACCGCCATTCTATTACTACCGCGACAGAGACGGGCGAGAAATTGATCTGCTGCTGGTGCAAGACGGGGTGATCCACCCGCTGGAGATCAAGAAGACCGCATCGCCAGGACGGAAGGATGTTCAGCATTTCGGGGCGCTGGAGCGGTTGGACATACGCATCGGCAGCGGCGGGGTGATCTGTCTGGCGGAACAATCCCTGCCGCCAACAATGATCTCTATTCCGGCGTGGGCGGTCTGATGGCAGCGCCTCTTGCACTCCTGCTCACGGGCGCCCCCCTGTGGACGCCCCTACCGCGAACGCCCCCATTATTGTAGGGGCAGGCCCCCGTGCCTGCCCCACCCAGAATGACGCCACGACAGACCCCCATACGGGCGCCCATGGGGGGCGCCTCTCGCCTCTCAGTACAACCGCACCTTGTACCCAACGGTCTTCAGCAATTCGCTGGCGATGACATACCGCTGAATCTCGTTGGTTCCCTCGTAGATGCGGAAGACACGCGCATCGCGGTACATGCGTTCGAGCGGCAGTTCACGCGAGAAGCCCATACCGCCGTGAACCTGAATGGCTTCATCGAGAATCCACGCCAGCGCATCGGTGCAGTAGAGTTTGACAATGCTCGACTCCAGCCGCGCCGTTTCGCCACGATCGACCTTCTTGGCGCAATCGTACACGATCTGCTCCATGGTGTAGATTTTCACCGCCATGTCGGCCAGTTTGAACTGGATCGCCTGGAAATCGGCGATCGGGCGACCGAACTGCTGGCGCTCCACAGCATATTTGAGCGACAGTTCGTAGGCTTCCTTCGCCGCCCCCAGACACGCCGCTCCCAACCCGCACCGCCCAATGTCGAGCGTTTGCAGCGCCAGCGCATACCCGCGCCCGACTTCGCCGAGCACATTCGCAGCCGGCACGCGACAATCCTCGAAGAAGATCGACGCTGTGTGTGATGCGCGCAACCCCATCTTCGGCTCAACTTTCCCCACCTTGAAGCCGGGGAAGTCCTTCTCGACAATAAAGGCGGTAATGCCGCGCGGTCCGGCGCTCGGATCGGTGGTGGCAAACACCACGATCACATCGGCAAAAGAGCCATTGGTAATCCACATCTTGCCGCCGTTGAGCACCCAGTCATTGCCATCACGCACGGCAGTCGTACGGATGTGGGCGGCGTCGCTGCCCGCATTCGGTTCGGTTAGCGCCCACGCGCCCCACATGCGTCCCTCGATCAGCGGACGCAGGTAGCGTTCCTTCTGGTCAGGCGTCCCGGCGAGGTGGATAGACATCGAGCAAAGTTGGACGTGCGCACCGATGATGGTGCCGGTAGAGGCGCACTTCCGGTTGATCTCTTCCAGCAACACGCAGTAGCCGGTAATGCCGGCGTCGGAACCGCCAAGCTCTTCGGGAAAGGGGACGCCGAGCAGGCCAAGATCGGCGGCTTTCCGCAGCATCTCGAACGGAACCCGCTCCTCTTCGTCGATCTCGCGGGCAATCGGGGCGATCTCCTTGTTGGCGAAGTCACGGACAGTTTGCCGTAAGAGCCGAAGATCTTCGGGAAGGTCGTACTCCATTGTCTGTTCTCCCTTCTACTACACCTTTTAACCATTATAACACGCTGCGGCATAGTCTTTCGCCGGATTCACCCGTTGACGTTGGTTGGAAGCGCAGGGGCTGCGCCTGCATGGGAAGAGCGTCTGCCCGCTGCCATGTGCGCCTCCTCTGGAAGCATGGGCATCACCACCTTGACGTGCAGGCGCCACCTCCCCGAACGCGCTCCCCCGAACGCGCGCGGCTCGCCCGCACCCCGGGAACGCGCGCGGCTCGCCCGCCCCCAACGCGCTCCCCGGGAGCGCAGGCGGCTCACCTGCAGCGATACAACGCTTCCTACCCATCAAACACGACCGCCCCTCGGTGAACAGGTCCGTTGGTCGCAATACGATTGATCGGGTATAATGTTATGTCACATCACTTCTATCAGGCAATGCCAATGGCCGCACGTGGACGTGGCGCCGGAAGGGCGGTACCGGCCGCTCGCGTTGCTCACAACCATATAGGAAGTACCAATGCCAACACAACAGATACGCCTGGCAGTCACCGGCATGACGTGCGCCTCCTGTTCAGCGCGCGTCGCAAAGGCGCTTAAGAAGACGCCAGGAGTGACCGATGCGACCGTTAACCTGGCAAGCGAACAGGCGGAGGTGCAGTTCGACCCGACGCTGGCGGCGCCGGATCGCCTGGTTACAGCGATTGAAGAAGCCGGGTATGGTGTGATCACCGATTGCGTTGATATTCCAATTACCGGGATGACCTGTGCCTCATGCTCGGCGCGGGTCGAGAAGGCGCTGCGCAACGTTCCCGGTGTCATCGATGCGACCGTCAACCTGGCAAGCGAACACGCCACGGTGACGTTCACTCCGACGGATGTCACCTGGAACGATCTGGTTGCCGCGATTGAAAACGCCGGGTATGGCGTGATCGACCAGCGCGGTGCAACGGGCGCCGGCGAGGACAGTGAGGCGGCGGCGCGTGCGCGCGAACTGGCAAACCGTCGCCGCACGCTGATCGTTGCCGCTGTGCTGACTGCGCCGCTCTTCCTGCTCTCGATGGGGCGCGACTTCGGGCTGGTGACACCCTGGCTGATCGGCGCAGGCGCGGAGATGGCGCGCTCGATGAGCGGTCCGCTCCACGAGATGATGAACCATATCGCAGCGCGTGATGATCTGCTCAACTGGCTGTTCCTGATCCTGGCAACGCCGGTGCAATTCTATGCCGGGCGCGATTTCTACATCCACGCCTGGAAGGCGCTGAAGAACCACCGCACAGCAACCATGGACACGCTTATTGCAGTCGGGTCGTCGGCGGCGTACTTCTACAGCGTCGCGCTGATGATCACCGGCATGGCGGGGCATGTCTATTTCGAGACAGCAGCGGTCATCATTACGCTCATTCTGGTCGGAAAATACCTGGAGGCGCGGGCAAAGAGCCAGACCGGCGCAGCGATCCGGGCGTTGATCGGGTTGCAACCAAAGACGGCGCGGGTGGTGCGCGGCGGACGCGAGACGGACATTCCCGCTGCCGACGTGCGGCGCGGAGAGATCGTCATTGTGCGCCCCGGCGAGAAGATACCGGTCGATGGCGTCATTATCGCCGGCGCCTCGGCTATCGACGAAAGCATGATCACCGGCGAAAGCATGCCGGTGGAAAAACACGAGGGAGATACTGTCATTGGCGCGACGCTGAACCGCAGCGGCAGTTTCCAGATGCGCGCAACGCGGGTCGGCAGGGAGACGGCGCTGGCGCAGATCATTGCGCTGGTGCAGCAGGCGCAGGGCAGCCGCGCACCGGTTCAGCGCCTCGTCGATCACGTGGCCGCGGTGTTCGTGCCGATTGTGCTCGTCATTGCGCTCGTGACATTTCTCGGTTGGTTCTTCATCGGTGGAACGGGCTTTACCCAGGCGATGATCTTTGCCGTGGCGGTGCTGGTTATTGCCTGCCCCTGCGCGCTTGGGCTGGCAACCCCGACTGCTATTATGGTCGGGGTCGGGACAGGCGCGGCGCATGGCATTCTGATCAAAAACGCCGAAAGTCTGGAGCGCGCCGGAAAAGTGCAGACGGTCGTACTCGACAAGACCGGCACAGTGACGGCGGGAAAGCCGTCGGTGACCGACATCGTCGTCCCCATGTCGGATGCGCTGTCGTTCGTCGTGCAGAGCGCGACGCTGAGCCAGGCGCAGGAAAACGATGGGGCGCCGCAGAGCGATGGGTTGATCGTCGCTCATCGAGAGGCCGATATTTCGACAACGGCAACGATTAATGACCACGACGCCGCTGCCGATCTCGAACGCATTCTGAGCGGTGTCGCCTATGACGACACGCCCGAAGCGGTCAACCGGGTTGCGCAGCAGCGGAACGAACTGCTGCGTCTGGCGGCGAGCGCCGAGTCGCGCAGCGAACACCCGCTTGGCGAGGCGATCGTCCGTGCGGCGCAGGACGCTGGCATTGGCATCGTTCAGCCAGAACGCTTCGAGGCGATTGCCGGTCACGGCGTGATTGCCGCGGTTGAAGGACGCGCCGTGATCATCGGCAACCCGGCGCTCCTGCGCGAACGCGGCATCGACACATCGGCGCTCGACGAGGATGTGGCGCGGTTGCAGGGTGAAGGCAAGACCGCAATGATCGTCGCCGTCGATGGCGTGGCGCTGGGGGTCATCGCCGTCGCCGATACGGTCAAGCCAACGTCGCGCATTGCGGTCGAGGCATTACGACGCCAGGGAATCGAGGCGCTGATGATCACCGGCGACAACCGGCGAACAGCGGAAGCCATTGCGCAGCAGGCTGGAATCGACCCGCAACGGGTGTACGCCGAGGTGCGCCCGGAAGACAAGGCGCGCATCGTCCGCGAGTTGCAGGAAGGCGCAGGCGCGCGCCGGGTGGTCGCAATGGTCGGCGATGGGATCAACGATGCACCGGCGCTGGCGCAGGCAGACGTCGGCATCGCCATTGGCAGCGGCGCGGATGTGGCGCTGGAAACTGCCGACATTACTCTCATGCGCGGCGATCTGCGCGGTGTGGCACAGGCAATCGACCTCAGCAAACGCACGCTACGCACCATCCGCTGGAACCTGTTCTGGGCATTCATCTACAACGTCGCGCTGATTCCGGTTGCCGCCGGCGCGCTCTACCCATTCACCGGCTGGCAGTTGAACCCGATGCTGGCGGCCGGCGCGATGGCGTGCAGTTCAGTCTTCGTTGTCACCAACTCGCTGCGGTTGCGGAATGCGCTGAACGTTGAACGAGGGAAGGTTGCAGGTTGACCGCAATGCAGGAGCGCCCCCTGGGGGCGCCCGCTGCGGGCAGGCACAGGGGCCTGCCCTGACAATGATGGTGGCGTTGGAGGGACGCCCCTGGGGGCGCCCGCTGCGGGCAGGCACAGGGGCCTGCCCCTACGATGATGGTGGCGTTGGAGGGGCGCCCGATGGTTCGCCGTAGGGCCCCCCCTGGAGGCGCCCACTGCGGGCAGGCAGGAGAACATGGCCGGCAACCCATCCCCACTTGCACATCGTCAACCAATCTACGCCGTTGGCGCAGTCGCCTATCGGTATGACGTCTGCGGACGTCTCCAGATACTGCTGATCAAAAAGCGCAACGGCTACTGGACGCTGCCCAAAGGAGGGATGCATGCGGTCGAGGATGAGGCGTCGGCGCTACTACGCGAGTTGCGCGAAGAGACCGGGCTGGCCGGCATTGTCGAAGATAAGGTGGCGCGCGTTCAATACCTCACCCCGCGACGGCGGCTTCCGCGGCGCAAGATCGTCACCTACTATCTGGTGCGTGTGGCGTCCGACGCAATCGCCATCCCCGGCGCTCATCCCGGCGAAATGATCGAACAGGTTCGCTGGATCAGCCCACGAAAAGCGCTGCGGCGAGTCAAACGCAAACGCATCCGTGATATTATCATCTACGCAGCAACGCTTCTGGGCAAACGCAATCCATCGAGGGCAACGGAAACTCAATGATCGCGTCTGTACGAGGAACCCTGATCGCCATCGCTGCGGATCATGCCGTCATCGAAACCGGCGGCGTCGGCTGGCTGATCTACGCGCCACGCCAGGTGCTCGCTGCGCTTGGCGCGATCGGAACCGAAGCGCGCCTGTTCACGCACCTGCTGGTGCGTGAAGACTCGCTGACCCTCTACGGATTTGACTCGGTCGAGCAGCGCCAGTTGTTCGAGACGCTGCTCGGCGTCACCGGCGTGGGTCCACAGGCGGCGCTGAACCTGCTCTCATCGGGAACGACCGACGAAATCCGGCTTGCGATTGCCGCTGGCGACGTGGCGCGCCTGGCGCGCACGCCGCGTATCGGTAAGAAACTGGCGGAACGGCTGGTGCTCGAGTTGAAGGGCAAACTCGACATCAAGGGGGTGCCGACCGCCACGGGAGGGTCACCGGCAGTCGCCGCAGCGAACGCCGAACTGTCGGAAATGCTCGTCAGCCTGGGGTTCAGCAGCGTCGAGGCGGCCAATGCAATTGCGGCGCTGCCGCCCGATGCGCCGCTCGATCTCGAAGAGCGCCTGCGCCTGGCGCTGCGATACTTCGGCGCACCGTAAGGTCATACGCACCATTGACCCATCGTCATCGTGCAGCATAGGACTGAAGCACGATTGACGCCGTTCGTCACATGCACTACAACTCTTGTCATAGAGTGGCGCACGGCGGCTGAACCTGTCGAAGCCGCCACAAAAGCATCGCCTGATCCAGTGACATGGAAACCCCTGCAGGGGCTTGTATACGCGCAGCAAGGGCTTATGAACATTAAGAAATCCGGTATAGCCCGCAAAGGCAGGCTTCGCAACCGTAGTCTGCGGCTTCAGCCGCCGGGCGCAGGGCGAATGCCGGTTTCTTCTGGAAATGTTCATCAGACCGAAATGTGAAACATCCATGTATTCTGCACGTGAGCGTATAAGCGCCACCGAAAACCCCGCCGATTCGTCATCTGCAACACACGTGATCCGGCGCATCATCGTGGGGTTTGCGCTTGCCCTCGGGCTGCTGGTCGTCATTGCACTGATTGCCTATGGATGGACACAATCCATTCTGGCAAACGAGCAAGAACGCTTCGATCTGCTGGCTGCCAACGGATGGCAGCGCGTGCTCTCGCAGCAGATTGCGCTGGCAGCCGAAGAACTGGGCGACGCGCCCGACGCAGCGGCGGCGGCGCAGGCGCGTGCAACATTGCGCACCGCAGTTGACGAGATGGCGCGGTCGCATCAGGAACTGTCGTCCATTGTCGCGTCGCTGCCGATGGACGATCCGCTCCGGCGTCTGTACATGGATCCCTCGACGGCGCTCGACGCACGGGTGCGAGATTTCCTGACACGCGCGCAACGACTGCTCGACGCCGAACCCGATCCGCGCCATCCCGATCTGCAGACGATACGGGAGGCGGCGCTGTACGACCTGCCGCCACTGTTCCACCGCGCAACCCGCTTCTACATCGAAGAGCGCCGTGATCTCCTGGAGACGTTGAACGTCATGCACACCACGTTTCTGGTTATGACCCTCGTGGTGCTGGCGTTTGAGGGGATATTCATCTTTCGCCCCATCGTTCAAGACGCGCGCCGCTATATATCACAACGCAATGCCAGCGAGACACGCCTGCGCACGCGAGAACGAATCACACGCGCGCTGTACAATATTACTTCGACGACGCAGATGGATCATCTCCAGAAGATCCAGGCGCTCCTCGACATGGGATGCGACTACTTCCGCATGCCGGTTGGACTATTGACGCGCATTGACGGCGAGGAACTCGAAATCATTGCAGCACGCGACCCGACCAACCAGGTGACGCGAGGCGCACGTTTCCCGCTTGCCGACCGCTACTGTGCAGCCGTCCTTGAAGCCAATGCGCCGGTAAGCATCGACCACGCCGCGCAATCGTGCTGGGTCGACCACCGCTGCTACGTGCTGACCGGCATGGAGGCATACATCGGCGCACCGATTCAGGTGCGCGGGAAAACGGTCGGGACGCTCTGTTTTGCAAGCGCCACACCCAGAGAACATCCGCTTACCGACGGCGATTTCGATCTGATCCGCCTCATGGCGCAGTGGATCGGCAGCGAGCAGGATCGCCTGCAAACCGAAGCTGCGCTGCGCGAAAGCGAGGAACGCTTCGCATTGCTTGCCGGCGTCACGACCGAAGGAGTTGTCATCAGCGAGCAGGGGATCATTGTGGACGCCAATGCCGCTGCCGGAACCCTGCTTGGCTATCCGCCCGAACAACTGCGCGGCATGTCCATTTTCGAGTTCACCACCCCGGAAGGACGGGAAAAAATCGCGCACGCGCTGGCTATTGGATATGAACACCCTTACGAAGTGCTTGCCCGGCGCAGTGATGGAACGCTCTTTCCCGCCGAAGTGACCGGACGCAATATTCCCTACCACGGTCGCACGGCGCGGGTGACGACCATCCGCGATATTTCGCGCCAGCGCCTGGCGGAAGCTGCGCTCCGCGCTAGTGAGGAACGGTTTCGTCAATTAGCAGAGAATGTCAATCAGGTCTTCTGGATGTCCACCCCGTTGCTTGACCAGATTCTGTACGTCAATCCCGCCTATGAGCGCATCTGGGGACGTTCCCGCGATAGCCTGTATGCTCAACCGTCGTCGCTCTTCGAGGCGATCATCCCCGAAGACCGTGAGCGGGTGCTTGCGCTCCACCAGGCGGAGCATATGCGCGGGTACAGCATCGAATTTCAGATTCAGCGCAGTGATGAACAACGCCGCTGGATCCTGACCCGCGCCTTTCCGGTCATGAACGAAGCGGGGGGGGTGTATCGCATTGCAGCGATTTCTGAAGATGTCACTGAACGGAAGCAGGCGGATGAAGAATTGCATGCGGCCATGACGGCGCTGGCAGCGCAATATCAGGCGGCGGATCGCGCCCAGAGCGAAATTCGCGCCATTCTCGACGCCTCCAGCGAAGCCATTGCGCTCCTTGGCCCCGACGGCGCGTTCCTGACCGTTAATCGTTGTTTTTGTGACATGTTCGGTGTTGCTGCGAACCAGGTGCTCGGTCAACGGCTCACCGAGATGCGCGCCGATATCCTGTGGGTTTTCGATAACGCCGAGGAATTGTATCCGCGCATGCAGCATGCGTTGCAGGATACCCAAACCATCTTCCGCGAACGGGTGGTTCAGCGCAAACCGCAGCAGCGCGAACTGGCCATCTTCTCGGCGCCGGTGTGGACGGCCAATCAGGTGTATCTCGGTCGACTCTATGTGTTCCGCGACATCACCCACGAGCGCGCCGTCGAACGTATGAAATCCGAGTTCGTGGCGATGGTGTCGCACGAACTGCGCACCCCGCTGACATCGATCAAGGGGTATGTGGATATGCTGCTCGATGGCGACGCCGGACCCCTCAATGCCGGGCACGAGGAACTCCTGCGAGTCGTTAAAGCGAATGCGGATCGGCTGCTGCTGCTGATCAACGATCTGCTCGATATGTCGCGGATCGAAGCGGGGAAACTGCTGCTCCACCGCGCGCCGCTCGATGTTCGTCCCCTGATTCGCCAGGTGGCCGCGACCCTGCGCCCGCAACTCGATGCGAAACACCACCGGCTGAACCTGGACCTTCCTGAGACCCCGCCGGACGGCGCGGCGCCGCTTATTTTCGGCGATGCGGCGCGAGTGCATCAGATTCTGACCAATCTGCTCTCCAACGCGATCAAGTACACGCCCCAGCACGGAACGATTACAATCCGTCTCTTTGAAGAACCGCCCTGGCTCCGCATTGCCGTGCAGGACACCGGCATCGGATTGACGCCTGAAGAGCAGGAACGGATCTTCGAGCGTTTCTATCGCGCGCGCAACCGCGCAACGCACGAAGCCAGCGGCACCGGGCTTGGTCTGGCGATCACCCGTTCGCTGGTGGAACTGCATCAGGGCCATATCACTATCGAAAGCGAGCCGGGAAAGGGATCGACGTTTCTGGTCTCTTTTCCGTTGCTCACATCGCAGAACAACGAGCATAACGATGAGACGCCGGTTGCCACGACGATAGGAGGACGCATGTGAATGAGCCTTTCGCCCAGATTGACGCTCAGACGCCTCCTGTGCGACACATCCTGGTGGTCGATGACGATCCCGACATCAACCGCCTGTTGCGGGTGCGCCTCACGGCGCGCGGATATGACGTGTCGACGGCGGCAAGCGGCGAAGAGGCGCTGGCGCTGCTGGCTGACATGCCTGCCGATATTATCTTTCTCGATATTGCCTTGCCTGGCATCAGCGGGTTGCAAACCCTGGCGGAAGTGCGTCAACGCAGGCTGGATGCCGCGGTCATTATGACAACCGCGTTCGGCTCAGAACAAATTGCAATCGAGGCGTTACGCCAGGGCGCCGACGACTATCTGCGCAAGCCGTTCGAGTCGGATGAGTTTCGCCGCGTCCTTGAGCGCACGGTTCAGCGCCTGCAACTCGAACGGCAGAATCGCCTGCTGCGCCAGCAACTCGAAGCGCATCATCGCCGCCTGGTAAGCGAAATGGCGCGCGCCGCCGAGGTTCAGGCGCGCCTGCTGCCTCAATTGGCGCCGGTTGTGCCAGGGTTTCAGCTGGCTGCCGAGTGCATCCCCGCGCGCGACGTCGGCGGCGACTTCTACGACTGGCAACAACCAACGCCGCATCTGCTCAGCTTCTGGCTCTGCGATGTGATGGGAAAAGGGCTGGACGCCGCACTGCTCATGGCGACGGTGCGCGCCGTGATGCGCGCTGTGGTGCGGAACAGCCCGCCTGCCGAGGCCATGCGCTATGTAAGCGCCGCCCTCGACGACGATCTGCGGCAGTCCGACCGGTTTGTGACCCTCTTTCTGGCGCAACTCGATACATCGAACGGACGACTGATGTCAATCGATGCCGGTCACGGTCTGGCGTTCGTGCGCCGCGCCAATGGCAGCGTCGAAACCCTCGATGATCATCGCGGACTGCCGCTTGGCATTCTGCCCGATGCATCCTATCACCAGCGTGAGATTCTCATGAATCCAGGCGATGCGCTTGTGGTGTATAGTGATGGTCTGGTCGATGCACGTGTCGATCTCGACTTGACGCCGCAGGTGCTGGCACACCAGTTGTCTGGCGCCGGCAGCGCACTTGCTATGCTCGACCGACTGGTGACATTGCTGGCGCCGGTGCAGATGCCGCCGGACGATATGACGCTGCTGGTGTTGTATCGCAAGACCGATCAGGGGTGACATGTGTCTCTTATCCACGAAGAACACGAAGGGACACAAAGGGTAGGAGCATCCACATTCTTTGTGCCGCTTCGTGCCCTTTGTGGACCATGCCCTGGCGCGGGCTGAGCGGCGGCGCGTATCCGCCAGCAGCACGCAGAACCATACAGGTTCGGAGAGGCAACGGCTTCGTGCCGCTTCGCGCAGGATGTATGAAAAGCGTCGGCGGCGAAGTCCCAAGAAAGGTTGGGAGAGGCAACGGCTTCGTGCCGCTTCGCGCCCTTCGTGGACCATGCCCTGGCGCGGGCTGAGCGGCGGCGCGTATCCGCCAGCAGCGCGCAGAACCATACAGTTCGGAGAGGCAACGGCTTCGTGCCGCTTCGCGCCCTTCGTGGAAGACAAATCCATGCACACGTTCCGAAGATGTCAAGCCCATACGTTGCTGAGCCTGGCTTGGGTGCTGCTGTTTCTGGGCGCGCTCGCAATGGTCGCTGCGTCTTCCGCAACCCCTTCTGCAGCGCAGACGCAGTCCGACGTCGCCTACCGCTTTGCCGATCTTGGCTACGGCGACCGCACGGCGCGGACGATGTATGGCGCGCTGGACTATTTCTTCCCGGTTCCCGCAGGCGAAGAACCGCTCGACGGCGCGCGCCTGGAACTGGTCTACAGTCACTCACCGTTGCTCGAATCCGAACGCTCAACCATGACGATTATCGTCAACGGTCTGTCGGTGCAAAGCGTGCGCCTGACTCCAGAGAACCGCGAACGTGCAATGCTCACCGTCCCGCTGCCGCTCGCAGCGTTCGGCGGCGATGGTTTCTTCGTCCAGGTGCGCTTTCATATGCGCCTGACCCGCGATGAGTGCGAGGAGACGCGCAATCCGGCGTTGTGGACGACCATTCACGGTGACTCGCGGCTGGTGCTGCCAACCCAACCGACTGGCGCCTACCGCCTTGAACAGTTCGACCGGCTATTCGCGCCGCCTCCCGCCAATCGCTCGCCGCTGGCACTGGTCATTCCTTCCGACCAATCAGCGGAAGAACTCGACGCTGCCGGACTGGTCGCGTTTCAACTGGGGCGTCGTGCTGCCGCAATCCGCGCCGATCCCCGGCTGGAGGTGTTCACAACGCCTCCCGACCGCGCGGTTGTCATTGTTGGCAGCGCCCCCGCGCTGGCGCCGATGCTGCCGCAGAGCGTCGTCGATTGGGACGGGCGCACCTTGACCCTCGCCAGCGTCCCTATCCCCGACGATCATGGCGTGCTGGCGCTGGCTGGAAGCGGTGCGCCACGCCTGCTTGTGACCGGCGCGACGCCATCGGCGGTGCGTCTGGCTGCCCAAACACTGAACGACCCGGCACGACGCGCGTTGCTGAATGGCGCGTATGTGGCAGTAACCGGCGCGCCCGTGCCGGCATCATCACCGTTGCCCTGGACAAACGGCGCCGCCAGTTTCGCCCAACTCGGCGTTGCATCCCGCACCGTCAGCGGTCCTGGCGAGCACCGGATCGACCTGACATTCGACCGTCCAGCCGCATGGCTCTTGCGCGACGGGAGTATGCTGACCCTCGATGTCGAGACGGCGCCTGCGGTGCGCCTGGAAACCTCGTGGATCGCTGCAAGCGTCAATGGCATCGACCTGGGAGCGCAATCGCTTCACATAGACGGAACACATCCGCATCGATACACCTTTGCGCTTCCCGCCGATCTGCTGACCGCCACGCTCGACGGTCGATCGGTGCGTCATCTCGACCTGACCGTGCGCCTGTTTCTTGATCCTCCAGAGACAGGATGCGTCGTCATAGACGGCGATGGTTTACGCGCCACGCTCCTCTCTACCTCCGCCTGGCGTCTTCCACACAGCGTCAGTTCAGCCTTCGACCTGGGACGTTTTCCTGCACCGCTGCTGAGTGTCGATGCATCGCTGCCGCTGGATGTTGTGCTGCCGCAACAACCCACTGTGGAAGAACGCGCTGCGGGATTGCGTCTGATGGCAGCACTTGGTCGCTGGGCCGACTCCGATGCTTTGCCGCCGCCACGCCTGATCACTGCCGATCAGACGGACGAACGCAACGGACGCCACCTTATTCTCATCGGGGGAGCAGAACGCAACCCGCTCAGCGCCGAAGCCATCGTGCGACTGTCAGATCGCTTCACCTCGCCACAACCGGCAGTCTACCGACCAGACGAAACCAGTCAGGCCCGCCTGATCCTGGGTCCTTCCCCGTGGCAACGGGATGCCGGATTGTTGATCATTGACGGCGCTACGCCAGATGACCTTATCCTTGGGATCGCCGCGCTCGAACAACGCGAGACGCTCGAACAACTCCGCGGTCCGGTTGCGCTGATCCGGCGTGGCGGACCGCCGCAGACCGGTCCTGCCGCAACCGATGCGTTGCCGCCGTCCAGTCTGACGCCGCAGATCGAGACGCCGCTCCTCGAGCGACTTCCCGGCTGGCAGATCGCCGGCGCCGTTCTGCTTGGCGCATTCCTGAGCGCCCTCGTCATTCTGCTGACCATTCAGGTGCGTGGGCGCATGCGACGGAGAGGATGATGAGTCGCTTCGTGCAAGCCGTGTTGCCCGCCGATCCCGACTTGCGCGCGGAATTGCGTCTGGGGTTGCTGCGCGTTCTGGTTGCGGCAAATCTGCTCCTTGGCTTCCTCTACCTGAGCTGGCGCTACACCGCCACCATCAACTGGGCAGCCTGGCCCATCGCTCTGGGTCTGGTCATTGCCGAAACGTACAGTTACATCGATGCGTGGCTCTTCGGGTTGACCCTCTGGCGCTTGAAACAGCGCGGCGAACCTCCGCCGCCGCTCCCCAACGCCACAGTCGATGTCTTCATCACCTGTTACAACGAACCGGTGGCGATTGTGCGCGAAACCGCCATCGCCGCGCGCGACATTCGCTATCCTCATCGCACTTACCTGCTCGACGACGGCAACTCGCCGGCGATGCGCGCCATGGCGAAAGAGATCGGCATCGGATACCTGGTGCGTTCCGAGGAGTGGAAGGGGAAGCAACGCCACGCGAAAGCAGGCAACCTGAACAACGCGCTGTGCCAGACGAATGGCGAATTTATCCTGGTGCTGGACGCCGATCAGATCCCATCACCCGATATTCTGGATCGCACACTGGGCTACTTCGCCGACGAACGTGTGGCGCTGGTGCAGACGCCGCAGTGGTTCTACAACGTCCCGCCGGATGATCCGCTCGGCAGTCAGGCGCCGCTCTTCTATGGACCGATCATGCAGGGCAAGGATGGCTGGAATGCTGCGTTCTTCTGCGGTTCCAACGCTGTGCTGCGGCGCGAAGCGCTTAT
The DNA here is from genome assembly GCA_937935075.1 of uncultured Roseiflexus sp. Lineage (GTDB taxonomy): Bacteria > Chloroflexota > Chloroflexia > Chloroflexales > Roseiflexaceae > Roseiflexus. The sequence goes on along the minus strand of CALGYB010000134.1, from coordinate 34,576 downwards.
GCAGATCGGCATTGCCAACTACGTGCGCGACCTGGAATTGCGCGTGGTGCGCGCCCTGCGCACTGCCGACGCCATGCTGCGCATCGCCGTTCGCCAGACTCAAACCGTTGAAAATGGCGCACTACGGGCGGCAATCGATAAACTCCAGGCGGCGGTGCGCGCGAGTCAGCGGATGCTGCGCGAAGGGCGACCAATCCAGGAAGTGACCTGGTATTTTCAGCAGCGCGCAGCCGTAGCAGCGCGTCCGCTCGTCGCCGAAGACCTGGCGCGCCTGCGCGCAGAAGTCGCAACCATTCCGGGTCTCGACGCTGATGAGGACCTGACGACCTGCCTGAGCCGATCTCTCGATGACGACAGCATCCTGCACGCACTGACCGTGCGTGAACGCTCGCCACTGGCTGCCATCGCCACGGTGCGCGAACTCCTGCTGGCGGTGGACGTGGATCGCGCCGACGAGGCGCAACCGGTGATGCCGCTGGCAACCATCTCGGTCACCGAGGACATGGCGACGGCTATGCGGCTCCACGCAGCCGGATGGCGTTCGGTCTACCATGACGAAATCCTGGCGCGCGGGCTGGCGCCGGAGGACCTGCGCTCGGCGCTCCAGCAGCGTCTCCGCTGGGCGCAGGGCACCATTCAGGTGTTGTTGCGCGAGAACCCGCTCTTCGTGCCGGGATTAAGCCTGGGGCAGCGCCTGATGTACTTTGCCACGATGTGGAGTTACCTTTCGGGCTTTTTCGTTGTGATCTACCTTTCTGCACCGATCTTCTATCTCATCTTTGGCATGCTGCCGGTGCGCACGCAAGCGGAGGAGTTCTTCTGGCGGCTCGTCCCATACCTGATAACGAATGAACTGGTCTTCGCCGTCGCGGGCTGGAAGCGGGCGACCTGGCGCGGTCGCCAGTACAGCCTGGCGCTGTTCCCGCTCTGGATTCAGGCGGTAATCAGCGCCATCGGCAACGTGTACGCCGGTCGACCGCTGGGGTTTGTCGTCACGCCAAAGGTGCGGCAGGGAGGGCTGCACATCTGGGGGCAACTACGCCTGGTTCGTCTCCAGGCGATTACGATGGCGGCGCTGACCCTGTCGGCAATCTGGGGAATGGCGCGCCTGGCGCTTGGTCTCCAAATAGACGGGATTCCAACACTGGTCAACGTCTTCTGGATCGGGTATGATTTACTTATGTTGAGCGTCGTCATCGACGCGGCGCTTTATCAACCGGAGGAGCAGGAACAGCCGCAGACGGCGGCGGCGTATCCCTGATCATCTCTGATCCATCGGCGCTATTCTGTACGGGCGGGTCGCAGACCCGCCTCGATCGGAGCACAGGAGGACGGGCGGGTCTCTCACCCGCCAACAGGAGCACACCATGTCACTCCACAGCGAGTCTGGTGATGACGGGATCACCATCGTGCAAATGGATGGTCGCCTCGACCTGTTGACAGCGGCGGAGGTCAAGCAACAACTGGCTGACCTGATTGCCGGTGGGCACCGACGATTGATCTTCGATCTGGATCGCGTTGGTTTCATTGATAGTTCCGGGCTTGGCGCGTTGATCAGCGGGCTGAAGGCTGCGCGGCAGGCAGGTGGTGACTTGCGAATTGCGCGCGCCAACCAACAGGTGCGCGCATTGCTCAATTTGACGATGCTGGAGCGGGTCTTGCGACCTTACGAGACGATCGAGGAGGCGCGTGCTGGCTACTCCCAGATCGCTGCTGATTGAAGCATATGTCGCCACACAGACGATCGACGAGGGACTTGATGCGCTCCATGACATGATCGACCGCTTCTGGAACGACGCTGCGCGCATTGATCGATTGCCCCCCGAAATGTGGCGACACCTCTTCACAACGGCGCTGGCAGAGGTGGCGGCAAACGGGTTACGGCATGCCTACCCGATGACTGCAACCGAGCGACCGTTGCGGGTGCGGTTGCGTCTTTTTCCTGATCGTGTCGAAGCGCTCTTGATCGATCACGGCGCGCCTTACGAGCCGCTCCCGTCCACCTACAACGCTCCTGATCACAAACCCGACATCGCACTGCTGCCAGAAAGCGGGTATGGCCTGTTCATCGCCCGCACCGCGCTCGACTCGCTGCGGTACCGGCGGACCCGCAGCGGATACAACTGCTGGAAACTGGTCAAGAAAAAGTAGATGGAGTCTTGCTTTACCACATACGGTGGTATATACTGACGAAAGTATGCGTTTGCGCCACCGTTCCAATCTTGCACACAAAGGAGGCTTCCAGATGGCTGATACGCAGACCCACCGCACCGCATCTGAACGTCCATCGACGAATACCTCGTCTACATCGCTGGCGCCGCGCCAGCGTCCGACGTTGTTGTTCGGTCGATCGCGCAATCAAACGCAGGTGCAGACGGGTAGCGGGCGAATTCAGCGCGGATCGCACCTGACGTCGTTCTGGAAGGCGTTGATTGTGACGTCGTTCATCATGAACATTGTCCTCCTGACGGTGGTGCTGTTGCTGGTCGGGTTTCTGATCCAGTGGCGGCAGCAGATCGCAGCAACCGCCGTGCTCGGTCAGGGATTTGCCGCCGATAATGTCGCCGAGCTGCGGAGCATCGTCGCGGGTTTGCAAGGCGCTACGATTCGCACGACCATCCCGCTTGATCAACCACTGCCGCTCAAAGACGCCGGTGTGATCGTTCCGGTCGACCAGCAAACGACGGTCACGCTGGTGGAACCGGTGCCGTTGCAATTGAACGGTGCCGACATCGACCTCGGCAACGGCAACCGGCTGCGCGCCAATAATATCCGCCTGACACTTCCCGAAGGCACACCGCTGCGCATCGCGCTCAAGATGGACATTCCGCTCGATGATGTCACCATTCCGGTGCGTCTCAACGTGCCGGTGGAGATTCCGCTCAAGGATACAGAACTTGGTCCGCAGTTCGAGCGTCTGGGATGGCTCGTGGATCGCCTCGTCGGTCCACTCGCGCCGCTCCTGGGACTTGATCCGATCCCGCCTGCGCCGCCGGCGCCACGTTATCAGCCATCACAACAACCGTAATGATGCACAAATTGATCCTGTGGGACATCGACGGCACGCTGCTGTACAGCGGCGGCGTCGCCGGTGAAGCAATGCGCGCCGCGATGACACGCGTCTATGGTCGCCCTTCCGACAATGAGCGGCGCGCCTACGCCGGTAAAACCGATCAACAGATTATTCTCGAAACATTTCCCGACCGTCCGGCAGCGGAACTCCTCGGTCAACTGGACGTGTTTACTGCAACGTACCTCGACATCCTCAGCGAGTGGGCGGAGGCGTTTCGTACCCGCGGGCGGGTGCTCGATGGGGTGATCGACGTTCTGCAGCATGTGCGCGCCAGGGGAGTGGTCCAATCGCTGCTCACGGGCAACCTTGCGCCGATTGCCCGGCTCAAACTCGATCTGATGGGACTGGCGGAGTTCTTCGATTTCGACAGCGGCGCCTATGGCAGCGACAGCCCACGCCGGATCGACCTGGCGCCGATTGCAGCCGCACGCGCCGCTCAGCGCTACCGGCGCGCCTTTGCGAACGCTGATATTGTGGTGATTGGGGATACGCCGAACGATATTGCCTGTGCGCGCGCTGCCAACGCGCGGGCTGTGGCGGTTGCGACCGGTCCGTTTAGTGTTGAAGAACTGCGCGCCCACGCACCCGATGCAGCGCTCCCCAGCCTCGCCGACACCAAGGCTGCGCTCGCGGCAATCCTTGCTGGGTGATTAAAAAATCATCGCCCCCCTGGATAACCCGGAGGGGCGATGCTCCGACGTGAACGAACCGCGACTTAGCGGGACAGACCACTGTTGATCTGGCTGAAGACCGTGCTGACGCGGTTGCCGAGCAGGGTGAGGATGCCGATGACGACGATGGCAATCAGCACGAGGATCAGCGCGTACTCAACCAGACCCTGGCCTTCTTCCTTGGCGAAAAAGCTGCGAACCATTGCGAGACCTCCTTAGAAATTGGGTAGAACTAAATGAACCACGGTTACAGTATAGGTGTTCAATCTCTGGTTCTCAATAGGCAATCAGTCCCAAAAAAAAGACGGTACTCCGTGAATACTTTCTTACTGAACTGGTAGGACTTTTGGGCAGGACGGTGGAGGATGATAGGGGTTAGGGGTTAGGGATTAGGAGTTAGGGGTTCAAGGAGTGCAATGAGAATTAACCCCTAACCCATACCCTACCCCACAGGCAGCGGAATCAACGCCTCAACGCGCGTGCCGCGCCCAATAGCGCTTTCGATGCCGAATTCGCCACGGAGGAGCGTTTCGACCTGCTGGCGCAGGGTGGCGATGCCCATGTTGCGCCGTCCACTCTCGTCGGACAGCACCTCGCTCACAGAAAACCCGCTACCGTCATCTTCAACCGATACATGGATCACGCGCACTCCGCCAACATCGTCGCGGACGCCAACCAGCACCCGCGCCTGGGAAGCGTTTGCGTGCTTGATGACATTGTTGAGCGCTTCCTGGATGAAGCGGAAGATGGCGACTTCGTAGTGCGAAGGCAACCGCATATCCAGGTTCTGCACCATCAGGTTGATCTCGAGTTTGTTCTTCTCGCTGACCTGCTGCACATACCGGCGCAGGGTCGGCGCCAGACCAAGGTCATCGAGGATCATCGGTCGCAGGTCGAAGATGAAACGGCGCGTGTCCTGGAGCGTGGTGTTAATGGCATTTTTGAGTGCGCTCAGTTCGGCGCGCGCCATTTCGGGGTCACGGTCGAGCAGCCGCTGACAGATTTCGGCACGCAGCACCAGGTTGCTCATCGACTGCGCAGGGCCATCGTGCATCTGCAATGAGATACGCAGACGCTCCTTTTCTTGCGCCTGGATGATGTCGGCGATCAATTGGTCGCTGCCCACCATTCCCGTCGCATTGCCGCCGGGTGTGGCAGCGCCAAGGAATGGCTCCAGGGAGGTAATCAGTTCGAATAACAGACTCTGACGTTGCTTGGTCGCCTGCTGACGGTACTGGAGTTGTTCGAGCTGGCTCCGCATGGTCAGAAGGCGCATCTGCACTTCCTGCGCAGATGCATAAAAATTCTTAATGTCGGCTTTGCTGTAGCGATCAATATTGACGTCCAGATCACGAAGACGGTTCGAGACCGTCAACTCGCGCTGCTGCAATTTTTCGACTTCGTTCGATGTCTGGCGCAGGAGCGCTTCGATCTCGGTCAGTTCGCGGCGCGCTTTTTCCAGGTCGGCATTCGCTTTGTCGTAGAGTTCTTTGAGAGACGGAGGGGCGTCAGTCATCGGTATAGCGGCCTCCCGAGTCTATCTTCAATTGTTGGATATTATACCACTCGCACATCGGGCATTCACAGTTTGTGGAGTCTGAGACGTCGTCGGGCTGCGACAGGCTCAGCCCGGCGCCTGCGCCGCGCATCTGATACTAATACGCGGTCATTTGGCCAAGTGTTTGAGCAAAGAATCCGGCATCGCCCGGTGAAGCCCGCGCCGGCGGGCTTGGCAACCGTAGCCTGCGGCTTCAGCCGCCGGGCGGACTGCGATCCACGACACGCCTGCCGGTGCGCGTTGACCGGTGCGCCTGGCACAACGAACACGCGACCACCTCGTCTGACTGAAAGCCGCCCTGGTATGACACTCACAACTTGCGAAACCGGAGACGCCAGACATTGATCAGCGCCTCGAGCACAATACGCTTCGACATCTTCGAACGCCCAACCCGCCGGTCTGGAAAGATGATCGGCAGCTCGCCAATGCGAAAACCGGCGCGCAGGGTTCGGTATACTAGTTCGATCTGGAAGGCATAGCCATTCGATTGGATGTCGTCCAGGTTGATGGTTTCCAGAACGCGCCGCCGGTAGCAACGAAAGCCGCCGGTGGCATCCATGACCGGCAACCCCAAAATGGCACGGGCGTACAGGTTGCCGCCGCGACTGATCAGTTGCCGAATGATCCCCCAGTCGGTCGTGCCGCCGCCTGGAACGTAGCGTGAACCGAGCGCCAGGTCGTAGCGCGTTTCGGCAGCCGCCAGCAACTGCGGCAGATACGAGGGATCGTGGGAAAAGTCGGCGTCCATCTCGCAGATGAACGCGGCGCCTTCGTCAAGCGCGCGGCGGAACCCTGCAACGTAGGCGCTGCCCAACCCACGCTTCTCCGGGCGGAGCAACAATCCGACACGCGGTTCGTCGGCAGCCAGTTCGGCAACAACTGCCGCAGTGCCGTCGGGCGAGTTGTCGTCAACGACCAGCACCCGAAAGCGTGACCCCTCCAGAATGCGCTGGATGAGTTCGGCAATGTTCTCGCGCTCGTTGTAGGTGGGAATAACCACCGTACAATCAGCGAGCACGACATCTGAGGTTCTCTGTCGTCGTGTCGTTGGTTGCAGCAATGTCATGGCGTCTCCTTGTCGATGCACAGCGAACCAGAGCCAGCGCAGTTGCTCTGCCGACGCCAGTCTATTATACTCAGCATACTATTATACTCAGCATACTATGCGCGCTACGATCACAATCGCGGCGCAAGAGTGTAGCAAAATAGCAATGAATACGACTGATGACGCAGTTCCTCGACCGACCGGCAGAGTGATCCTGCCCTCACTTGCTCACCTGTACGCCTTGATGCCGCTGGCGCTCGTCGCGGCGCTCATTGCACTCGCCCCTACCGACCCGCACGATTTCTGGTGGCATCTGCGGATCGGGCGGATTGTCGCTGAGTCTGGCGTGCCGCGCACGAATATGTTCGCCTGGACGGTTCCGCGCGATCAACCCTTCGTCTACGCTGCATGGCTCGGCGACTGGCTGTTCTATCAAACCTACCTGCTCGCCGGTTTGCAGGGTCCGGTACTGGCGCGCAACTTCCTGGGCACGCTCGCATTTGCACTGGTATTGCTCGATGCCCGTCGGCGCAGTGGCTCCTGGCGCCTGGCAGGTCTGGCAGTCTTTCTTGCCGGAGTAATGACGATCAACAATCTGACGACGCGACCACAGAACTGGGCATGGGCGCCGTTTATGGCGTATGTCACCATCCTCGGCGCCTACACGGCGCGGCAGGTCGGATGGCGCGCGCTCCTGGCGCTTCCACCGCTGATGATTGTTTGGGTCAATGCTCACGGGTCGTTTGTGCTCGGTCTGGCGTTGCTCGCACTCTCTTGCGTCGGCGAAGGAGTACGGATACTGTTACGCCAACCGGATGCACCTACCCTGCGACGGCTGGCGGCGCTGGCGGCGACAGCAGGTGCGACTCTGGCAACAACGGTGGTGAACCCGATCGGCGCGGATATTTTCGGGTATGTGCTGAAATTACTGACCGATCCGTCAATTCAGGGATTGGTAAATGAGTGGCAGCCGCCTACGGTGCGGAGCCTGGCGGGGCAGGCATTCTTTCTGGCGACACTGCTGCTGATAGCAGCGCTGGCGCTTGGTCGCCGCCGCCTGCATCTGACCGACACCCTGCTGCTGTGCGCTTTCCTCTGGCTGGCGTGGAGCGGGATGCGACATGTGGTCTGGTTCGGCATGCTGGCGATGCCGATGCTGGCGCAGTGCATGGCGCGTCCTGCGGCGCGTCCAACTCCGCAGCGCGGTGATCCGTTTGCGGGTGTTCTTGCGCTCACGCTGGTCGTTGGGGTGGCGGCGCTGCAACCGCCGTTCAAGCCGTTGCTTGCTCTGCCGGCGCCGTACCGGGCGCTGTTCGCTGATGTTCCCGGCGCACCGCTGCTCTACAGCGCCGACACGCCGGTCGGCGCTGCGGCATACCTGCGCGATCACCCTGGCGGGCGGCTGTTCAACGACATGGCGTATGGCTCGTACCTGATCTGGACGCTTCCCGAACCAGAGGTGTTTGTTGATACGCGCGTCGAACTCTACCCGCTCACCCTGTGGGAAGATTACCTTGCCATCGGCGAGGCGCGCAATTATGCAACATTGATGGAACGCTACGGTATTGAACGGACGTTGCTCAGTCGATCACGGCAGGCGCCGCTGGTTGCTGCGCTTGCCGATGATCCCGGCTGGATTGTTGAGTACGAAGATCGTTTCTCGATTGTGTATCGTCGTGAAAGGTGACGGATCGACCATGCCTTCGACTTCGACGCTGGAATCGGTTTCCGAGCAACAGACGCGCCTGCGCCCAACACTTGATCAGGTCTATATCGCCGCAGCACTCATGCTCATTGCGTTGCGTCCGCTGCTGACCCCCATTCCACCACACGACTTCTGGTGGCATATGGCGAACGGGCGTATCATTGTCGAAAGCGGAACGATCCCGCAGGTTGACCTGTTCTCCTACACACGCGCCGGCGAGCCATTCTTCAACCAGGGATGGCTGGCGCAACTCCTGATGGCGTTGCTGCATCGGATCGGCGGCTTGCCGCTGATCATCGTCGTGCAGGCGCTGGTGCTGACGCTCGCGTATGGCATCCTGTTGCGCCTCTGCATCCTGCGCACCAACCGGGTGCGCTTGAGCGTCGCCATTCTATTGCTGGCGACGCTGCCGCTCTCGTTCGATAACTGGACAGTGCGTCCACAAACGTATGTGTTCCCGCTCTTCGCCGGGTATCTGACGGTATTGACCGAATATCGCCTCGGTATGGCGCGTCGTTTGTGGCTGTTGCCGATCCTCATGGCACTGTGGGTCAATATGCACGGCTCGTTTGTGTTGGGTTTTGCATTGATCGGTCTTGTGTTCACAGGCGAAGCGATCCGGCGCTGGCGTGAGCGAGGTTTATCTCCCGGCGTTATCGACACATCGCTCATTGGGTGGGGAGCGGCGGCGGCTCTTGCAACGCTGCTCAATCCGCGCGGCGTCGAGGTGCTCGGGTACGTGACGAATCTGATCGGCAGCAGCCAGGTGACCGAACTGGTCACCGAATGGTCGCCGCCGACCATCCGCGACATCAATGGCGCGATTTTCTTCCTGTTCGTCATTGTGACTGCGCTGGTGATGATCTACGCGCGCTCCAAACCAGACCTCACCGATCTGCTGTTGGTTGGCGCGTTCCTGTGGCTGGCGCTCGGCGCCACGCGCAACATCGTCTGGCTGGGGTTTGTGGCGACGCCGCTCCTGGCGACGCAGGCGGCCACCTTGCTGCCGCCGCCGCCCCCCCGACGGTTTCAGGGCGTTCCAGCAATGAATGCTGCGCTCATCGGTCTGCTGGCGACTCTGTTGCTGATCGGCTCACCATGGGTCAAACCGGCGCTGCTGCCGCCGGAAGTCGGCGCGCTGCTGGCAAAAGGCACGCCGGTGGAGGCGACGCGGGCGCTTCAAAACCTGCCGCAGCGCCCCCAGCGGCTGTTTCACGCGATGAGTTACGGGTCGTATCTGATCTGGGCAGCGCCGGAGCAGAAAGTCTTCATCGATCCGCGGATCGAGTTGTACCCCTACGATCAGTGGCGCGACTACATTCTGCTCGGTCAGGGCGTCGATGTCGAGGCGCTGCTGGCGAAGTACGCCATCGACGGCATGATGCTGAGCGTCGAAGAACAGAAGCCTTTGCTGGAATATGTCCGCTCCCGCCCTGATCGATGGCGCGAGGCGTATGCGGATGAGGAGACGGTGGTGTTGGTAGCGTTGAACGTCCAACGTTGAACGTTTTACTCATACCGCAGCGCATCGATTGGGTTCAGGCGCGAGGCGCGAATAGCAGGATAGATGCCGAAGATCAACCCGACCGCAATAGAGGTCAGTGTGGCGAGTAGAATGGCATCGAGTTGCACGCGCGCCTCGGCGCCTTCCGCCACCCCTTGCAGCAGCGCCGTTCCCAGCGCCGAGAGCGCATAGCCAAGGGCAATGCCGAGCAGTCCGCCGAGCAGACTCAGCATCATCGCCTCGATAACGAACTGAAACCGGATGTCGCGCCGCCGCGCGCCGACCGCCTTGCGCAGCCCGATTTCGCGGGTACGTTCAGTTACCGAGACGAGCATGATGTTCATAATGCCGATCCCGCCAACCAATAGCGAGATCGCCGCAATAGCGCCCAGAAATGCAGTCAAAGCGCCGGTGATCGTGCCAAACGAGGCGATCAGGTCCTGCTGCGTCACAATCGTAAAGTTGTTGTCCTGAAAGGTCAACCCGTTCCGACGGCGCAGCACGTCGGTCACCTGATCGATCACATCATCGATGCTGCGTTCATCAATCGCCTGGATGTAGACCACGCTCACATCGATCCGGCTCAAAGCGCCCGGCGGCGGCGGGAACAGGCGCGTCTGCGCCGTGGAGATCGGCACGAACACCAGATTGTCCTCGCTGGGACCGAAGTTGCCGCCACGCGGCGCCATTTCGCCGATCACCTCGAAGCTGACATCATTGATGCGAATCCGCTTCCCAATCGGGTCTTCGTCGGGGAAGAGCGACGTGCGCACATCGGCGCCAATGACCGCCACACGCGAGCGCAGATCGAGTTCGGTTTGATCGAAGAACCGACCGCTGGACACCCTGGCATTGCGCACCTGCGGATAGTTGGGCGTCACCCCGGCGACGCGCCCATCAAAACTGGCGCCAGAGTAGACGATCAGTGCGCCACGGGTCAACTGCGGCGTCACGGCGGCGGCGGCCGGAACGTTGAGCGGATCGGCGAGCGCCGCAACATCCTCATTCGTCAGGCGCGGCGGCACGCGCCGGTTCTGTTCAGGGTCATTGGTTCCGGGGAACACAAAAACCAGGTTCGATCCCAACCCCTGCAATTCGCGCGTCACCAGCGTTTGGATCGCGCCGCCGAGCGCAAGAAGGGTAATCACCGCACCGACGCCGATAATAATGCCGAGCATCGTGAGCGCCGAACGCAGTTTATTGGCAGACAGGCTGTTCAGGGCGATGCGAATGGTTTCAACAAGACTCATGGGCAATGTCTGACTGATAGAAAGCGGAGCGCCTCACCTTTTGGACGACTCACACAAAGGCACGAAGGCACGGAGAGAGCATAACAGTAGCGTTGTGGGTCGGGCTTTTTGCCTTTGATAGGGCTTATAGCGCGCACAACCACATCGAAATGGATGTGACCTGATCATCTTTATTGAGATTAGCCGCATTGGTCAGCAGCCCCTGTTGTAATTGAATTTATAACTGATGCCAGCAATTCGCAGCGCTGCTATGATGGCCCGGGTCAGTTTCCTCTGCGCCAGGACGCCGCCGATGTTCCGCATTGAACCGCAAGCGTGTCACCGCGCGTCAGTAGAAACCGGAACACCAGTTCTTCAACGAACTTCTCGCCTGCTGGCTCAAGAAAATTTTCGATAAGACCATCAGTGGCCATTCGCTTATCTTCTGATTTGAGATGAACCAGAGCCTTATCAGATACGCCCGCTGCTGCGAGGAGACCTGCTTCTATGCCAGTCATGGTGAGTAAGTCGTCGGGCCTTCTTGCCTGTGATGCAGCCGCCTGCAATGCTCGCGCTTCGGCAACATAAGGCGTTGCACGACGATTCTTTTCAAGCGCGAGGGCTACAAACCCTGCACGTGTCGCCTCGTAGCTTGTGACAAGATCATCACTGGAAGCAAGATGACGTTGATAAGGAGGGGAGGACATCATATCTTTCTCCAAACGTACATGCATTTACGCAACTCTTCACGTCCATGCTCCCCCATCGGTTGACTGCTATTCCCTTTGCCGCCTGGCAAAACAAGGAAGCTTTCCGTATGAAAGCCCAACTTCTCGGCAATGTCAGAAAGGATCATATCTACTGAAATACTTGCACCCGCATAGCGAACGTTATCGTTGATCATAAATAACATCGCATTAGGTTTCAAAATCCGCGCAAATTCTGCAATGATGCACGCCATTTCATAAAAATAACCTCTAACCATTCCGGGAATACCATTGTTGTTCAAAAGACCTGCCGTTTTCTGATCCTCGAGATACTTTAGAATAGATTGTAATAGTTCTTGCTCTTCTGCAGCAGATAGCACCGTTATCCGTGTCGGATTAATACTTAACAGGTCTTTTGCCCGATTCTCTACCGTGCAACTGAGCATCTCCTGTCGAAGTTTCGATAGCCTTTGCTCACTGATACCCAGCAACGCCAGTTCCAATGCATATGTGCGTGTGTAATCATAGCGATTACAGTAAGGAGGAGAGGTCATAATAGGTCGTAGACGCCATCCGGCAATTCGGGCAATATTCGAAGACAAGAGCCATCATACAATCGAATCTCCCCCTTCCTCTTTTCGGCAAAAAAGCTTTTTTGATAAACAGGCGTAGTATTCGCTATAATTTCGTTTATCTTACCACAAATTGCCTGATCAAACCCAGGAACGACACCTTTATCGAAAATCTTTTTGCCTTGTGTGCGACCGGATCGATAGTCCCAACGAAGATATTGACCATCCTTTCGAGTGAAACTGATCGACTCCAGAACGCAGAGTAAAGCGAAGCGTAGAACAGTCTGAACTCTGCTATTCTCTTGCTGAAAGGCGCCAACATACCTTTCGATAGCTTCTTTCGTTTTTTAGAGTAAGCCCCCCTTGTAATCCGCAACTCCGGCAGGGCAATCCGCACTTCCGACATATTCCAAACCTTCTCTTCCGCCCAGTAGCGCAGTCTTTCAAAGTCTTCGGGCGTAAACTCTGTGTCAAGGATTTGCTTGGTTCCAATGATTTCTTGCCCGATGGGAAGTAATTCAATACCATCTGCGTCCAGTCCCAGCGAACTCGCTACAAACAAAGTCGTACCGCTGCCTGCGAATGGATCAGGGACTCTTCCCTGGACGATACCATAGTGAGAAAACAAATATTCAACCAGAGAAGCTGAGAATGCCTCCTTGAACTTATACCATCGATACACAGGTCTGGTTTTATTCGCCTGAAAACTGACAAGAAGACGAGAAAGCGATGGTTGAACGACAAACTTACTTTTGAAGCGTTGGAAGAGTTGATGATCGAGGCGACTTATGTCGCTCAGACTCACATAGTGTTTACTGATGAGCGTATGAGGAACGTTGACCGGACTCAGCATCATTGTCCTCCCTCATGTTCCTCCAGCCACGCGCGCGCAGCAGCGACGTCGCAGGTGATCTGCGCCACCAGCGCCGCAATGCCGTCGAACTTTTGCTCGCCGCGCAGCCGATGCAGAAACATCAGCCGCAACTCTTCGCCGTAGACTTCGCCGCTGAAGTCAAGCAGGTACGCCTCAACCGTCCGTCGTGTTCCATCGAATGTCGGGCGCACGCCGACGTTGGCCACTGCTCCATAGGTGACGCCGTTGAGCACGGCGCGGCAGACATACACGCCGTGTGATGGCAGCATGCGGCGCGGATCAACATTGATGTTGGCAGTCGGAAAGCCAATCGTGCGCCCGCGCCGGTCGCCCTCGACAATGGGACCGCGTAGACCGTAGGGGTAGCCCAGCAGCCGGTTCGCGGCCGCAATATCACCGGCATTCAGCGCAGCGCGAATGCGCGTTGAACTGACAACTTCGCCGTTGAGCAGAAACGGCTCGACGCGATGCACCGTGTAACCCAACGTCTGACCGATGGCTGCCAGGCGATTGGCGTTCCCCTCACGTCCGCGTCCCAGGGCGAAGTCCCAACCGATACAGAGTTCGCGGAGCGCCAGCGCGCCGCAGATACGCGCCATGAACTCGTGTGCCGTGAGCGCCATCAACTCGGTGGTGAACGGTATGACAATCATCAGATCGACGCCAAGAGCGGCGATCAACTCTGCGCGCTCGGTAATCGTCGTCAGGGTGGGACGTTCATTGCCCGGACGAACGACGACATCCGGGTGCGGATCAAAGGTCAGCACTGCCGCCTGTCGTCCAAAGGCGCGCGCGCGCTGCACCGTTGCGCTGATCAGATGGGCATGCCCGCGATGGACGCCATCGAAAGCGCCAATTGTGAGCACCGTCGGCAATTCGTTGATCGGCTGCGGGAGACCGTGAACAATCTTCATGCATCAGTCCAATCGAATACTTTTATCGGGCGCCAATGACTGCCATCATACCGCAACAACGCCAGCAATGCGCCATCGGGAGCGTGCGCACGCGCCTGTGATGGCGCATCAGCCGGAGCAGGGATCGCGAGGCCGTGCCGGATCCGGCGGGCCTGCTCTTCATCGAGGCGCAGGGCATGCCAGTCTGCAACCGCAATCTCTGGCGGCAAGAGCCGCCGACGCAGCGCCTCGTGCGCGTCGGCAGGCGCCTCCTCTTCCAGCACATCGAGCGGTATCGCGTCTTCGACACGAAAGGCGCCCACCGCCGTGCGCCGGAGCGCTGTGAGATGCGCGCCGCATCCCAGCGCCACACCCAGATCCCGTGCCAGTGCGCGAATGTATGTGCCACTGCTGCATACCACATCGAGCGTCAGCAGAGGCGAATTATATTCAACTACTTCGAGTCGCTCGATATGCACCTGGCGCGGCGGCATTTCGACCGTCACCCCGGCGCGCGCCAGTTCATACAGGCGACGCCCCTGGTAGTGCAGCGCCGCGTACATCGGCGGCGTTTGCCAGGTTATCCCGCGCAACGGCGCCAGCGCCTGCTCGATGATTGCGGCATCGAGCGGCGGGACCGGCTGCCGTGCGATGATCTCACCATCGGCATCGTCGGTTGTGGTCGTCACTCCCAGGCATACCGTCGCCAGGTAGCGTTTGAGCGTCCGGTGCTGCACATACTCAACCAACCGCGTCGCTCCGCCGAGCGCAACCACCAGCACCCCGGTCGCTGCCGGGTCGAGCGTTCCAGCATGCCCAATGCGTCGTTGCCGGCTCAACCGCCGGATCCGTGCCACGACATCGTGCGAGGTCATGCCGGATGGCTTGTCGATGTTGAGAAAACCATGCATGAGTCCACTGCAAAAAGGCTTTACCACCAAAGACACGAAGCGCACGAAGGGGAAGAACCATGAAGCGCATGTCCTTTGTGTCCCTTTGTGCCCTTCGTGGTTTCGTGGTTAATACGGAACCGATGCGGTCCATGCTATGAGTCCACTGCACAAAGGCTTCACCACCAAGGACACGAAGCGCACGAAGGGGAAGAACCATGAAGCGCATGTCCTTTGTGTCCCTTTGTGCCCTTCGTGGTTACAGCTTTTTGCAGTGAAGTCATGCATGGCAGGCATTCGGCTCACAACGCGTTGGACGCTGCTAATTCCTTGAGCAAAGGAACGACGACCATCGCAGCTTCGGCGGGCGTCATCGGCAGATTGGCGCCAGCCGCCTGCGCGTGCCCGCCGCCGCCCCAGCGTTGCGCAATCGCTGCCACATTCAGCGGCGTCCGCGCCCGCAGGCTTATCTTCGTTGTGCCGTCGGAGCGCTCCTTGAACAAGGCCATCACCCGCGCCTCGCCGATCCGTTGCAACACCCGTATCACCTCGTCCGCCGCTTCTTCTTCAGCGCCGGTTTCCTCAAACATACGCTTCTCAACCGTTGTCCAGACAACGCCGTGTTCGCAACGGAGACCGGCGAGTGCACGCCCCATCAACGCCGCGCTGCTCGCAGGCAGCCCATAGTACACCGCGCGCACAATCTGCGCATGGTCGGCATCGGCTTCGAGGAGCGCCGCAGCCGCGCGCAGCGACGCCGGACGGGTGGCATTTGTTTGAAAACTCTGCGTATCGGTGGTCAACCCAAGCAACAGGCAGGTGGCAATCGCGTTGGTGATCGGCGCCCCCATCGCGCAAAACAGGCGATAGAGCAGATCGCACGTCGATGCCGAGTCGGGATCGACCAGATTGAGGGTGGCGCCGCCATCATTCGTCACGTGATGATCGATGACGACAACAGGCAATGTCGCCAGGATCGCCGCGTGCTCATCGTAGATCGGACCGATACGAGTCAGGTGGGCGGTATCGACCAGGATGGCGAGATCGGCAGGCGGCAGCGCCATACCCGACTGATAGAGCACAATCTGATCAGCGCCGGGGAGCCAGCCGGCATAGCCTGGAATAGGCGGCGTCAGGATCGCCGTGCGTTGCTTGCCCAGCGCGCCAAGTACGTGCCAGACTGCGAGGGAAGCGCCGACCGCATCGCCATCGGGGTTGATATGAGTCAGAATGAGAATATGCTGCGCAGCGGCGATCCGTTCAGCAAGCGGCGCTGCAAAGAGGGCGGGATCATTGAAGATCATGCAGGCATCCTGTGAAGATGATACACCGTATGTCCGGCACGTTTTTTGACTTCCTTCATACGCAGCTGATGGCGGCGTCCCAACACCGGGATCAGGCGATTGAGACCGCTGACGACCACAAACCAGTACTCGCCGCCGGGTCGGAGGTGGTCCAGCGGCTCAAGGATGAACTCACGTTCGATTGCCTCATCGCCGATTTTTGCCGGGATGTTGGAGACGATCAGATCGAAAGGAAGATCCGGAACGTGCTCGAATCCGACGCTCCCAATCACCTCGACGTTCGGCGTCTGATTGAGTGCGGCATTGTGGCGCGCATAGCGCACCGCCAGCAAATCGCGATCGACGAGAATGACGCGCGCCTGTGGAAACCAGCTCGCCAGGACGATCCCGATCACGCCGCAACCGCATCCCAGGTCGAGGATCGTCTGCGGCGGTTGCGGTGTGATGGTGCGCAGGAACAGATCGGTCCCCTCATCGACCTGGTACGACGAAAAGAGCGTATGCGCCACATCGAACACGAACGTTCGACCACGGCAGGCATAGGAAATCCGCTTCTTATAATAGACATCGACAGGGGACGCGACCGTCGTCATTGCACACCAGTCTCTCGCGGCAAACCATTGCGTCAGCCACTACTCCACCGATTGATCATCTTCGGGTTGGTTTGGCTGAGAACTGGCGCGCTCAGCGGCAGCGCGCCTGAGCACTTCATCGATATGCAGACTGTAATCGACCGACGTATCGAGGATCAGTCGCAATTCCGGAACGAAGCGCAGGTAATTCAACTCTTCGGCGAGGCGACGGCGCAGGAATCCTTTTGCGCGTTCGAGCGCCGCCATCGTCTCCCGACGTTCCTCCGGCGTTCCCATAACCGAGATACGCACCCGTGCGATCTGCAGATCGGCGGTCATCTCGACGCCGACGACCGTTGCGAAGCCAATCCGAGGGTCTTTCAGTTCATACTGAATGATCTCCCCCAGAATACGCTGAATCTCGTGCCCAAGTTGTTCGGTGCGCTTGCTCATACAGTGCGTTCCACCCGCTCCCTGCGATAGAACTCCATCGTATCGCCGGTTGTAATGTCGTTGAACCCTTCGACAATCAGACCACACTCATACCCCGCCTGAACTTCGCGAACATCGTCCTTGAAGCGTTTCAGGCTGGCGATCTTGCCATCGTGAATGACAACGCCGTTGCGCAGCACACGCACATTATACTGGCGCGTAATCTTGCCCTCGGTCACATACAACCCGGCCACAATCTCACGGGTCGGCAGGCGGAAGGTATTGCGCACCTCGGCGAACCCTTCGGTCACCTCGCGGTACTCCGGTTCCAGCATGCCGATCATCGCCTTTTTGATATCTTCGGTCAACTGGTAAATAATGCTGTAGAACCGGATATCGACGCCATACTGCTCGGCCTGCCGGCGCGCTGCCGGGTCGGGGCGAGCATTGAACCCGATGATAATCGCGTGTGATGCAATCGCAAGGTTGACATCGCTCTCGGTAATCGTGCCGGTGCCACGATGGATAATCCTGATCTGCACCTCATCGGTATTGAGCTGGCTCAGCGCGTGTTCGATCGCGCCAATCGATCCCTGCACATCCGCCTTCAGGATGATGTTCAGTTCCTTGATCTTTCCCTGCTGGATCGAACTGAACAATCCATCGAGGCTCACGCCGCGCGTATTTGCCATTGCCTCGATGCGCTGCTTACGCTGCCGTTGCAGTGCAATCTCGCGCGCAACGGTCAGGTCTGGCATCACCTGCAGAATATCGCCCGCCTGTGGCACATCATTCAATCCCAGAATAACCACCGGCGTGGCCGGTTCGGCAAAGCGCAGGCGTTTCCCGGCATCGTTGAACATCGTGCGGATCGTACCAGTCGTGCCTCCGACCAGCACATTATCCTCGAGGCGCAGAGTACCGTTCTGCACGAGCACCGTCGCCACCGGACCGCGCGTGCGATCCATTTCGGCTTCGACGATCGTGCCTACTGCGGGCGCATTCGGGTTCGCCTTGTACTCATTGAGATCGGCGACGAGCAGAATAATTTCGAGCAATCCGTCGATGTTCTTCTTCAGTTTGGCGGAAACCTCGACCGATGGCACATCGCCGCCAAACTGCTCGACGATCACCCCTGCATTGGCAAGTTGCTGACGCACGCGATCCGGGTTGGCATTCGGCGCGTCGATCTTATTGATTGCCACGATCATGGGCACATTGGCCGCTTTCACGTGTGAGATCGCCTCGAGGGTTTGCGGCATCACACCATCATCGGCAGCCACCACCAGCACGACGATGTCGGTCACCTGCGCACCACGCGCGCGCATTGCCGTGAACGCCTCGTGGCCAGGCGTGTCGAGAAAGGTGATCTTCCGTCCGTGCAATTCGACCTGATACGCGCCAATGTGCTGAGTAATGCCGCCCGCCTCGCTCTCTGCCACGCGGGTCGAACGGATCGCGTCGAGCAGTTTCGTCTTTCCGTGGTCGACGTGCCCCATAATCGTAACGACCGGCGGGCGCGGCTTCAGATCCTTTGGATCCTGCGCCGCGAGCACATCACGGATATTCTCGACGACCCCCTCCAGTTGTGGCGGCACATATTCAACGGTTTCGATGCCAAAATCAGCAGCGATGACCGCTGCGGTTTCATAGTCGATCTGTTGATTGATATTGGCGACCACACCCGCCTTCAGCAGCGCCTTCAAGATTTCGGAAGCGCCAACGCCGGTCGCTTCCGAAAACTCACGCACCGTCATAGAGACCGGCAACGCGATCGGTCCTTTTGGTCGCACCGGAACGCGCACTGTCGTGGTTGGGCGCGTTAACGTACTCGAAGCGCGTGCAGTTGTTGCGCTCGCGCTGCGCCCGCTGCGATTGCTGCGCCCCCCTTCATTTTCGACCACACTTTCTTCGCGCCGGCGTCCATCACCGCCACGACCGCTGCCACGCCCACCGCCGGAACCGCCCGAACCGCGTCCGCCACCCGAACCACCCGAACCGCGTCCGCCGCCTGGACTGCCTGGACCGCGTCCACCGCCCGGACCGCCCGGACCACGCCCGCTGCCTGGACTGCCCGGACCGCGTCCACCGCCGGAACTGCCCGGACCACGCCCGCCGCCGGAACCGCTCGGACCACGCCCGCCGCCGGAACCGCCCGGACCACGCCCGCCGCCAGCGACCTGGCTGTAATCATGCGCATCAACGGCGCTCTGACGCCCAAAAACATCCATACTATTCATCGTTGTTCCTCCTTACTACAGGCCAGGTTCGCGGTTGACGCGCGCTATCGTTTCTGCAATGCTTCGCTCTGATGCTGGCGGAGGAAGCAACCGGACTATTCCGCCGCCATCGACGGCGGCAACGTTCGCGCGTATGCTTCAAGCGCTGCAATGTCATCTGGATGCAACGCATCGATTCGCAGCGCACGCTCCAAAGCACGACGTCGAAGCGCCTGATCCCAGCACGCCGGATCGGTACACAGATAGGCGCCGCGCCCATTCCGTTTCCCGGTCGGATCGATATGCACGCGGCCATCGGCGTCGCGCACCAGGCGAATCAACGTGCGTTTCGCATCGGTACGGCGACATGCGACGCATGTGCGCTGCGGCACATGCTTCGGACGTGGTCCCTTCTGCTTTTTTCTGGCCGTCTGCATCACAACGTCACCCCGTGCCGTGCTACTCCTCGCCTTCGACCTCGTCATCCTCATCGTCAACAAGCATGTACGACGCCACCAGGCGATCGCCGCGATAGATGTACAGTTTTTGCGGCGTTGCGCGTAGTTGCACCGTTTCGCCGATCAGGTCATCACCAAGCGGACCATAGCGATGCTTCCGGTATACAATCGTTCCATCGGCGTACACTTTGCGCGTCTCGACCCTGGCAGTCGCCAGCGCCGCCTCGGTAGCCAGCGCCTCCGCTTCCGCCGCATCACGCGCCTCCGCCGCCGCCCGCTCTTCATCGAGCAGCGCCGATGCACTCTTGATATCGATCCGCCATCCAGTCAACTTTGCCGCCAGGCGCACATTCTGCCCCTCTTTGCCAATCGCCAGCGACAGTTGTTTATCCGGCACGATAACCGTTGCAGCGTGCTCATCGTCACGCAACTGCACCTCGACGACCTGTGCCGGCGACAACGCATTCGCAATGAACTCTTTTGGATTTGACGACCATTGAACAACATCGATCTTCTCACCATTCAGTTCGTTGACAATGTTCTGGATGCGAATGCCGCGCATCCCGACACACGAACCGACCGGATCAATACCCTCCTGCCGTGCTGCGACCGCCACCTTGGTGCGAATGCCCGGTTCGCGCGCGATCGACTTGATCTCGACAGTGCCATTATAAATCTCGGGCACCTCCATCTCGAACAGGCGCGTGATCAGATTTTTGTGCGCGCGCGATGCAATCAGTTTCGGACCGCGATCCTCACGCCGGATTTCCATCAGGTAGACCTTCAGACGCTGCCCGTGGTAGTACCGATCGGTCTCGACCTGTTCCTTCGGCGGCAAAATGGCTTCGGCTTTGCCCATCTCGAGGATGACGTTGCCCTTTGCCATGCGCTGCACCGTCGCCGTGACCAGTTCGCCTTCACGGTCCAGATACTCGCCATAGATGTGTTCGCGCTCGACTTCCTTGATCCCCTGAAGGATGACCTGTTTCGCCGTTTGCGCCGCGATCCGACCGAAATCTTTGGGCGTCGTTTCGACCACGACCGACTCTCCAAGCTCAACATCGGGCTTGATCTGTCGGGCGCTTTCCAGATCGATCTCAAAGCGCTCATCGAAGACATCGTCTACGACCTGTTTTTCGGAGTAGACGCGCGCCACGCCGGTCAATGGGTCCAGTTTGACGGAGATCTCCACTGGTGGCGGGCTTGGTCCAAGCGTTCGGCGATAGGCGGTCGCCAGCGCCTTCTCCATGACTTCGACAATGGCTTCCTTGGGAATGCCGCGCTCGGAAGCAATCTGTGAGATTGCTGCATAAAAATCGCTTTTCATTGTATCCTCAGCGTCGTGCTTGCGCAGCCGCTCAACCGCCCGATGATCACGCTAACAATAAGAAAAGTGGGGGACGCCCACTTTTCGACACAACCGCGAACTCGTGACCTATAGTATACCATTTTCGCACCACAGACGCAAACTGTTGCGCTCCGAGGACTGTTCACGTGCAATCCTGTGCACCTTGCTCGCACGAACGCTGCCCCGGGCTGGCAAGGCGACGTGCGCCGGCGCCTGACCCTTCACCCTGCCGACGACGGCAGGGCCGAGACCCGCCCTTGCGCGGCGACTCTGCGATCACATCCTGGACATCGCATGCCACGGTGCAGGACAAGATCTCCGGCGCATCGCCGAAGATACACAGAATCGCCCGCTCAACACGACATTCTTCCTGTTGTCGATCCCTGACCCGATCCGCGCGTGATGCCAGCACGGTATACCTGTGGAACCATGGCGAACGGGAGGCGTGGCATGCTGGCAAAAGTCTATAGCAGCGCCGTCATCGGTCTCGAAGGCGTACTGGTCGAGGTCGAGGTCGATATTGCGCAAGGATTGCCGAGTTTTACCATCGTCGGACTTGGAGACACCGCAGTGCAGGAGAGTCGCGAACGGGTGCGCGCCGCCGTGCGCAACTGCGGCTGTTCGTTCCCGATGAAGCGGATTACGGTCAACCTGGCGCCAGCCGACCTGCGGAAAGCCGGTCCCGCCTATGACCTGCCCATTGCGATTGGTCTGTTGTTGGCATCGGAACAGGTGCAGGGCGATGTCTACGATGCGGTGTTCATCGGCGAACTGGGACTCGATGGCGCGGTGCGCCACACGGATGGCGTGTTGCCGATGGTCGCCATCGCCAAGGAACAGGGCATCCGGCGCGTCTTCGTACCGCAAGAAGATGCCGCTGAGGCGGCGCTGGTCAGCGGGATCACCATCATTCCAGTGCAGCGCCTCGATGACCTGACGGCGCACCTGAGCGACGCGAAGACATTGCCAGCGTATGTGGGAACTCCTATCGACGCGGCGCCAACGCCGGTCTACCCGGTCGACTTCAGCGTCATACGCGGGCAGGAGCACGTCAAGCGCGCCCTGGAAATCGCCGCCGCCGGCGGTCATCACGTGCTGATGACCGGCAGCCCCGGCTCCGGCAAGACGCTCATGGCGCGCGCGCTCATCTCGATCCTGCCGCCGCTGACGATGAGCGAGGCGATTGAGGTGACAAAAATCTACAGCGTCGCCGGACAGTTGCCAAAGGATACCCCGCTGATCCAGCAGCGCCCATTCTGTGCGCCGCACCACACCACCTCGCTGGCGGGGCTGGTCGGCGGCGGCGGGGTGCGGGTCAAGCCTGGCATGATTTCGCTGGCGCACCGCGGTATCCTGTTCCTCGACGAACTGCCGGAGTTTGGCAGCAAACTCGATGTACTCCGCCAGCCGCTCGAAGATCGCGTCATCACACTGAGCCGCGCCGTCGGGAGCATTACCTACCCGGCATCGTTCATGTTGATCGCCGCACAGAACCCCTGTGTGTGCGGATGGTATGGCGACCCGGAGCGCCAGTGCACCTGCACGGCAGCGGCGGTTGCGCGGTATCAGCGTCGGGTCAGCGGACCGGTGCTCGACCGGTTCGACATGTTTGTGTATGCGCCGCGCGTTCCCTTCGACAAACTGAACACCCTGACCCCTGGCGAGGAGTCAGCGGCGATCCGCGAGCGGGTGATTGCCGCGCGACAGATCCAGGAGCGCCGGTTTCGCGGCACACGGCTGCTCACCAACAGTGATATGGGTCCGGCGGAGATCCATCAGCACTGTCAGATCAACAGCAACGGTCAACTCATTATGCACAACGCCATGCGCCAGCACGACCTCTCGGCGCGCGGGTATCACCGGACTCTCAAACTGGCGCGCACCATCGCCGATCTCGCCGGTTCCGAACAGATTACAGCGCAGCATCTGGGAGAAGCGTTACAGTACCGCTTGCAGCCGGTAGAATAAATGCTTATGGCAGCGATCAGCCTGTATGTGACGCTGCCGCAACCATGATGAGAAAGGTCGCCACGAACCAGTGGATCAGAAAGGGCCAGACGAACGATCGGGTGCGCCATGCCACCCAACCAAAGCCAAAGCCGCCGATAATGGTGAAGAACGTCTCCAATTCCGGCTTGCCGATATGCGCCATCACAAATGGCACAGACTGGAGCCATAACGCTTCGGGACCAAACCGCCGCGCATAAGCGAACAGAATCCATCCGCGAAACAGAAACTCCCAGCCGATCAAATCGAGAAATGTCGTCCACGGCAGACCCGCCGTCATATCCCGGTAGTATGCGTTGAGTGCAGGATCGCGCTGCCCAAAGACGTACAGGATCGGCGCCATGATCGCTGCGCCCAGTATTGTCAGAACCATGCCCGCTTTCCAGTCGCCGAGGGTAAACCCATACCAACGCGGATGCTCGCGGAAGATGACGATGATCACCAACAGCGGAATAATCAGGTAGAGGATGACGCGATCCCAGTACTTGAAGGGGGTTATGCTCCGATAATCGTCGAAGACGAGCAAGATCAGGCTGATCACGGTGACCGCAACAATCTTCCAGTCGAACACAAGCCGTTCACCGACCAGACATTCAAAAGGGAATGATCGTCGCATCGGCGCTCGTGGTTCAATTTGCGCCTGATGAGGTTCGTTGCTCACACGCCACCGCCTGTCTGTTCTATTTCACGCCTCTGGATGCTGCGGCCAGCCGCCCGCTGGGTGGACCGGGCGGCGTTGGCGCAGGCCGACGAGCGACGCGCAAGCGTCTTGAGGCGCGGTTTATGGACGTTGACGAAACATCCCGCGATAAGCCTGCTCGCCCGGCGGATCACGAGATTCGTAATACAAGTTTTCCGGCGTTGCGGTTCGCTTCCATCGCCCGATGCGCCTCGGCGGCATCGCACAGCGGATAGATCGTGTCGATG
Source organism: uncultured Roseiflexus sp. (assembly GCA_937935075.1). Lineage (GTDB taxonomy): Bacteria > Chloroflexota > Chloroflexia > Chloroflexales > Roseiflexaceae > Roseiflexus. Next base: position 10,588 of record CALGYB010000134.1, on the reverse strand, counting down.
ACCGGACGCAGTTCGCCGCGCGCCAATCGGTCGTGTGCAAATGCAACGAAATCGGCGGTGAGGGCGATCTTCTGCGGCAACGGTGTGCGTCGCAGGGTTGTGCCGGTCACGCGCAACCGCTTCGCCAGAATCGGACCCAGGTCGATCAACCCTGCCGACCCTCCCAGGAACCCGATCAACTGCAACCGTCCATCGAGCGCCAGCGCAGCGGTGTTCTGCTGCCAGTAGGGTGCGCCGACAAAATCGAGGATCAGATCGACGCCGCGACCGTCGGTGGCTTCGAGCACCCGCGTCGCAAACGACTCTTCACGGTAGTTGATCGCCAGTTCTGCGCCGAGTTCACGGCAGAGCGCCAGTTTCTCCGCCGAACCGGCGGTGGTGAAGACGCGCGCGCCGGCGACCCGCGCCAGTTGAATCGCTGCCGTGCCGACGCCGCTGGCGCCGGCATGAATGAGCACCGTCTCGCCTGCCTGCAACATCCCAAGCGTGAACAGGTTGAGAAAAGCGGTCAGGAATGCCTCCGGGATCGCCGCCGCCTCTTCAAACGACAGGTTCTCCGGTATGCGCATCGCCATGCCAGCCGGTATGACCGCCAGTTCGGCATATCCGCCGCCGGTCGTGACTGCCATTACCCGGTCGCCGATACGCCATTGACCGCCAGGAGTCAGGACTTCGCCGGCCAGTTCCAGCCCCAGGATCGGCGATGCCCCTGGCGGCGGCGCATAGGCGCCGCGCCGCTGCAACAGATCGGCGCGGTTGACCGCTGTGGCGCGCACCCGCACCAGGAGTTCGTCGGGACCAGGCGCCGGATCGGGCGCGTCGCCGTACCGCAAAACATCAGGACTGCCTGGAGTGTCGAACAGGATGGCTTTCATGGTTGCTCCTCGAGTGTCTGTCCCCATTCAAGATGTTTGACCCGTTTGAAGGCGTCACGCTCGCGTTTGAGCGCGCGATGCCACACAATACCGTCACGTGATGAGATCAGAACTTCCGCGTATGCTTTATTGAACGTTGGTTCGCGAATAACCCGCCCCCAGACAGAACGTTCAGGCTGAAAGCGGGCAAGCGCGGCATAACTGTACTTGGCGTCTTCCCACGGCGACGGCGCACCGCGCGCACGCCGCTGAAACTCGGGGCGGCGCAGCCGTTGCGGAAAGTGGCACCAGTCGTCGCTGAGCGGGCAGGGGCGGTCGTGAGTGCATGGCGCAATCGTGGCTGCGCCTGCGGCGAGCAGCAGGTCGCGCGCGCTGCGCACCACGGCAAACCCGGCAGGCGTGCCCGGTTCGACGATCAGGAGCAAACCGCGGGTGATGCGCCAGGCGGTTGCCACAATCGCGCTGCGATCCTCCGGCGATATTTCGCCAAGCACGTGGCCAAGCACGACCAGATCAAACCGCATGCCATGGTCCACGGGGGCTTGCAGGGTGCGTTGCACCCAGCGTGCGTTACACAGCGCCGGGTTCGCGCTCGCGCGCGCAAAATCGCGCCCAAGGGCAATCAACGCCGGCTCGCGTTCCCAGGCAGTCAGATCACGGAGCGACGGCCAGCACACCGTGGCTGCCCACAGCGCCGTTCCGGGTCCGCTCCCCATATCGAGCATGGTTTCCGGCGCCCACGACGGAACGCGCGCAGCGGCGGCTTGCATTGCGCCGTACAGTTGCGCATAGGTGGCCGGCATCAGGAGGGCGGCATACCCCAGGGCGTCGAGGCGGGTCTGTATGATCGGCGCTTCCCCCGTGTCATCGACGGCGCGGTACTGCTCGCTCAACATCCTCGCCGCATTCATCCAGCGCGTTGCGGGGATATGTTCCAGCGCCTGTGCGATAGCGCCGCGCAACTCGACGGGAATCGCGATCATACGCGGGTCAGGCGGCAAACGTTCAATCATAGGCAATGGCGATGCTCATCGGTGTGCATATTCAACGGGCTGACACAGCCACAGGAAGCGCCAGAACACCTCGTCATTGTATCACCGAACCGACGCCTCATCCGAAGGTCATACGCCATTCGGCGGAACTGTTGCGCAGGAATAATCATCCAGCAATTCCGCCGTTCGTGACTGTTGTGCTGCGTCATCATGCGCTAGTGTAGAACCAGTGACCGCTACGATTTCCAAGGAGGAGCACCATGATAGCGCAACGCAACCGATCGTTTCCCTGGGGCGCCGTGATCTGGTCGAGCATCCTGATCGTCATTATTCCATTGGGCGCTGCGCTCGCCATGAGCGTCGGCTACGGTCTTGTCATCGGTTTCCAGACACGCGGCGATCCAGAAGCCATCAATGCCGCCGTCACTGCACTTGCCGGCGCTGCCTGGTATCAGGCATTACCAAAGGTGCTGCTGGCAGCCGTGGCATTCTGGCGCGGCGCGCGTCTGGCGCGCCTTGTCACGCCGGCCACGCCGGCAGTGGTGAGCGCGGTTGTCCTGGCGTTCATTCTGCTGATTGTGCTGGCCATCACGCTCTTCAACGCGCCGCTCAGCGGCGAACAGATGATATCGTTCGCCGTCGATGCGATTGTGATGCTGGCGTGCAGTCTGGTTGGGGCGCGGGTAGCGCAGCGATAGGCGGGCAATCCGAAAGAGAGGGAGACCGTGATTGGAGCACGCTGGCAAAAGGTGATTCGTGATCTGTGGCGCTACAAGGTGCGCACCCTGCTCGTTGTGCTGTCGATTGCCGCTGGCGTCAGCGGGATTGGCACAGTCGCACATATGTCCACCATCATGTCGCGCGACCTGGTACAGAGTTACGCCGAGGTTCGTCCGGCGAGCGCAGTGGTGTACACCGATGACGCCTTCGACGACGAGATAGTGCGCGCCGTGCGTCGCCTGCCTGGAGTCGCCGAAGCCGAAGGGCGTCGGAGCCTGACGCTGCGCTTCCGCACTGCTGCACATCGCCCATGGCAATTGATCGAGATCTTCGTTCTGCCCGACGACGGCGAAACGCGGGTGAGCAAAGTGCGCCCCGAGATCGTGTTCGAACCCGATCCGGCCTCCTGGCCCCCTGGCGCATGGCCCCCGCCACGTCGCACGGTCGTGATCGAGCGCACCTCATTGCTGGTTGGTTACCTGGGTCTGGCGCAGGCGCGTCTGAATGACACCATCACGGTCGAGACCGCCGACGGACGGATACGCACGATGCGCCTGTCAGGGCTGGCTTACGATTTTTCCCGCATGCCGGCGACATTCACCGGACGCGCTTATGGATATGTTAACCGTGAGACGCTGGAGTGGCTCGGCGGCGCACCCGGCTACAATGAACTCTATCTGCTGACCGATGATCCAACCGATGCAGCGTACAACCAGCGTATCGCGGAGCGAGTTCGCACACACGTCGAGCGCGCCGGCACGCGGGTGATGCGGGTCGATGTGGCGCGACCAGGAGAATTGCCGCTCCAAAACTATTTTCAGGCGATCACGATTGTGCTTGGCGCCCTCGGCATACTGGCGCTCTTTCTGAGCGTTCTGCTCGTCACGAACACCATCACAGCGCTGCTGCTGCAACAGACACGACAGATCGGCGTGATGAAGGCGATTGGGGCGCGTCCCGGTCAGATCGTGGTCGTCTATGCCGTATACGCGCTGGCATTCGGAATGCTGGCACTGCCGCCGGCGCTGCTGGCATCACGGTTCGCCACCGAGGCATTCGTCAGCTTCCTTTCCTATTTCCTCAATTTCAAACTGGGCACGTTCACAACCCCTATCGGTGTGATTGTGCTCCACGTTGGTATGGCGCTGCTGGCGCCACTTCTGGCATCGCTCGCACCGGTGCTGAGCACAGCGCGGCTGACCGTGCGCGAAGCGATTGCCGGGCAACGTGAGGAGCGGCGCCGAAACAGCGTTCCACCACTGGCGACTGTGCGCGAAGCGACGGCGACATCCTGGCTGATTGCGCTCATCCCATCACCGGTGATCCTCTCGTTGCGCAATGCACTCCGGCGGCGGGGACGTCTGGCGCTGACGTTGATGACGCTGACACTGGCGACGGCAATTGTGGTTTCAGTGCTGAGCGTGCGTCGTTCGCTCTTTGAAACGTTCGAAATCATTCTGGCAACCTCCCGACACGACGTGCAGGTGACGCTGGTTCGTCCGTATCGTGTCGCACAGATCGAACACCTTGTACGGCAGACGCCTGGCGTGACGGCGGTCGAAAGCTGGGGCAACGCGCTGGCATACCGCCTGCGACCCGATGGCAGCGAAGGACCGGCGATCGGCATCATTGCTCCGCCGATTGAAAGCGCACTCTTTACGCCGGAGATAATTGAAGGGCGCTGGCTGCTGCCCGGCGACGCCCACGCGCTGGTCATCAACGCCGATGTGCGACGTTTCGAGCCGGACCTGCGCGTCGGGCAGGGCGTTGTGCTGAAGATCGGGAACAGCGAGACAGAGTGGCAGATCGTTGGCGTCACCCGCGGGCTGCTCGGCGTGCCCTTCATGTACGCCAGCCAGCCATATCTGGCGCAGATCACCGGCGCCTTCGGGCAAACGCGCGAGATCCGGGTGGCTGCCGGCGCGCACGATCCAGACGCCCAACAGCAGGTAGCGACCGCATTGAGGGAGACGCTGGAAAACGCGGGGGTGAGCGTCGCGGTGGCGCAAACACGCGCCGACGAACGCGAACAGGCGGCCACATTGATCAATATTATCGTTTCATTCCTGCTCGCAATGGCGGTGCTGCTGGCAGCCATCGGCGGGTTAGGATTAACCGGCACACTGAGCCTGAATATTATCGAGCGCACCCGTGAAATTGGGGTCATGCGCGCAATTGGCGCATCGAATGATGCGTTGTACCGCATTGTTGTCGGCGAAGGCATAGCGATCAGCCTGGCGAGCGCTCTGATCGGGACGGTGCTTGCCCTGCCGCTTGGCTATCTGTTGAGTAATGCTGTGGGACTGGCATTTTTGCAGATTCCATTGCTTTATCACTTCGCGCTGGACGGCGCCGCAATCTGGCTGGTGGCGGCGATAGGAATCGGCATTGGTGCGAGTCTCCTGCCGGCGCGCGCGGCAATCGGCTTGACGGTGCGCAACACACTGGCATATGATGGATGAGGTGAGAGGCGCAAGACAAGAAGCGAGAGAGGAAAGAACGCTCCCGACTTCTGATAGGAAGATCAATCTACATTCGGACAAACACGCTTGCACCTATGAAGCGGTTGGCGTTGGCTTCGACAGGCTCAGCCAACGCCGATCACAAGATTGTGTCCGCTGCACAAAGGCTTAACCACCAAGGACACGAAGCGCACGAAGGGGAATAAACATGAAGCGCATTTCCTTTGTGTCCCTTTGCGCCCTTTGAGGTCTTCGTCAAAGATCGCGGAGGGTGACGGAACTCGCCAGCAGAGCAGTCGCCGCGCTCACCGGGCGCGCAGATCGACCTCAAGGGTCTTGGGGGAAACGTGGGAAGGCCAGGCATCACCATGTCGCCACACGATCAAAGGTTCAGAATCGCCGCATTCGGCGCCGACGCCGCGCGCGCCTGGTGGCGCGCAGTACTTTCCGACCGCGTCATCATCGTCGCCGTGGTGATGATTGTCGGCGCCCTGATCGCTGCCGTCACGGCACAGCCCGATACACCCCTCTGGCGGCGGGGAGTGGTTGTCGGCGCACTGGGCGCGCTGCTCGCGCTGAACCTGATCCCATCGTATTCTGATGTACGTTCGCGCTCAACGCCGCCGGTCATGGTGGCGCTCTACCTGATTGTCGCAAGCGCGCTCTACCTGATTGCATTCAGCCTGAGCAGCGGACCGGCGAGTACGGTCATCTCAATGCTCCTGTTTCTGCTGGTGGGGCAGGCGACGTGGACGCTGCCGCTGGCGGCGGCGCTCTTCTATGCTGGCGGAATGGTTGCTGGCATCTGCACAATCATCGCCTTTTTCGTCAACCTGGAGACGGCGCTGCAAAGCGCTGCCACGTTCAGTTTCGGCGTTGTGTTCGTGGTGATATTCGTTCAGCTTTCCCAGCGCTATGAACAGCAGACGGCACAGGCCGAGGCGCAACGCGCACGCGCCGAGGAGCTGCTGGCGCAGTTGCAGGCGAGCCACGACGAACTACGCGCGGCGCGCGAACGTGAATTGAGAACAGCGGCAATCGAAGAGCGCGTGCGCCTGGCGCGTGATATCCACGACGGACTTGGTCACTATCTCACCATCCTGAATGTCCAGTTGCAGGCGGCAGCGCGCCTGCTCCAGCGCGATCCAGAACGCGCCGCCGCCGTGATCGCCACGTGCCGCGAAGTGGCGCAGACAGCGCTCGACGAGGTGCGGCGCAGCGTCGCTGCCATGCAACCGTCGCCGCTCGACGGTCATTCACTCGATGTGGCGATTGAGCGTCTCATTGACGACTTCCGCACCTCGACCGCCACCGACACGCGCTTTGAGCAGTCGGGTGATCTGCCGGCGCTGCCGCAAACCCTGGCGATGACCCTGTACCGCGCCGTGCAGGAAGGGTTGACCAACGCCCGCAAGCATGGCAATGCCTCACAGATCATCGTCACACTGATATGCCAGCCGAAGACGGTGCATCTGATGATCCGCGACAATGGACAACCGATTAATGGCGCTCACGAGGGCAATGGTTTCGGGTTGACCGGTCTGCGCGAGCGCATCGAACGGCTGGGCGGGGTGTTGCACGCCGGTCCGCATCCCGATGGCGGATTTCTGCTGGATATTGTTGCACCCGTGGATATCACAAACGAGGTGAGTCATGATCCGGGTGTTACTGGTCGATGATCAAACCCTGATCCGTCAAGGCATCGCCATGCTGCTGGAACTCGAACCGGACCTGGAAGTCGTCGGCGCCGTGGGCGACGGGCGCGCCGCGATCGAGGCGGTCGAGCGGCTGCATCCCGATGTTGTGTTGATGGATATTCGGATGCCGGGGATGGACGGAGTCACTGCCACACGCGAGTTGAGCCGGCGCTTTCCAGAGGTTGGCGTGATCATTCTGACCACCTTCGACGACGACGAGTATGTGTTCGAGGGGTTGAAAGCCGGCGCGCGCGGCTATTTGCTGAAGGATATCAGCAGCGAAGAGATGGCGGAAGCAGTGCGCGCCGTGGCGCGCGGCGAAGCGCTCATTCAGCCGAGTATTGCGCGCAAGGTCGTGGCAGAGTTCTCACGCCTGGCAGTTGGTTCACCGCCGGCGCCGGAACGTATGGCGCCAAAATCGCCAAATGCGCTCACCGAACGCGAACTCGATGTGTTGAAAGCGCTCGCACGCGGCATGTCGAACAAAGAAATCGCCGCAGCGCTCGTCATTACCGAAGGCACCGTCAAGACGCATATCTCGAATATTCTGGCGAAACTCGACGTGCGTGATCGAACGCAGGCGGTGCTAAAGGCGCAGCAGTTACGGTTGTTGGATTAGGGTTATGTTCCCACAAATATATACTTCAGATAACGCCAGGTCCCGCCTGCCACAGCATACGGATTCTCAACAACCGAAACGCCGCCAGCAGACGATCCGTAAGCAGTCAGCCCCTCGTCACGCGCGACCTTGAGGGCAGTGAGCATCGCCGGCGGCTCAGCCACAACGACAACCGACGAGAAGCCCTGCGCGCGTGCCACGTTGGCCGCAGAGCGTATGCCTCCAACCAGTGACTCGCTCGTTTCGTCAGCAAACAATGCCTGTGGCGGCAATCCCTGTTCGATCAGATACCGGCGAGCCAGCGTTCGAAACATGACATTCCCAGTCAGGATAACACGGCTGACCATCCCGCGGCGGTAGAGATTGACCGCACGATCACACTGCGCTTTTTGTTCGGATGTGAGCGCACTGTCAAACGCCTCGCCGGGCACGAGTGCAGCGCCAGCCGGGCGCGCCTCGTCTCGTCCGCTCTGCACGACCACCATGGCTGCCGTGAACGCCACGATCAGGAGCGCGCTCGTAAGCACAGTTGCGATTCCGCGGCCAAGCACGATGAGAATGCGCATTTCGTGACCGTCACCTCGCTCCCAGGATGTTGGTATAATACAACAATGATTCGACCCTTGTTTCTGTAGAGACCTGTCTATGACCGACGAACCCAAGCGCGCACTTGTGATCGGCGCCCATCCCGACGACAATGAGTTTGGCGCCGGCGGAACCATCGCCAAACTTGCCGATCAGGGATGGGACATCACCTTCATCATTGCGACCAACGGCAACAAAGGCAGCCATGATCCGGCGATGTCATCGTTTCGTCTGTCGGAAATCCGCGAACAGGAGCAGCGCGCCGCTGCCGAAATCCTCGGCGTGCGCCGCGTGATCTTCCTGCGCAACAACGATGGCGAACTCGAACCCTCTTCAGCGCTGCGCGCCGAATTTGCTCTCTACATTCGCCATTTCAAACCGCACGCCATTTACACCCACGACCCATGGAAGCATTATATGCTCCATCCCGATCATCGCGCGGTCGGATTTGCCGTGATTGAAGCGGTCGTCAGCGCGCGCGACCATCTGTTTATGCCGGGGCTGGGACAGATCGGCATTGGCGTCTGGCGACCCGAGGCGCTCTACCTGTGGGGCGCCGAACAACCGGATCACGTCGAAGATGTCTCGACCTACGTGAACCGGAAGATCGCCGCGTTGCGCGAGCATCACACGCAACTGGACGAAGTCCAGGGATGGGAAGAGCGGGTGCGTCAGCGCATGGCGGAGGCGGGCAAAGAGCACGGCTTTGCCGCAGCCGAAACGTTCAAGAAACTGCCAGTATAACCCTTCAAAATGCGTCAGACCCGGCAATCCAGGCGCGACCGGGGGGAAAGAGTGCGTCGAGCGTCGGCAGGATCGCCGCTGGAATGTGCACGCCGGGATAACCGGCGACCCATCGCGCCGGGCGAAAGCCGAACAGCAGTTGCACGAGCGCCTGTGGCGTCAGCACGACTTCTGGCGCGTCTGGCGCATTGGCCTCCGCTCCCACCGCCAGTGATGGTTCCGCCCCGGCGACACACAGCCGAAACGTTTCACCGCCAGATGCCCGGCATCGTTCATTGAGCAGCGGACCGATGCGGTCGAGCAGGGTTGGCAGATGTGCAGGACGCGCCATCCACCCCTCATTGGGATGGTGATAGGAACGGCTCGTCAGGTTCAGATGATCGGCAAGCGCGTAGAATGTCGGCGAATCCGGCGGCAGGGGCCAGTCGATCTCCGTCGCATCTCCGGCAATGCCTGCGTGATGTTGGAGCAACGCCAGCGCCGCGCACCAGTCGTCAGCGGCGGCTTCGACCGCGTGATTGCCAGGCGCCTGCGACGGCAGAATCAGATACCCGCGCACCTCTCCGTCGCCATCACATGCGAGTCGTGGCGGATTCCCCTCCAGACGCAACGCCAGATCGTGGCGCTGCCATGCAATGCTGCGCATAAAACTGCCGTTGTAACCGGCATAGTGCCGTTCGTACAGGTCGAGCAACACCGACGCATCGTCTGCTGTGGCCAGTCGTACCGTGTAGGGACTCCGGGGTATCGCCGCCAGGTGCGCCCGACTGACAATATGGCGCGTGGTATCGAGAACGTCAATATACCCGAAGCGACCGTAGAAACCAGCGATGCCATCGAGCAAGATCAACCCCAACCGCCGTTCGACTGCGCGCGCTATGGCATCGTGCATCAGCGTCGTGCCAACCCCGCGACCACGCCACTCCGGACGGGTGACAAGACCGGCGAAGCATCCGGTCGGAAGCGTCACAAAACCGACCCGCAACATTCGTTCATACAGCATGTAACCGCCGATCAGCGCTGTTGCGACGAAAGCGCAACGCACCTGCCCGGAAACGTAATCGGGTGCGTGTTCGACGTGCTGCCGCCAGCGTGCTGCGCTACGGATCGTGTCGAGGGCGAACGTCTCCGCCGCGAGCCGGAAGAATGCGTCCAGATCAGTGGATGTCTCTGCCGAACGGATCGTGATGTCGTCGTTTGTGGACATAGTGGTTTCATCATACCAGAGCGAGAGGCAAGGGGCAAGAGGGGTTGAACATTGAACGTTCAACGTTCAATGTTGAACATAGTATCATCTTTCGTCGTGACAGATACAAACAGAAAGATCGTGAGCGCCCGTATCCTTATGACGCTCGTCGTTATGCTGCTCACCCTGATCGTGCAGCGTTCGCCCACACCAGTGGTATCGTCCACACCTGCCACCACCCCTCAATTCCTGACCATCGCCGCACAGTTGCAGGGCGACGCTCCGTGTGTCTTTCGCCCGTCGAACCAGCGCTTCCTTTGCGACACAGCGCGCGACGGCGGCGCCGCTGAGTTCACCGTGCAGTTCGGCGTCTCCGGGGATATTCCGCTGATCGGCTCTCTCGGGCAGCCCTTTGGCGTCGCTCTGCCGCTTGTGGTACGATAAATCTTGATAGACTAAGGCGCGCTTTGGGTGCTCTGTCGACGCCTGATTTCTCAAAAAGGTTGGCGCGAAGACGCAAAGTCGCCAGGCTTCGCAAAATACGAGACGACTTTGCGTCTTCGTGCCTTTGCGTCAACCCTGCAAAGAGATCTCGCGCCAATACTTCTAACAACAGGACTTACGCAGTGGCGCATTTTCTGGCTTCGCCAGAGCCTGCGGCAGCGTGGCACTACCATCAAGGTGGTGTGGTGCGGCGGCGAAGCCGCC